>JAWLBS010000021.1:0-30366 GCA_041687575.1 Phycisphaerae bacterium | reverse complement strand
GAGGCCAAGGCCCCCGTCGGTCCGAACGAGGAAGAGATCACCGACACCACCGTCCGCCCGGTCGCCTGGCATGCCGATGCCGCCGTGCCGATGACCGCCGCCTTCAGCGAAACCGTCGGCGTGCCCGCGGCCGGCAACAACATCGAGGGGCAGGCCAACCAGTCGATCTGGGTGGACCTGTACGTGCCCAAGGACACCCGCCCCGGCGACTACACCGGCACCGTCACGGTCGAAGGCGACGGCTTCGAGACGGCAAAGATGGATCTGGCCGTCGAGGTGCTCCCGCTGACCCTGCCCGACAAGAGCAGCTGGATCGTCGAGCTGAACAGCTACTTTGGTCTGGCCAGTCTGATCGGTGCGAGCGGTGAGCAGGCCCGCGCGGCGGAGTGGGAATCATACCGGCTGAGCAAGGCGCACCGCCAGATGATAAACTGCCTGCCGTACACGCAGAGCGGCCGGATCAGTCTGCCGGCCCCGAAGGTCGATGGCGACGGCCAGAACCTCCGCATCGCCGACTGGACGCCATTCGAGGAGTACTACGGTCCGCTGCTGGACGGCTCGGCCTTTACCGCCGAGCAGGGCTACGTCGGGCCTGGTGCCGGGATCGGCATCAGTCACATGTACCTGCACTTCCACGAGGACTGGCCGCTGCCGATCGAAAAGTGGTACGGCGACTGGGCGGACCTGAAGACCCGCCTGGACTTTGCCGAGTGGGCCAAGACCAGCCGCGATCTGCACACGGCCTTCCCGCACCATTACAAGACCGGCTATCGCAACATCGCCCGTCAGATGGCCGAATACTTCCAGCAGAAGGGCTGGACCGACACGGTCTACCACGTGTTCCCGAACAACAAGTACTACTTCAAGGTGCCCTACTTCCGCTCGCAGTACACCACCGGCTCGCTTGATGGCACCAGTTTCTGGCTGCTGGATGAGCCGGTCGACTACGACGACTACATGGCTGGCGCATTCTTCCTGGAACTGCCCAAGCAGGGCGTGGATTCGGCCGACGCGCCCGACATCGAGTTCGCCTACCGCACCGACGTTTCGCAGCCGCACATGGCCCGCGGCATGTGGGACGGGATCTGCAACGTGTGGGTCTGCAGCGGCGGGTCGATCCGCAACGGCTATGTCACGACCGCGGCCGTCCGGCAGATGTGGCTGGAGGAGGATCTCTGGCACTACGGCGGCGGTCCGGGCCTTTCGGCCGCTCCGGTCGATTGCCTCAAGTCGTTCCTGAATTCCTGGGCCTCCGGCTCGACCGGCATGATGCCCTACTGGACCACCAACGGCGGCAGCAACTGGCTCAAACCGGGCAGTCCGAACATGGCGATCTTCTACACCGGCCGCAACGTCGCCAACAGCGGCAAGGACTACACCGGCGGTCCGCTGCCGGGCCTGCGGATGAAGTTCATGCGCCGCGCCCAGCAGGACCTCGAGTACCTCTACCTCTTGGCCGGCCAGCAGGGCTGGGACCGCACGCAGGTGCGCAAGGCCGTCGCCGAGTACGCCGACGACCCGACCTCCCCGGTGCTGCTGTTCGGCAACCTGACCGCCGACCAGCAGCGTAACCTCCGGGACCGCGTGGTGGCCACGCTCCTGAAGGACCAGGCCGCGCAGGCCCGCCAGTAAGGCGGTCTATGCCGGCTGCGTGATGTCACGGATTCCATGGTCGCGGATCACGCGACCATGGAATCCGCCACCGCGCAATCCGTCTCCAGCCCTCCCGGCCACCAGCGTGGCCTCGCTGCCACCACCCCAACCTGCCCCGGGCAGATCCTCTTCGGCGCATGTCGTCTGCAAAGACCAGTGGCCAAAGGGGCTAGGGCCAACAGGTCCCTGTACCGAAACGCCGGCAAGAAGTGGCAATCGTTCATCACGAGACTACTATTCTACGGCTGCCGAACAGGAGCGCAGTTGGCAGGTGCGTTCGGAGGAGTAACCGGATGAAAGGACACGAAGACAGCAGCATGCAGGTCCGTATCGAGGACCGCCCGCCGGTTCGAATCGCTTTCCTGCGACACGTGGGACCTTACAGCGACGTCCATGCGACCTGGCGCAAACTCCGCGATTGGGCCGGGCCACGGGGGCTGCTCGGGCCGGATGTGCCGCTCGTCGGTGTCAGCCATGACAATCCGGCCACCACCTCACCCGAACGGATCCGCTACGACGCCGGTATGGCCGTGGACGCATCGGTGCAACCGCACGGCCGGATCAACGTACAGGACCTGCAAGGCGGCACATACGCCGTTGTCACGCATCGCGGGCCGTATTGGAAGTTGCCGGACATCTACAGCTACATCTACAACCAGTGGCTGCCCGACAGCGGCTACCAGCCGTGCGACCTGCCCGCCTACGAGGTCTACCGCGATAGCCCGGATGTCACGATGGCCGGTGACCTGCTGACTGATGTGTGCGTTCCGGTGCAACCCGCCGGATAGACGGCCCTTGCACCCGCGGCGCGCAAAAAAAGAAGGCCACTTTCGTGGCCTTCTTTCTTTTTTGCTGGGGGGATGGCCTAGTAGCGCCGGCCGCCGCCGCCACCACCACCACCACCGTAGCCGCCCCGGCCACCGCGACCGCCGCCACCGCCGCCACCGCCACCGGCGCGGTTCTCGCGAGGCTTGGCCTCGTTGACCGTCAGGGCACGGCCGCCGTTCTGCTGGCCGTTGAGGGCGTTGATCGCGGCCTGGGCTTCCTGATCGGAGCCCATCTCCACGAAGCCGAAGCCCTTGCTCTGGCCGCTGAACTTGTCAGTGATGACCTGCGCGCTCTCCACCGTGCCGTGCGGGGTGAACAACTCCTGAAGAGTGGCGTCCGTCACGTCGTAGCTGAGGTTTCCGACATACAGTTTCTTGCCCATGCGTTACTCCTATCAGAGTGGCGGGCACAAGACCCTTACTTTTCCCGGATCTCTTGAGGAGAGGTTGCCATGCAACCTCTTGTGCGGTAGGAGCTTCGACAAAGACAAAACAAGTTGCGGACTGACTTTGACAGAGAGTACGCGAACCGGACTCGATCGTGCAACCAACCGATAACTGCAAACATCATACTGACAAAATCGCAGAAGACAATGGCCTTGCGCAATATTCCTCGCCGCCGGCCCTGCAAAGGTATCTCTCTTCCCGATAGTCAGCCTGTCGAACGGCTGCTTCCGCTCCGGCGGGTGCCGCCCCGTTTTATTGGACCCCCAAACAAATACCTACTGTCCGTGATGGCCACATGCCTTTTTTGTTCAAGATATGGGTGCCTGCAGGGCCGATGACCACACGATGTTGGCTCTGCAAAAGCCGGTCGAATCCGGCCGAAGTTTCCCTGCCCCGCTTGACGTTAGGCAAAAGGTAGGGTATAAACAGGGGACGACTCGAGCCCCTTCGCTCAGCAGGCACAGCACAGGAGACCGGACATGTGGTCATGGTTCACGCAATCGTCGAAGGGCAGGGCTGATGGATGCAGCCGCGAGTCGGACGAACAACTCCTGCCGCTCTGCCTGTTTGGTCCGGGTGGCGACTACGCATCCGCCTGGCCGGTTCGGTCCGGCTGGGAGCCGGCCGGGCAGTTGCCGCTCGGCGTGCGGTCCGTGGTCGTCTGGGACAACGAGGAAGCGGCGGATCTGCTGCCGCTGGTCGTGCTCGGGCCGCAGGGGTTGGACCTGGCGATGGCGGATGCCTTAAGGGCAAAGGAGACGGCCCATGCCAAGGACTTCGAGACGATCTGGCGAGAAAGGACCGGCCCGGCTGGTGGTTACCCCGCGGCAGCTGGAGATTTTGCGCTTTATTCGGGACTACCGCGCGGCCAACGGCTATTCCCCGACGATGCAGGAGATCGCCGCGACGCTCGGCGTCAACAAGGTCACCGTGTTCGAACACGTCGAGAGCCTCGTAAAGAAAGGGTTCTTGCGGCGGCTGCCGTTCAAGGCACGCTCTTTGATCTTGACCGACCAGGTGCAGTTTGACGACGAGAATCCCTCGGAGATGCCCCTGATCGGCTACATCGCCGCGGGGGCGCCCGTCGAGGCCATCGCATCGCCCGAGTCGATCGACCTGGGTGGGATGTTCGCCGGCCGGAGCAACACCTTCGTCCTGAAGGTTCGCGGCAACAGCATGATCGACGAGCAGATCCGCGATGGGGATTTTGTCATTGTGGAAAAGCGTGAAAACGTCCACAACGGCGAGACGGTCGTCGCGCTGCTGGAAGACGGCGAGGCCACGCTCAAGAAGTTCTTCCGTGAAAAGGGCGGCAAGGTCCGCCTGCAGCCCGCCAACCCCGACTTCCAGCCGATCTATGTCGACCGTGTAAATGTCCAGGGCGTCGTCGTCGGCGTGATCCGCAAAATGCCGTAAAAATGTAGGGCGGGCTCCGCCCGCCGCTCGTCAGGAGCCGCCGCTTCAGCGGGCGTTAGGAGTACCGCCTTCAGGCGGCGCTTGGAGTCCCGCCTTCAGGCGGTCCGCCCGAGCGAGCGCAGCGATGCGAGTGGCCGGGCCCCAACTGCCCCCAGGGCCTTCCGACAAGAACAAAGCCGAACATCAGATGATCGGCGGAACCGACACCGGCCCGGGACAAGGTCCCGGGCCGGTGTTTTTCTGCGCTGGGCGTGGGGTGCCATGGCAACGACGTATGTGGCCATGGAATTCCTCGCATGCGCAGCGTGCTCCGCGTCGGTCGCCACGGGCCTGCGGTCGTTTTGCAGGGCCGTGCTCATCGAAGGGGAAATCACTCCCACATCCTGCACCGCGAGCAAACGAGCTTCGGGCGCCTTCCCGTGTGCCCCATAGACGTTGCCCCTCATTCGTCCGTCTGCGTTGCCCCCAGCAGGTGCTCTTCCGCCTCGTGGGTGAACTGGTTCGAATAGAGCTCGAAATAGCGCCCGCGCTGCAGGATCAGGTCGTGGTGCGTGCCCTGCTCGACGACGCGCCCCTGGTCGACAAACAGGATCCGGTCGGCCGAGCGGATCGTGCTGAGCCGGTGGGCGATCACGAAGCTCGTCCGGTCGGCCAGCACCGTGTCCACGCCGTGCTGGATCATCTTCTCGGTCTCGGTGTCGATCGAGGAGGTCGCCTCGTCCATCACGAAGATCTGCGGGTCGGCCAGCACCGCCCGGGCGAACGAGACGAGCTGCTTCTGGCCCACGCTGAGCCGGTTGCCGCCCTGGCCGACCTCGCTGTCGTAGCCCTTGTCCATCGCCATGATGAACTCATGAGCATTGACCAGCCGGGCCGCCCACTCGATCTGCTCGTCGCTCGCGGCCAGCTTGCCGTAGCGGATGTTCTCACGAACGGTGCCGCTGAACAGGTGCGGCTGCTGCAGGACGATGCCCAGGTTCGACTGCAGCCACAGCAGGGATCGTTTGCGGTAGTCGGTCCCGCTGAGCAGGATCTCTCCGGCCGTCGGCTCGTAAAAGCGGCACAGCAGGCTGACGATGGTGCTCTTGCCGCCGCCGGTCGGGCCGACCAGGGCGATGGTCTGGCCGGCGTCGACCTTCAGGTTGAAATCGATCAGGACCGGCTGCTCGGGCTTGTAGGCGAACGTCACGTTGCGAAACTCGATCGTGTCGATGCGATCGGGCCCGCCGTCGATCGCGCGCCCCTCGGCCGGCGTCGACGCACCGTGCCGCGCGATCGCCGCCTGCACCTCGGGCGAGTCCTTGATCTTCGGCTCGGTGTCCAGCAGGCCGACGACCCGCTCGGCGGCCGCCTGGGCGCCCTGCAGCTCGGTCAGGATCCGCGCGAGGTGGTGGATCGGGTCGAAGAACTGCGTCGTGTAGGTCATGAATGCGATCAGTGTGCCCAGGGTCATCGCCCCCCGCATCGTCCAGACTCCGCCGAACCAGAGCGCCAGGCCCGTGCCCAGAGCGCCCATCACCACCACCAGCGGCCAGTAGAGGGACGACTGGATCGCGTTGCGGACCGAGGCGGCATACATCTCGGCCGTCTGGACCTGGAACTCGTCGAGGTTCTGGCGTTCGCGGACGAGGGTCTTGGTCGTGCGGACGGCCATGATGCCCTCGTTGTAGCCGGCGGTGATCTGGGAGTTGATCTTGCGGATCCGCCGGGAGCTCTTCAGGATCGCCCGCTGGAACCGCACGCTGATCCACCCCAGCAGCGGCATGACCGAAAAGACGATCAGCGCCAGCTGCCAGTTCAGGTAGAACAGGACGATGGCGATGCCGAGCATCAGGCTCAGGCCCCAGGTCACGTCGAGAAGGCCCCACGAAAGAATCCCGCTGAGCCGCTGGCAGTCGCTGGTCAGCCGGGCCATCAGCCAGCCGACGGGACGCTCGTCGAAGTAGGCGAACTCGAGCGACTGGAGCCGCTCGAAGGCCGCCTCGCGGATGTCGTGGCTGATGCCGGTGGAGCTCTTGCCCGCCAGGTTGATGAACAGCCAGATGCACACGCACAGGGTCAGCACCACGCCGAGAAAGACGAAGGCATAGTTGACGATTGCCTGGCGGTCGCCGGCCTGGACCGAGTCGATCACCTTGCGGACGATCAGCGCGAACGAGGTGTCGCACGCCGCGGTGATCAGCGCGACGATCGCCAGCGGGATCAGGTAGCGCTTGTGGCGCAGGGCGAATTTCGCGACGCCCTTCCACATGCGCAGGTCAATCCGGCCGGCGAAGTCTTCTTCCATGAAAGTGTGTTCGGACATCTTAATGTTTCCTTGGGCCTGTTGTCTCGTTCTCGCATACCACGGTCCTGCGCAAACGAGCCGCGACCGTCAGGGAGCGGAATGCCGGTTCCATGGCCGCCGGGGCACCCGCTGCCAAGCGGCAGCGCCGGCAGTGGGTCGATGCGGCCATGGAATCCCTCGGATGCGCGCTACTCTCGCATCGTGCACCGCGCCTTCGTGCAGGGGGCTGGTGGTCAACAGCCCACCCTGCAATTTCGGGGCCGTCCTCGACGTTTCGGGCCTGGCCACTCGCATCGCTTCGCTCGCTCGGGCGGACCGCCTGAAGGCGGTACTCCTAACGCCGGCTGAAGCCGGGACTCCTAACTTGGCGGGCACAGCCCGCCCTACAGCACTTTGGCGGGCACAGCCCGCCCTGCAACCTCACCTGGCCGCCGCCTGCCCTTGCGGCTGCATCTCGCGGCCGAGGTCCTCCTCCAGTGAGCTCTGGATCGTCCAGAGCCGGCGATAGAGACCGTCCTGTTCGAGCAGCGTTTCGTGCGTGCCCATCTGGGTGATCCGCCCGGCCTCGAGCACGATGATCCGGTCGGCCTGCATCAGCGTCGTCAGCCGGTGGGCGATCACGAGGGTCGTGTGCCGGCCGTGCCGCCGCCGCAGGGCCTCGAGAATCAGCGACTCGGTCCGCGTGTCGACCGCGCTGAGGGCGTCGTCGAGGATCAGCACGGGCGGGTCCCGCAGGATCGCCCGCGCCAGCGCGACCCGCTGCCGCTGCCCGCCGGAGAGCGTCACGCCCCGCTCGCCGACCAGCGTGTCGTAGCCTTGGTCGAACCGCTCGATCGAATCGTGGATCGACGCCGCCTGCGCCGCCTGGGCGACCTCGTGGTCGCTGGCGTGCGGCCGGCCCATGCGGATGTTGTCCCGCAGGCTCTTGGAGTACAGGAACGGCTCCTGCATGACCGAGCCGATCTGGGCCCGCAGGGTCTTGCGGGGCAGGTCGCGGACCTCGCAGTCGTCGATCGTGATCGAGCCGGTCGTGTAGTCGTACAGCCGCATCAGCAGGTGCATCAGCGTGCTCTTGCCCGAGCCCGATGGCCCCAGGATCGCCAGGGTCATGCCCGGCTCAGCCTCGAACGAGACGTTCGAGAGGACCGGGGTTTTGTCATAGGCGAACGTGAGATCCCGCACGACGATCCGGCCGGCTAACCGAGGGGCGGTGACCCCAGCCGGGTCTATACCGTCAACCCCTGCACCGTCGAGTGTGCCGGCCCCGTCGAAGGTTGCGCGGGTGCTCCGCCTCGGGACGCCTCCGGCGTTGCCGGCCTGGCCATTGCCCGCTTGGCCATTGCCCGTGTGCCCGTCAGTCGCCGGACCGGCGGGGACAGGCGCGCCTGCACCGCCCGGCACCGGCGAACCGCCCCTTCCGACGTTCGCCATCGCCGAAGTTGGCGCCGACGCCGCCGCGGCAGGTCCGCCCGCGGCGCCCACGCCGGTGATGGTCGGGTGGGGGATCGTCGCCGGCGCCGCATCGGCAGCGGCGGCCACGGCCGACTGGCCGGTGACCGGTTCGATGGTCGGCGCCGCCGCGGCCTCGGCGTGCGGCTCGGGCTGCTCACGGACGATCTCGTAGATCCGCTGGAGGGCCACCAGGGCCTTGCCCATGTCGGTCAGGATCCGGCCCATCATCCGCACGGGCCACAGCAGCATGTTCAGGTACAGCAAGAAGGCGAACAGCGTGCCGACCGTAATCGTGCCGGTCAGGGCCCAGTATCCGCCAACGAACAGCACCAACCCGTTCTGCAGGTGGCACAGCAGGTCGCTGCTGGACCAGTACCAGGCCATCAGGCGGATCAGGTCGAAGGTGCGGTCGCGGTAGGCGGCGTTCTTTCCGGCGAACTTGGCCGCCTCGAAATCCCCCCGCGCGAAGGCCCGCACCACGCGGATGCCGGTCAGGTTCTCCTGCAACACCGTCGTCATCGCGCCTTCGGCCTCGTCCGAGAGTTTGAACGCATTCTTGACCTTCGCGAAGAACACGGCCGAGAAGACCACGATCACCGGCATCAGGCACAGGGCGATCAGCGTCATCTGCCAGCTGAGCAGCAGCATGATCGGCAGGACCGCGGCCAGCATGATCAGCGCCCGGCCGATCTCGACGATCTGCACCGACAGGAACATCCGCAGCGTCTCGACGTCGCTGGTGCAGCGCTGCACCAGGTCGCCCGTCTCCGCCTTGTCGTGGTACGAGCAGGGCAGGTGCTGGAGGTGGTCGTAGAGGCGCTCGCGGGCCCGCCGGGCGGTCGCCTCGGCCGCCATCGCCGCCCACCGGCCGCGGAAATAGTTGAAGACCCCGGCCGCCCCGGTCAACACGACGATGCACAGCGAGGCGATCCAGAGGTTCTGCGCCAGGGCGCTGCGCCCGCCGATCGCCTCGATGGCGGACCGGACGAACCCCGGCGCATCGAGGGGCTTGTCCGCGATGACGTGGTCGATGGCGGTGCGGCTGATCAGCGGCACGCCGTAGGTCAGGATCGTCCCGATGAGCATGACGAAGATCGCCATGCCGTACAGCAATCGCTGACCCCGCATGAAGTCCTGGAGCATCTTCCATTTGCCGGACATAAGGTGTACTCGCAACAGTCCCCTGGCCATCAGACCAAAAAGGCCCGCGTTGGTTTCGCGGGCCCTGGCACGGCTGGAAAGAAAAGGCCCGCTCATCGATCCGGTCGATGGGCGGGCCCGTTTGTTTCGCTTAAGCAGCGACGATGCACCCACTCACCGTTTCCGGCGACCTCGAATGACGATTCTGAGATTGTAGGTGATCATGCTGCGGCTCTCCTGTTTTCAACGGAATGCGACAAGCATACCACGAGCGGGCGCGAAAGCAACACCATTTTCCGAAAAGTTTCGCGCCCAGCGGGTTCAAGCCGCCACCCGGCCGGCGACGCTCGCCGGCCGGGTGGCGAAAAAATGTCTGCTACTGCGCCGCCGGCTCGATCTGGCTGCGGAGCCCTGGAATCCCTATTGGACGAAGGTCCAAGATTCAGCGCCCTGCGAAGCAGAGATCCTTCGCATTGTTCAGGATGACAACCACTTCGTTCAGAATGACGGCCAGGGGGGCGCGGTACCACATGGCGTCCGGCCCGCTGTCCGCCTTGCCGGACAGTGTTATAATGGTCACCTGATCCTGCGGCCCTTGATCTTTTGCCGGTTTTGTCTATCTCTTTTGGTCATGAAGGAACCGATCGACAACACAGCCGTAACCGACCGGGTGGCCCTGGCCGGGACCCGCGAGCACTGGGCGACGCGGATCGGGCTGGTGCTGGCGATGGCGGGCAACGCCATCGGCCTGGGCAACTTCCTCCGCTTTCCCGCCCAGGCCGCGCAAAACGGGGGCGGGGCCTTTCTCATCCCCTACCTGATCTCGTTCCTGCTCATGGGAATCCCCCTGCTCTGGGTCGAGTGGGCGATCGGGCGGTACGGCGGCATGTACGGCCACCACTCCGCCCCCGGCATGCTCGACAAGATGGGCCGCTACCGCTGGCTCAAGTACATCGGCGTCTTCGGGATCTTCACCAACATCGGCATCGCCGCGTTCTACTGCTACGTCGAGTCCTGGACGCTCGCCTATGCCTGGCACTCCCTCGTCGGCACCTTCCAGGCAGCGACTACCGCTGCCGGCGAGCCGGTGACGGCTCAGAAGTTCTTCATGAGTTTCACCGGCCACCGCGAGGGCTCGCTGTTCGCGTTGCCTGGCGAGGCCCTTGTCTTTTTCCTGATCACACTGGTGATCAACGTCTCAATTCTTGGGCGGGGCGTCTCCGGCGGCATCGAAAAGGTCGCCCGCATCGGCATGCCGATCCTGTTCCTGTTCGCCATCGTGCTGGTGATCGCCGGCCTGAGCCTCCAGCCCGGCCACGGCAACGTCGTGGAAAGCCCCTGGAACGGCCTGAACTTCATCTGGCAGCCGGACCTGTCCGGGCTGAGCAACCCGACGATCTGGCTGGCCGCGGCCGGGCAGATCTTCTTCACCCTCTCGGTCGGCATCGGCTGCGTGCAGGCGTACGCCTCGTACGTTGGCCGCCGACAGGACATCGCCCTGAACGCCATGTCGGCCGGTTGGCTCAACGCCTTCGCCGAGATCATCCTCGGCGGCTCACTGATTATCCCGATCGCCACGGCCTACCTGGGCCTGGCCATGGTGCGAGGCGACGGCGACATCAGCGGGTTCGCCCTCGGCTTTTTCACCCTGCCGCAGCTGTTCAACAACTGGGGCTGGTTCGCCCCGATCGCGGGCATCATGTGGTTCGGCCTGCTGTTCATCGCCGCCCTGACAAGCACGCTGGCGATGGGCCAACCGGTCCTCGCCTTCCTGGAAGACGAGTTCGGGGTTGCGCGCAAGCACGCTGCGTTGATCTTCGGGACAATCACGCTGGGGCTGGGCTTCTTCTGCGTCTGGCTCATGCCCGGCGGGGCGTTCGACGAGTTCGATTTCTGGACCGGCACGTTCGCGCTGGTGGTTTTCGCCCTGGCGGAAATCATCATCTTCGCCTGGATCTTCGGGATGAAGCGCGGCTGGGAGGAGATCACCCGCGGGGCGGACATCGCCGTGCCGAGGGTGTTCCGGTTCATCATCCAGTACGTCACGCCGCTGTTCATCCTGGTGGTCTTTATCGGGGCGATGTTCAAACCCGAAGCGCCTTGGGGCGAGGCAATCAGCGGCCTGTTCGCCGGCCAGGGCTGGTCGGTCGCCTCCGACAGCGTGGTTGGCCGCATCATGCACAAGGGGGCGGACGCCTACCACTGGTTCGACCCGGTCACCGGCCGGGGCACGACACACCTGGTGCAGGACCTGACCCGCCTGCTGTTGTCGGCCGTGTTCGTCGCCTGCGGCGTGATGGTCTGGTACGCCTGGCGCCGCCGGGGGAGGGCCCAGTCATGACGTCAAGTGCATGGATCATGCTCATTTGCGTCTGGTCGATCGTCGCCGCGCTGGCGGGCTACTTCCTGTGGCGCGTCCTGACCACGCCCCAAAAGCCCGACAACGAGTCGGGTGACGCCCCCGGTCCGGCCGACCTATAGTCCTGTAGGCGGCAGATCGCATGATCGCCTGCGGGACCGCGCTACGGGGGTGCGCAATGGCCCGCCCTACAAAGGGGCAGACGGATGCAGACGCAACCGGCATACATCGGATCCGGAACCACCAGGCCGATCTGGAACCAGGACGCCGACCAGCCGGCGACCCGCTCCCTCGACCGCGACATCGCGACCGAGGCGTGCATCGTCGGGGCGGGCATCGCCGGGCTGACCACCGCCTACCTGCTCGCCCGGGCGGGCAAGGACGTGGTCGTCCTGGACGACGGGACGATCGCCGGCGGCGAGACCGGCCGGACCAGCGGTCACCTGGCCAGCCACATCGACGACGGTTACACGGAAGTGGAGCGCGTCCGAGGCGAGGACAGCGCCCGGCTGGCATACGAGAGCCACGCCGCCGCCATCGCCCGGATCGAGCAGATCGTCGAGGACGAGGGGATCGACTGCGACTTCACGCGCCTCGACGCCTGGCTGTTTGCCGCGCCGGGTCAGTCGCCGGAGGTGCTCGACAAGGAGTTCGACGCATCCTACCGGGCGGGCATGAAGATCCACAAGGCCGACAGCGTGCCGATCCCGGAGTTCAACGTTGGCCGAGGCCTGCGGATGGCCCTGCAGGGGCAGTTTCACGCCCTGAAGTACATGGCGGGGCTCGCCGCCGCCGTCGAGCGCCACGGCGGCCGGATCTTCACCCGCACGCTTGCCAGCCAGATCAAGGGGGGCGAGCCGGCCCACATCCAGACGCAGGCCGGCCCGGTCGTCAGGGCTGGGGCAGTGGTTGTCGCCACCAACTCGCCCGTCAACGACATGGTGACCATGCACACTAAACTTGCACCTTATCGGACGTATGTCGTGGGCCTCGCCGTACCCGCCGGATACGTCCACCCGGCCCTGTACTGGGACACCGACGAGCCGTACCATTACGCCCGGCTGCAGGACGTGACGCTGGCCGGCGTCCGGCAGACGGTGCTGATCGTCGGCGGCGAGGACCACAAGACAGGGCAGGCCCAGGACATGCCGGCCCGCTGCAGGCGGCTGGAGGCCTGGACCCGCGAGCGCTGGCCCCGGTGCGGCGAGGTGGTCTTCCAGTGGTCCGGGCAGGTGCTCGAGACGCTCGACGGGCTGGCGTACATCGGGCGAAACCCGGGCGATGAGTCCAACGTCTTTATCGCCACCGGCGATTCGGGCATGGGCCTGACGCACGGGACGGTGGCCGGCATGCTGCTGAGCGACCTGGTCCGGGAGCAACCGAACCCGTGGGTCGAGCTGTACGACCCGTCGCGAAAGCCCGTCAGGGCGATCCGCGACTACATCAGCGAGAACGCCAACGTCGCCCGGCAGTTTGTTGACTACGTCACCGGCGGTGACGTCTCGTCGGAGGAAGAGATCGCACGCGGCCAGGGCGCGATCCTGCGGCGAGGGGCGAGCAAGGTGGCCGTCTATCGCGACCAGGACGGCGAGCTGCACGAACTTGGCGCCGTGTGCCCGCACGCCGGGTGCATCGTGCAGTGGAATCCCGACGAAAAGACGTGGGACTGCCCGTGCCACGGTTCGCGTTTCACGGTGACTGGCCAGCAGGTCAACGGGCCGAGCTACAAGGGGCTCAGCGGCTGGCAGGAGGAACGTGCCCAGGATGAGAAGTGATGACCAACGATCAATCCCAGGACCGCCCTCGCCGCCGCAAGCGGTACGGCGGCACGCACCCCAAGCGATTTGAACAGCGTTACAAGGAGCTCGCCCCCGAGGCGTACCCCGACATCCAGGAGCACGTCCGCCAGCAGGGACGCACCCCGGCTGGCACGCACGTGCCGATCATGGCCGGGGAGGTCCTCGACGCCTTGCAGCCCGGACCGGGCGATATCGTCGCCGATTGCACCCTCGGCTACGGGGGGCACGCCGCAGCGTTTCTCGAACGGATCGGCCCGACCGGCCGGCTGATCGGCTTCGATCTCGACGCCGCCCAACTCGAGCGGACCCGCAGGCGCCTTACCGAACAAACCGATTCCCAGCCGCAGGCGCCGATTACGCTTCACCACGCCAACTATGCCGGCATCGGCAACGTGCTGGCGACCGAGGGGATCGACGGTTACGACGTTATCTTCGCCGACCTGGGCGTCTCCAGCATGCAGATCGACGACCCGTCGCGCGGCTTTTCGTACAAGCACGACGGCCCCCTGGACATGCGGATGGACGCCCGCCGCCGCAAGACCGCCGCCGATCTGCTCGCTGCGACCTCGGCCGAAGACCTGTCCCGAGCGCTGCGGGACCTGGCGGACGAGCCCGACCACGAGCGGATCGTCGCGGCCGTCGTCGAGCGGCGTGCCCGCCAGCCGATCACCCGGACGTTCGACCTGGTCGACATCGTATTGGGCGTCAAGGGCCTGACCCGCCGTCGGTGGAGCCAGCGTCCGCCCGAGCGGCAGCGCGAGCTCCACCCAGCCGCCCGCACCTTCCAGGCGCTGCGGATCCTGGTCAACGACGAGTTGGGGAGTCTGCGGCAGCTGCTGCGGACCGCGCCGTACATCCTGCGGCCCGCCGGCCGGATCGGCATCCTGACCTTCCACAGCGGCGAGCAGCACCTCGTGGCAGAGGCCTTCGCCGCCGGGTTGGCCGACGGCACCTATGCCGCCGCCTCACCCGAGCCGGTCCGCCCGAGCCCGGCGGAGGTGGCCGCCAACCCCCGCGCCCGCCCGGCAAGGCTGCACTGGGCAAAAAAGCCGTGACAGGGGGAATCCGTTATCTGGTGGCGGTTCCAGGGATCTGCCCCCGAATCGCAGGGGGTTGCGACATTTTCCAGCGGTCTGACCCTCGGAGCCCTGCACTGACAAGGAGCCAACCTGAGATTCACATCTGCGGGATTCAGTTCCAGAGCATTGGCCTGCTCCCCTGAGCGACATGACCCAGCCGGCTTGTCTCCCCTCCCTCCCTGTATCGGCCGTCGTCAGCTGACGTGCATCGCCAGGCGCCGCGGCAGGTGTCTGCGGCACGTCAGGCAGTAGTACCGCCCCGTCGTGCCCGGAATCACCACTGCCGGCTTGCAGCACCGGTCGCAGCGCGGAGGGGCTCCCGTGTACCTGCTGGCGTACTGCAGCGAGCCGAGGGCCCTGGCCGGCCGGGCCGCCGTGGCGGTCTGCTCGCCGATCACCTGCTGGCTCGCCAACCCGTCATAGTTGGAGTCGTCCAGTGGCGACGCTGCGGCCGGGACCATCGTTTCATCGAGGTCTGGTTCGCCGGTGCCGACCTCGACGTGCTCGCCGATCCCGGCGACGATCCGGTCCATCTGGCCGCGGACCCATCGTTCGAACGATGCCTGTTCGCTGTGGGTGGTGGGGAAAGGCCGGACGCTCAGCTTCCAGTAGAAGTTCGCGACCGTGCGGTTCTGTGAAAATGCATACGTTACCGTCAGATCGACCGGCGCTTCGCTCCATCGCCCGCCATTGAGGCTCCAGGCGATCTTGCGGATCACGCCGCCATGATCGAAAACCTGCTTGTCTGCTTCGTGGCTCAGCAGATCATAGCCTTCTGCCAGAATGCATGACAGCACCAGGTTCGGCAGGTCCGAGACCTGCCCGTTGCACGACCACCGCGCCCAGTACGATGCTCCCATCGTCAGCCCCTTTCATCCGTGAGGTGCGTGTGGGTTTTTACCTTCAAAAGTGTCGATCCGTCAGTTCTTGCGACTTACCGGGCTGCTTCTCACTGCCCGTCGCTGTGAACTACGAACACCCTTGACTGCGCCGATGCATAGTAAAGCAGCCAAAGATAATAGCCGCAATCGGAAAATGCACGGCATTGCCCGACAGGAAAGCGACTAACGAAAGGTAAGGGAAAACCCTACCGGCTCGGGCGGGTAGACCGCAGCGAATCCAGATCCGTTGGGGGTGTCTTGCCGGAGGCGATGGCGATGCCCCTTGCTGAGGGGCAATACATGGGCAACTCCAGGGACGGAGGTGCCCGCCTGCAGGGGCGGTCAGCCCTGACTCTGCAGCCAGTGGATCGCGTGCTGCAGCAGCTCGGTTGCGCTGTCGATCTGGAGTTTTTCCTTGATATTGGCGCGATGCGACTCGATCGTCTTGATGCTCAGGTGCAGCGTCTCGGCGATCATCCGCGTGCTCATGCCGCGGCCGATCAGCTCGAAGACCTGCAGCTCCCGGTCGCTGAGCCGGTCGATCGATATTTCCTGCGGACCGCTCCTGCCGCCGACCAGTTTCGAGAGCATCTTGGCGCTCATCCGATCGCTCAGGAAGATCTGCCCTTTGAGCACCTGGCGAATCGCCTGCAGGACGTTCTCAGCTGCCTCTTCCTTGGTGACGTACCCCCGTGCGCCGGCCCGCAGGACACGCTCGGCGTAGATGGCCTCATCGTACATCGACAGGGTCAGAACGGGCAGGTCGGGGTAGCGGATGCGGATGTCTTTGATCAGGTCGACGCCGCTTTCGCCCTTGAGCGAGATATCCACCACGACGATGTGCGGCTCGAGCTGCTCGATCGCCTTGAGGGCATCGTAGATCGTCTCCGCTTCCCCGCAGACCGTCAGGTCCGGCGCCTGGGAAATCAATCCCTTGAGCCCCTGACGGACGATCGGGTGGTCGTCCACGATCAGGACACGATTCTTCGTCCTGCTAGCGCCCGTTTCCTGTTGTATCGCCATGCTCCAATTCTACCTCCGCCGAGGCGGCAACGCCAGAGTTGCGCGACGCAAACGCAAAGGCCCCAGCAGAACCCGAATCGGCCCGTCCGAAGCCGCCGATGGCCCGCACGGCGTTTCCACGATATCGGAGATGAGGCTTCCGCATGCCAGCCGACCCGTGCGCCGAGAATATTATGGCAAAGATTCGGGGGGCAGTCCACCTCTCCGCTGCATGACGCGTGGACCCGGGGCGCATTCCGGGGGCAGCGGCAGAGCGGGCCGCTTGTCGGGGGGCTGACGGGTGCGTGACAGTTTATGCGGCCCGATCCCGCGCCTCCTGGCGGGTACTGTGTGACGGCATGATGGCTCCCTCCATGTACTGCGGGTCAGCTACCTGCTGCCGACCTGCCCCCATACTACCACAAATCACCCGCCAAAACTGTCACGCACCCGGGCCGGGGCGGCGTTTCACGCGGGATTTGGGGGCTCGCGTGGGCCGGGGGCTTTATCGAAAGCCGGGTCTGCGGGTGGCGCCCCGGGGAAAGGCAAAGCGGCCTTTGCGCCGCCGCAGTCCATATTGCCGTCGGATGACCCGCTCGGGATTGGGGGCGTTGGCGCCGATGGGAGCTTGAGTGAAAGCGGCGTCTTCGGCGCCGCAGTCCATAGTCGCCGCGGATGCTCCTTATCGATTCGTGACCGGCGAACCGATGGCGGCCTGATCGGGGCGGGTGGCCTTTCCGTCCGGGGCGGGTAAGATGGACCCCCAGCGCGTAACCGAAGACATGGATCCCGACGCGGCGCCGGTGGTCGGCGGGCGGTCGGGACCAAAGCCAGGGAGAACCCGTCATGGCCGTCGCCGCACTCAAGCCGCTGACCGAGAAGACCACCGCACGCATTCAGAACCCCGATGCCCATATCGACATCGACACGAGGACCGGGCTGATCCGCTCGTTGGTCTTCAGGAACAAGAAGGTCGACCTGTTCGCCCAGACCCGCCAGAACATCCCCGGCTATGCCTGCGGCCTGCGGGTCTACGACGAACTCGACCAGCGCGAGTATGACGACCTGGCCAGCCCCTCGACCATTCGCGACCTCAAGGCCGGCCGCAACAGCGTCACCTTCACCCGCCAGTACAAGGACGCCCCCTTTGCCCTGCAGGTGACGATGAAGATGGACAAGGACGCCTTCCACTGGGAGGTGCAGGCGACCAAGAAGAACAAGAAGGTGGCTGACCGGTCGCTGCGGGTCTATTTCACCATGCCTTTGATCGCCGGCTGGAACGTCTGGGCACCGTGCCTGTCGGGCGAGCGGCTGTTCGACGGGATGACCCCGTTTGCCCACCCGCACCTGCAGGTCTCGTACGTCAGCCCGGACGACATCGTCATGCCGATGGTCAGCCACTACAGCAAGGACCTGGACGTGGGCTATTCGATGATGGAGCCGATGGACGCGGCGGTGCCGGCTGCCAAGTTCCAGTTCCTCAACGAGCGGTGCTTCACTTGGGGCTGCATGGAAAAGCCGCTGGAGAAGGTGCCGCTGCTGGAAGGCTGCAACTACTACATCGGGCTTGTCGGCGATCGGCCGATGAGCACCAAGGTCATGATGATGTTCCACGAGGGAGACTGGCGGCCGGGCGTGGGCAAGGTATTCAAGCGGTGGGAGGCGTGGTTCCGCCCGCCGAACCCGAAGATGTACGAGCACGAGGGGATCTTCGCCGGCACGGGGATGGGCAATCTCAGCCAGCGGATGCGCTCGGGCGGGGACTTCGGCGAGCTGCAGATCCCGGCGTGGGTCCGCGGGAAGGTCAAGACCTTCGAGTGCCACATCCACTTCGAGTATTACTGCGACTACTTCCAGCACGGCAAGGACCGCTGGATCGACCTGACCGCCTACGAGCACCTCTACCGCAAGTGGGGCAGCAAGCACACCGCCCAAGAGGTCTACGATTGGGTGCAGAGCCACACGCCGCAGGAGATCCTCGCCGAGCTCGAGGGCAAGAAGCCCGAGGACTACACGGCTGAGCAGGCCGAGGCGGCGGTCTACACCACCCGGGACGAGATCAAGCAGCGGGTCGACGCCCTGGCGGATGCGGGCATCGCGCCGTTCTGGTACTTCAACTACACCGACGGGTTCCGGCCGATCGTCGAGAAGAGGTGGCCGGACGCGCTGTCGAAGAATGAGGACGGCAGTATCACGCCGTCGGGCTGGATGATGTGCCACAACCTGAACTCCGACCCGAAGTACTCGTTCGGCAAGTTCCAGGTCGAATCGGCCAAACGGATCGTCAAGGAGTACCCGCGGATCGCGGGGTTCTTCCTGGACTGCTTCCGCCACTTCGAGGTGGAGTTCGGCCACGACGACGGCGTGACGGTCTGCAACAACAAGCCGGCCTACAGCATCAACTTCTCGTACGACGCGGTCGAGCCGAAGGTCAAGAAGATCCTGCACAAGCACGACATGTGCACGTTCTGCAACAAGCCGCAGTCGATCCGGACGATGCGGTGGGTGGATGGGATGATGCTCGAGGGCAACGGCGACATCCCGGAGGAGAAGTACTTCTGGACGTGCCTGGCCAAGCCGATGGTCTTTCTGTGGACGAGCAACGAGAACAGCGACGACGAGAACTGCCGCCGCAGCGTGCTGCACGCCTGCTTCCCGAAATTCGAGAAGAGCGAGGAGGCGATCTGCCGGCGCGAGCGGTACATGCCGATGTACGAGGCGTTTCGCCGGCGGGTGTTCTGCTTCGAGCCGGACCCGATGCGCGTGCCCAAGGGTTGTCGCGGCAAGCTCTACACCGTCGGCGACGACTACGTGGCCAGCATCGTCAACCTCAACGTCGACGAGGGGATGAAGGTGAGCTACGCAAAGGCCCCGCACGTGATGCTCCGCGTGCAGCGCGGCCACGACGTCGGCAAGGTCGGCGTGATGCTGCCCGGGGAGGCGGAGTTCCGCGAGGTGCCCTTCAAGTTCAACGGCACGTTTATCGCCGTGCCGCTGGAGGGGTTCAACAACTGCGCGGTGGTCAAGCTGTTCGTCACGAAGAAGACCGGCCGGAAGATCGGGGATGAAAGGTTCCGCGGTTCGGTCGACTCCTGCGGCGATCCGGACAGTTCGTTCGACGTGAAGAATGAGATTTGAGGGGAGTTGCCAGTTGCCAGTAACGGCAGGGGGCAGTTGTGGTAGGGCGGGCTGCGCCCGCCAAGGGTTTGGGTGCCATGGCCACGATGTGTGTGGCCATGGAATTCTCCGGATGAGTGGGCACCCACGGACAAACGGGAAGGAGCCCGAAGCGTCAGCGAGGGTGTCTTGTCGTCCCGCAAGTGCGACGCTCCCGCATTGTGCGGGAAAGAGCCGCGACCGTGAGGTCGCGGTAGACCTGCGTATGGGTTGGAGATGACGTCATGGGGCTCGACGGCGTTGAGCTCATCATGGATCTGGAGGAAGAGTTCGGCGTCAGCCTTCCGGACGCGGACCTGGCGGCGTGTCGGACCCCTCGCGACATGATCGATCTGATCTGGTCCAAAGTCCAAGGCATGTCGGAGCCGGCGTGCAAGAGCCAGCGGGCGTTCTACGCACTCCGGCGCGCGGTCGTCGAAACCCTGAAGGTTCGGCGGGGCAGCGTTCGCCCAACCACGCCCATATGTTCCCTGATACCGGGCAGGAATGACGTTGATAGATGGCAGGATCTGAGCAACGCGGTGGGAGGATACCGCTGGCCCTGCGTGCACCGCCCGCTGTGGATGAGCCTTCTGATCGCGGTGGCTCTGGCGGGACTGGTGTACGTGTTCGGGGGTTGGGTCCTTGCCGGAGACTATGTTGTTGCCGCTCTGATAGCGGTGCCCTTGGGGCTGTTCCTGTTGCTTCGGGCGACCCGGCAATGGCGTCGGATCCCCCACTTCGATGCCAGTCTGGCAGCCCTGGTACCCTACGTGCCGGTTCCTCGGTGGTATCCGCAGTCGAGAGAGGATGTGGCAGAACGGGTGAAGGGCGTGACGATCGAGAACCTGGGTTTATCCGAGTCCGAGTACGCGGAAGATGCTGACTTCGCAAAGGATCTGGGCGTAGGTTAGCGCTCACGCTTCGGGCTCGTTTGCCCGCGGTGGAGGATGCGGGAACGCTGCGCATGCGGGGAATTCCATGGCCCCCTCGAGTCGCTTCACTCTCTCCCTTCGGTCCGAGCCTCAGGTTCGAGGACAGGGCAGGAACATCCTGGCCACGACACCCCGCGATTGCGCCTGTGTTCTCACCGCTTCGTCTTCCGGCTGCGCGGCTGCTTGCGGGCTTTCGCCTTCAGATCGGCCAGAGAGGTATCGTCGACCCATTCATGGCGTTCGGTCGCATAATCTCCAGCACCGGCGTCGAACTGCTGCAGGAAGCGCACCATCCCGGCCTGGCCGAGACGTTCACGCAGGGCGAGCAACCCCTCACGGCGGATCTGGTCAAGCGTCTTGTTCATGAGAGTCCTCTGCTTCGGCCTCAAGGCGGATGCGAGTCTGCTGCTGATCGTCGAATGGACGGTTCAGGCACGACACGTCCAGGTACACGGTTACCAATGCGCCGTCTCCTTTTCGACGCTGATGCCGCGGCGGGCCTCTATCCGGGTGTCATGATCCAAGGGCGCGCGCGATAGGTCAAGGCGCTTGGATGCGGGCCTCCCAATTCTCTTGGCAGGCTGCTACACTATCCGCACGAACAAAAGGAGCCATCCCATGTCCCAAGGTACGACCCGGCCAGCCGAGGCCCGCACGTTTACCGATGCCGCGTCCGGCGTGACGGTCCGGCAACTGACCAACTACAAGGGCCACAGCCACCACCTCTACTTCACCAACCCCGGCTGGTACGACGGGGGGCGGCGGATGCTGCTGGGGTCGGACCGGCAGAACCGCACGAACCTGTTCAGCCTCGAACTGGCGACCGGCGAGATCACCCAGCTGACAGACCTCGAGCCGCTGGACGCCCCCCACGAGGTCCAGTTCCTGACCGCCTGCGTCAACCCGGTCCGAGACGAGGCCTATTTCCGCTACGGCCGGCAGCTGCGGGCGATCGACCTGCACAGCTGCCAACAGCGGGTGCTCTACGAGATTCCCGACGGCTTCGTCCACTCGATGGCCAACGTCACCGCTGACGGCAGGTACGTCTGCGAGGGCATCTACCAGGACCTGTCCGACCGGTTCCGGGTGGACCTGCTTCGGGGCTACGTCGGTTTCGAGCAGATCCACGACGCGCACCCGGAAAGCCGCATCCTCCGCGCGGCCGTCGACGGCTCCGGCGTCGAGACCGTCTGGCAGGAGGACTACTGGATCGGCCACGTGAACACCTCGCCTACCCAGCCGCACCTGCTGACGTTCTGCCACGAGGGCCCCTGGAGCAAGGTGGACAACCGCATCTGGGTGCTGGACATGAACACGGGCAAGGCCCGGATGGTCCGGCCGCGCGAGGACAAGGAGGTCGTCGGCCACGAATACTGGCACGCCGACGGGGTTCATCTGGGCTACCACGGCGCCTGGCCCGACGGCCGGATGTTCTTCGGCAAGATCCGCTACGACAACGCCGACCGCGTGGAGGTGGCCTTCCCGCACACGACCGGGCACATCCACTCGAACGATTTTTCGCTGATCGTCGGCGACGGCGGCAAGGTCATCCGGCTGTGGAAGTGGAACGGCGAGTCGTTCGACGGCCCGCGCGTCCTGTGCGAGCACTACAGCTCGATGAACATCCAGCAGGCGCACCCGCACCCGCGCTTCACGCCCGACGGCAGCCAGGTGGTCTTCACCAGCGATCGCAGCGGCTACTGCAACGTGCACACGGTGGACGTGCCAGCGTTCGAGTCGCTGCCGCCGGTGAAGGAGTAGGCTGGGCCCGGGCCGCGAGGCGTGTTTCAGTGGTCTGCCCCCGGATCGCACGTCTCGCGTTCACTGGCAACTGCTGTTCTGCGAAATCTGCGTCAAGGCCGTGCTCGTCCTCAGGGGGCGTGGCACGCATGCCCTTGCATGCCATACAATAGGGGCTTGATGTTGTCGCGGTTTTGTGCGCGAGGAGGCCCCATGTTCGAACCGTTTGCCGCCGCCGATTGGAACGCCGTGCTGCCGCCGATGCCGCCGGGGGGGGTCGCCCTGGTCGGGGCCGGGCCCGGCGACCCGCTGCTGATCAGCCTGCGGGCAGCCGGGCGGATCGCCCAGGCCGACGCCGTCGTCTATGACGCCCTGGCCAACGAGTCGCTGCTCGACCTGGCGAGCCCGGCCGCCGAGCGGATCTACGTCGGCAAGCGGGCCGGTGCCCACAAGATGAGCCAGGACGAGATCAATGAGCTGCTGGTGACGCTCGCCAGGCAGGGCAAGCGCGTCGCCCGGCTGAAAGGCGGCGACCCGCTGATCTTCGGCCGTGGCAGCGAGGAGGCCGAGCGGCTCACCGAGGCGGGCGTGCCGTTCGAGATCGTCCCCGGCATCACCGCCGCAGCTGGGGCGGCGGCCTACGCGGGCCTGCCCCTGACTGACCGGCGGTTCACCAGCACTCTGGCCTTGGTCACCGGCCACGAAGACCCGACCAAGGCGGGCAGTGCAATCGATTATCGGGCCCTGGCACAGATGGGCAGCATCGTGCTGTACATGGGCCTGCGGACTCTGCCGCAGCACGCCGCCGCCCTGATCGAGGCGGGCATGCCGGCCGATACCCCCGCCGCGGTGGTCAGTCGGGCGACCCTGCCGGTCCAGCGGACCGTCACGGGGACGCTGGCGGATATCGCCGCGCGGGCCCAGGCGGCCGAGGTGGTTGCCCCGGCGCTGACGCTGATCGGCGGGGCGGTGACGCTGCGCGAGCGGGTCGGCTGGTTCGAGAACCTGCCGCTGTTCGGGCGGACGGTGGTCGTGACGCGCACTCGGCAGCAGGCGTCGGTCCTGGCGGGGCGGCTGACGGCGATGGGGGCGCGGGTCATCGAGGCGCCGACGATCGAGGTCGTCCCGGCCGACGTCGGTCCGATCGACGCGGCGTTGCGGGAGGTCGGTCGGTTCGACTGGCTGATCGTCACCAGCGTCAATGGTGTGCGGGCGCTGGTGGAGGGGATGCGGCGCGTGGGGCTCGATGCGCGGGCGCTGGCGGGGGTGAAGATCGGGGCGATCGGCTCGGCTACGGCCGGCGCCCTGGCGGATCATTTCCTTCGTGCGGACGTCGTACCCGAGGCCTACGTCGCCGAGGCCCTTGCCGAGGCACTGCGCCAGGCGGACACGCTGACGGGCAAGCGGGTGCTGCTGCTGCGGGCGGATATTGCCCGACCGGCGCTGCGCGAGGCCCTGGCGGATCTGGGCGCGGTGTGCGAGGAGGTGTCCGCATATGAGATCCGCAAACCGGTCGACCTGCCCGCGGGGCTTGAAGAGGCCCTGGAGGCGGGGGATGTCGATTGGGTCACCTTCACCAGCAGCAGCACTTTCGAGAACCTGCGGGCCCTGCTGGGCGAGCGGGCACAGGCGTGGCTGGGGACGGTGAAACTCGCCAGCATTGGCCCGATCACCAGCCGGACGATCCGGGCGGTCGGGCTCGAGCCGGCGGTCGAGGCCGAGCCCTACACGATCGGGGCTCTGGTCGAGGCGATCGTCCGCACCCAGGGGGGCGGGCGGCAGGTGAATTCCGGGCCTGGCGAGGTCTGACCCCTTGAGCGAAAACGCCCCGGCTCCCATGCCGCGGGGTCAGACCCCCGGTGAGGTGCGCAGGCATGCAAACCGCCATGAGATTCCGGTGTTGGTTCGGCTCTGAACGTTCGCTACGGGGTCAGACCCCTGGAAACCGAGGCGGTCGTCCGCGCCGGGGGGCTGCCTGGCAGCCGGGTCTGACCGGGGCTCTGGTCGAGGCGATTGTCCGCAACGAGGGGGGCGGGCGGCAACACGGACGGTAGATTCCGGTACGGACGCGACTTGGCGGAGGTCTAACGCTGTCGATACCGTTGAGCAGCAGGACGTTTCTTGCCTGCGGGTGACGATGCGCTACAATTCGACAATGGGCATGTCGCAGTAGAGGGCACGAAGCGCCCAACCGGTGATCCGGGGGATTGCAGCGTCAAGCGGTTGCACGGGGAATTTCCGCGTGCCGTCAATTGTTGAGGAACCGGGGGGTTCTTGAGCCGTTATCATTGCCGTGTCATATGCCCGGGGCGGTTGGCATCTTCCGTCACCCAGCCGGCGCCGGGCGGGGATGATACGCCTTTGGGAATCTATGGGGGGTACGCACATGAGCGCGAAGGAAGGGGATGTGCGCGGTGCCGGGTCTGCGCTGAGTTACATGCCGCAGCTGGACGGCCTTCGTACCTTGGCGGTCCTGGGGGTGTTCGCGGTACACTTCCTGCCGGGCGACAACGTCGTGCGGGTGATCCAGGACTGGGGGCTCTATGGCGTCCGTCTCTTCTTCGTGCTGAGTGGATTCCTCATTACCGGCATCCTGGTATCGTGTCGGGCCCGGCTGGAGCGAGAGGGGGGCTCGCGAGGCCGCATGATCGCCAACTTCTATGCCCGACGGTTCCTGCGGCTGTTTCCGCTATATTACCTATATCTGCTGGCGGCGTTCACGATCTGGCCCGCCACCCGGGAGTACATGCCCTGGTACCTGGTGTACGGCCAGAACTTCCTGTTCGCGATCGATGAAAACTCTTTCACGATGATGACGCACTTCTGGACGCTGGCGATCGAGGAGCAATTCTACCTGACCTGGCCGTGGGTGATCCTGCTGACACCGCGCCGGTACCTTCTGCCGACGGTCGTGGGCGTGGTGATCTGCGGGCCGCTGTTCCGCATGGGCGGGATCGCAGCCGGGCTGACCCCCCTCCAGATCGGAATGATGATGCCTGCACACTTCGACACGCTCGCGATGGGCGGGCTGCTCGCGCTGCTGGCGGATCCGAACTATGGGTATCGGCCGCACGCCGAGAAGATGCTGCGGGTGGGCCTGCGGGTGGGCCTGCCGTTGATCGTGCTGTACGGGGTGCTTGACCATTTCATGGTCCTGACGGTTCCGCGGTTGCTGATCGGCGAGCTGTCGACGGGCCTGTTCTTCTCGTGGGTCGTGGGGCGGGCGGCGGTGGGCTTTGGCGGGCCGATGGGGTCGTTCCTCAGTGCGGCACCGGTGGTCTACTGCGGCACGGTCAGCTATGGCCTCTACGTGATTCACTACCACGTGCCCGGGCTGCTTCGCGAGAAGATCCTGCCGCACCTGGGGTTGTCACTGCCCGAGGGCGACTCGTTGCAGTTCATCCTGTTTTCCGCCGTGTCGCTCCTGCTGGCGGCGATGTCGTGGCACTTCTACGAGAAGCCGCTGAACAGCCTGAAACGGCACTTCCCGTATCACACGAAGACGCGGCCGGAGGAATTGACGGTTGCGGATGTGGCTGACGGCGGCGAAGAGGTGGCATCGTCGCCGCGGGTGAGCGGGTGAGCCGTGCCGGCGGGTCTTGATACACCACAAGACCCGTCCGGTTCAGCCTGGTCTTTGTGGCCGGTGTCCGTGCTGCGCGAGGGGAATCGCCACGGCAGGGCCTTGCGGGCGATTCGGGCGGCACGATGCAGATTTCCCGCCTGTCCAACGACGCGCTGCCGCGCCGGAGAGTCGTTTCCAATAGGGAATTCAGCCTGCCTTGTGGAAAACGTCCCCGATAGGATTCGAACCTATAACCTTCGGCTCCGGAGGCCGACACTCTATCCAATTGAGCTACGGGGACAACCGGCACGTCTTCGTGCCCTCTGCACCACAGGAGTTTATAGCGAAGCTGGCCGTTGTCAACGGGGCCGCGAATGTGGCCGCGGCGGCCGGACTGGCGGTGTCCCCGCCGGCGGCGCGTTTGCCAGGGGTCTGACCCCGGATCGCACGCCTCCCAGCGGAATCAACGCCGGGATTTCGTGCGCGTCTGGGTGCCTGTGCACGTTACCGGGGTCTGACCCCGTGGAGTTCGAGGGACACGGCCCTGCTTCCGGCTTCGTCAAACGGCGACCACGCCGTGACGAGGTCGCAGGTGGCACCCGCTTCTGGCGTTTACCCCAAGGGGGCGGCCGGAGCGTTCTTCCAGGGGGTCAGACCCCGGTGAATCGTTCAGGTATTGGTGCCTCCAAGGAAATTGGATCATGGCTTCAAGTGCAGGCTTGCTACCCGGGGTCAGCCCCCCGTCGGCGCCGCGCGGGCAGGGGCGGACTTGAAAGCCCCGTTGTGGCGTCTAGGATCGTTTGAACGCCTTGTCGGTCAGTCAGGGAGACCCGGGCGTCCATCAGTTCCGCCGGAAGGTATTGTCCTTGAGGCATTCCGCGACGGGCCGGGGGCAACCTCGCGCCAGGTCGGGGATCGGGTGATTCGTCGTTTGGCCGCGTCGCGGCCGGTTGGCCGCGTCCTGCTTATTCGCCATGATTGAACTCATCGAGATCCACAAGGCGTTCCGCGCCGTGGCGGCCGTCGAGGGTGTCAGCCTGCAAGTCGACGCCGGCCACACGACCGTGCTGATCGGCCCCAGCGGCTGCGGCAAGAGCACGTTGCTGAAGCTGATGCTCGGGCTCCTCCGGCCGGACCGGGGCGAGGTCCGCTTCGACGGCCGGCCGGTCGAGCCGTCCTCGTCGCGGACGCTGCGCCACCAGATCGGCTACGTCATCCAGGAGGGGGGCCTGTTCCCGCACATGACGGCCCGGCGGAACGTCACGCTGACGGCCGCTCACCTGGGCTGGTCTCGCCAGCGGATCGACGCCCGCCTGGCGGACCTGGTCGATCTGACCCACATCCCCGGCGACGCCCTGGACCGCTACCCGGGGCAGCTCTCCGGCGGGCAGCGGCAGCGCATCAGCCTGATGCGGGCCCTGATGCTCGATCCGCGGGTGCTGCTGATGGACGAGCCGCTGGGGGCGCTCGACCCGATGATCCGCGCGGACCTGCAGCAGGACCTGCAGAACGTCTTTCGGACCCTCGGCAAGACCGTCGTGATGGTCACCCACGACATGGGCGAGGCGAGTTACTTCGCCGGCCGGATCGTGCTGATGCGGGCCGGGCGTATCGTCCAGGCGGGGTGCCTGCGGGACCTGCTGGATGCCCCGGCCGACCCGTTCGTGACGCAGTTCATCAACGCCCAGCGAAGTCCGCTCGATGCGATGGGGGCCCCGTCATGATGAAGTCTTGCGTGTGCCTGCTGATCGCGCTGATGCTGCCGGGCGGCCTGGCTGGTGCCGCGGCTCCGGTCCAGCCGGCCAGCGATCCAGCCGTCGGAGCGCAGAGTCCGTCCGTGACGATCCGGGTCGGCTCGAAGAAGTTCACCGAGGGCGTGATCCTGGGCGAGATCCTGCGATTGACGCTGGTGCAGGCCGGATTCGATGCAGAGCACCTGGCGGAACTGGGCGGCACGCGGATCCTCTGGAACGCGCTGCGGACCGGCGAGATCGACGCGTACGTCGACTATACCGGGACGATCGGCGAGGAGATCCTCGCGGGCGAGCCGATCGCGGGCGTCGACGACATGCGAGCGGCCCTGGCCGAGAGCGGCGTGGCGATGAGCGAGCCGCTGGGCTTCAACAACACCTACGCACTGGGCATGCAGCGCAAGCGGGCGGCGGACCTGGGCATAGGCACAATATCGGACCTTGCGAGGCATTCCGACCTGCGGCTGGGGTTTTCCAACGAGTTCATGGATCGGCCAGACGGCTGGGCGGGGGTGCGTCAGCGCTACCGGCTGCCGCATGGGAATGTGACGGGCCTTGACCACGACGTCGCCTATCGCGGCCTGGCGAGCGGGGCGATCGACGTGACGGATCTTTACTCGACCGACGCGGAGATCCGCTATTATGACCTGGTGGTCCTCGAGGACGACCTGCACTTTTTCCCGTCGTACGAGGCGGTGGTGCTCTACCGGCCGGATCTGGCGCAAAGGGCGCCCGGTGCGGTGGCTGCGATCCGTCAGATCGAGGGGACCATCCCCGAGCCCGGGATGATCGCGATGAACGCCCGCTCAAAGATCGACCGCCAGCCGGAAAGCGCCATCGCCGCCGGCTTCGTGGAGGACCTGTTCGGCGTGCCGGTCGAGGTGCGGACGACGACGTGGCTGGACAGGCTGCGGCATCGCACGATCGAGCACCTGAAGCTGGTGGGTATCTCGCTGACCCTGGCGATCCTCGTGTCGATCCCGCTGGGGGTGCTGGCGGCCAAGGTGCCAGCCGTCGGGCACGTGGTGCTCGGCTCGGCGGGGGTCATTCAGACGATTCCCGCGCTGGCGCTGTTGGCGTTCATGATCCCGCTTCTGGGCCTGCGGGACGTGCCTGCCGTAACGGCGCTGTTCCTGTACAGCCTGCTGCCGATCATCCGCAACACGACGGTCGGTCTGCAGCAGATCCCGCTCGACCTGCGGCAGTCGGCCGATGCCCTGGGCCTCTCGCCGTGGGCGAAGCTCCTTCACGTGGAGCTGCCGATGGCCTCGCCGGCGATCCTGGCGGGCATCAAGACGGCCGCGGTGATCAACGTCGGTTTCGCGACGCTGGGGGCGCTGATCGGCGCGGGGGGCTACGGCCAGCCGATCCTGACGGGCATACGCCTGGACGACATCGGCCTGATCCTGGAAGGGGCGGTCCCCGCGGCGGTGCTGGCGCTGCTGGCGGTGGGATTTTTCAACCTGGTCGGGCGGGCCGTCGTGCCCGAGGGCTTGCGACTGAAGGCGGAGACATAGTGAGCGTTGCGCGGAAGATTGCGCTGGCGACCGGGGGTGGCAGCGCTGCCCGCAAGCGGGCAGGCTAAATGGAGACGGGAATCGACAGGTCGGTTTTCCGCGTCGGGTTCAATGATCTTATCAGGGGCCCCTCACCGCAGGGGGACTGACAGAAGGGGGAATGATCGTGCCCACGGATTACCGGAAGTCGTCAACCGTCGGTGATGCCGCCGATGCGCCGGCGTACGGGCGGCCACCCATCCTCGCGGGCTACACCTACGACCCGCGCGAGGCCTACCGCGCCCGCGACCGGGGACGCCTGCTCGCCATTCGCCTGGAGACCAACCGGACGTGCAACCTGAACTGCCGCTACTGCTATGCCCGCAGCGGCGAGCACCTGGACAACGAACTGAGCTACGAGGTGCTGGCCGACATCGTCGAGCAGGCGTGCGAGTTGGGCGCCCAGTCGATCGTGGTCATCGGCGGCGGCGAACCGACACTGCACCCCCGTTTTGCCGACCTGATCGCCCGGATCGATGCCTTGGGCATGGTGCCGATGGTCTTCACCAACTGCCTGCGGGTCGATGCCGATCTGGCGACGTTTCTGTACGAGCACAACGCCTCGATCATGGGCAAGCTCGACTCGCTCCGCGACGACGTGCAGGACTACCTGGGCGGGCTCGACGGCTCTGCCCGGCGAATCCGCCGGGGGCTGGAGAACCTCATCGAGGCCGGCTACGGCGAGGCCCGAGACCCGCACCGCCTGCGGCTCGGTGTCTCGTTCGTCAGCTGCCGGCTGAACCTTGGCGAGATCGAGGACATCTGGCACTTCTGTCGCCGGCGGAACATCTTTCCGAACATGGAGGTCCTCACCCCTACCGGCCGCGCCAGCGACGAGCTCGCCGACCAGGGGCTGACCACCGACGAGATCCAGGCCTACAAGACCCGCCTGCTGGCGGTCGACCGCGAGCATTACGGCTTTGACTGGCTGCCGCATACGCCGCTGACCGCCAGCGGCTGTCTGCAGCACCTCTACAGCCTCTATGTGACGATCGAGGGCAACGTCCGGCCGTGCGCGCCGACGAAGTTCGACGAGCATCCGGATCTGAAGGTCAACGGCATCTACCCGCACAACATCCGCCTCAGGCCGCTGCGGCAGATCTACAACGACCCGCTGTTCGCGTATGTCCGCGATATCGACCATCACCTGGAGGGCAAGTGTGCCGCCTGCCGGCACCTCGACGAGTGCATCGGCTGCCGTGGGTACGCCTACAGCGTCGGCGTCAATGCCGGCAAGGACCCGTACGCTGCGCTTCGCGGCGAATGCCTGCAGTGCGCCAAGCCGGAGGGCACTTGCGATGCGCGTGCTTGAATTGATCGA
>JAWLBS010000020.1:0-33832 GCA_041687575.1 Phycisphaerae bacterium | reverse complement strand
CTCACCCCATATGCCGAATAATCTCCTGCCCGAACTCGCTCGTCTTGACCTTGCGGGCCTCCACCCCCTGGGCCACCAGCAGGCGGTGGAAATCGTAGGTCACGGTGTGCGCGGCGATCGCCCCTTCCATCCCCTTGACCACCAGGTCGGCCGCCTCGGTCCAGCCCATGTGCCGCAGCATCATCTCGCCCGAGAGAATCACGCTGCCCGGGTTGACCACGTCCTGGCCGGCATATTTCGGCGCCGTGCCGTGCGTCGCCTCGAAGATCGCGTGGCCGGTGATGTAGTTGATGTTGCCGCCCGGGGCGATCCCGATCCCGCCCACCTGGGCAGCCAGCGCGTCCGAGATGTAGTCGCCGTTGAGGTTCAGCGTGGCGACCACGTCGTACTCTTCCGGCCGGGTGATGATCTGCTGCAGGAAACTGTCGGCGATGGCGTCCTTGACCAGGACCTGCCCCGCCGGAGGCTCACCGCCGCAGTCGTCCCAGCCGATCGCCTTGCCCTGGTACTGCTCGCGGACGAGCTGGTAGCCCCAGTCGCGGAAGGCCCCCTCGGTGAACTTCATGATGTTGCCCTTGTGGACCAGCGTCACGCTCGGGCGATTGTACTCGATGGCGTAGTCCAACGCCGCCTTGACCAGCCGCTGGGTGCCCTCGCGGCTGACCGGCTTGATGCCGATGCCGCTGGTCTCCGGGAAACGAATCTTGCTGACGCCCATTTCCTTCTGCAGGAATTCGATGACCTTTTTCGCCTCGGGCGACTCGGCCGTCCACTCGATGCCGGCGTAGATGTCCTCGGTGTTCTCGCGGAAGATGACCATGTCGATCTTCTCGGGGTGCTTGACCTGGCTGGGCACGCCCTGGAAGTACCGCACCGGCCGCAGGCAGACGTACAGATCGAGGATCTGCCGCAGCGCGACGTTCAGCGAACGGATGCCGCCGCCGACCGGCGTGGTCAGCGGGCCCTTGATCCCGACGAGGTAATTGCGGAACGCCTCGACCGTCTCGTCCGGTAACCAGGCGCCGAACTGGTCGAACGACTTCTGCCCGGCGTAGACCTCGAACCAGGCGATCTTCCGCTTGCCGCCGTAGGCCTTTTCCACCGCGGCGTCGAAGACGGCCTGCGAGGCCCGCCAGATATCCGGCCCGGTGCCGTCGCCCTCGATAAACGGGACGATGGGGTTGTCCGGCACGGCCACCTTGCCGGGTGCGGCCAGGGTGATCGGCTCGCCGTGGGTCGCTTTGCTGGACGGTTTCGAGGTCGTGGTCATGTATCATCTCCTTTGCGGTACGCGCGCGGCATGCGCGCAGTACAATATCCTGTCCGAAATCAAACGATGCATGGTCCGCCGCTGCGAGTCGGCAGCGGGCCGGGGCCGATAAGGCTCCGGCCAACCTCGCCCCGCCGACGCAAGTCGGTCGCCGGACGGCATCTATAGCATATCAGTCAATAAATTGCACCCCCCGCAGTTGTCCTCTAGAATAGACGGAAAATGAAAGGTTCCGTTTCCGTTGTCGGAAGGATCTCATGGGACCGGGCCAGCCCTCTCTCGGCCGGTCACACCTTAAGCAGGCAGGAGTCAAGATTGCCGGTTGAGCCGACAGACACGCACATGGCCGCAGCGGGCCAGGGCGGCAGCGCCCACTTGGCCGGGCCGGACGACGGCGCTGCAGTCGTCAACCGGTTCCGCTGGCGGTTCGGTTCTGTCCCGGCCGAGGTGGCGGCGGCGGTTCAGCGGGTGCCCTGGGACAACCTGGAATCCTGCCCGCAGGCCGATCATGTGAAAGTCGGCGATAACCGGGAAATCTGGCGGATTGCGCTTACCGGCCGGACGATCTACGCCAAGTGCTACCGCTCACCGGGCCCGGTCAAGCAGGCGATCGAGCGGGTTCGCGGCGCAGCAGCGCAGCGCGAATGGCGGGCCCTGCAGCACGCCGCCGCGATCGGCATCCAGGCCCCCCAGCCGGTGGCATGTGCTGCGGCGGTCACCGCCGGCAAGGGGACGTTCCGGGCGCTGCTGATCACCGCGGCGATGCCCGAGGGCGCGCTGTCGCTGGAGCAGGCCTGGCGGGCGGCGATGGACGAGCCCGACCCGCACGTCGCGCGGCGGCGCAAGAACGTGTTGACTCATGCCCTGGCCGAACTGCTCGCCCGCGCCCACGCCGGCGGGCTGTTCCATCACGACCTGCACGTGGGCAACGTGCTGATCTACCGGCACAACGGCAGCGCAACAGCCGGGATGATCGACCTGCATAACGCCCGACTGCTGCAGGGCGTCGCGCCGGCTGGGGTGCGGAGCAATCTCGCGCAGCTCAACCAGTGGTTCGCCCGGCACGCCAGCCCGAGCGAGCGGGTGCGGTTCCTGACGATCTATTGCCGGCTGCTGGCGGCGAGATCACCGGTCGCGGCCGCAAGCCCGGACGTATACGGCGTGCGATCGCTGGCGGGGTACGTCCGCGAGCAGGCCCGCCGCTATGCCGCGCGTCTGTACGCCAAGCGCGATGCGCGAATCCGCAAACGGAACAAGTACTTCACCTCGCTGTCGCTGCCCGGCGGCTGGACGGCGCGGGTCGCGCTGGACATCAAGCACGGCCGGCCGTACGAGCATCCGCTGGCGAATCTGCCGGACGAAGGTCAGTGGCGGCAGGTGCTGACGGGGTGGGTCGGGTCTGAGATCGCGAACGAAACGGCGGATTCCAATGGGCGGTTCAGCAGGTCCGGAATTGTAACGACGCCGGGTCCGGCGGACAGCGCGGCGGCCGCACCATCCGCATCGGAAGGCACCCTCGCTTACGCTTCGGGCTCTTTTGGGCGGTTGTCCGGGCAAGGGTCGGATGAATCCGGTATCGGGGCGGGACCGGGCAGCGGAAGCCACATACCGTCCGAAGGATGCCGTGGCCGCCAACAGCGCGGCCATGGCACCCGGCAACAACTCATGCTTAATGGCGTTGCCTGGCCAGTGCGGGTGACGGTGGACCGCAGCCGGTCCTCGTGCCCGCGGTGGCTGGAGAGGCTGCGGCCCGGGCGTCTCGAACACGAGTTCGTCATGGGCTGGCGATGCCTGCACAGGGAGCTGCCCGTGGCGTTGCCGCTGGCGCTGCTGAGGCGGGGCAAACGCGGGCACCGCGAATCGATCCTGCTTCTCGAGGATGTACCGGAGGCATGCGACCTGGCGACCTTCGTGCAATACGACCTGCCGAAGATGCAGCCGCACCAGGCCCTGCAGGCCAGACGGCACGTCACCGCGCAGCTCGGGCGAGCCCTCCGCCGGCTGCACGCCTGCGGTCTTGTACACGAGGGGCTGCAGGCCGGATCGATCCTGCTGCAGACGCCGGGCGGCGAGATCGGGAATCTGCGAATCGTGCTCGCCGACGTCGGGGCGATCGCCACGGCCAGTGGCTGCCCCCGCCAGGCCGCCGTCAACAGCCTGGCCAGCCTGCACGCGAGCCTGGCGGACTGTCCGTCGATCACGCGGACCGATCGGCTGCGGCTGCTTCTGGCGGTGCTGCGGGACTTCGCCCCGGGCAAACCCGACTTCAAGAACGCATGGCGACAGGGCAGATTGTCCCCACAGCAGACTGCCCGCCCCGACCGGCAGGTCGCCTGCGAGCCCGCCCCGCGTACGGCAGGTGCCGGATGAGGGACGTTGCCGGACCGGTCCGCATCCTCACCCCCGCCCGGCCGAACACCCAGTTCTGGCCCGACCTCGCGCAGCGCGCCTTCCGACGGATCCTGATCATCAAGCCCAGCGCCCTGGGCGACGTGGTGCGGACGCTGCCGGTGCTGACGGCGCTGCGGCGACGCTGGCCGGAGGCGCAGATCACCTGGCTGATCGCACGCCACTGCGCCGATATCCTGGCCGACCACCCGGCGCTGAGCCGCGTGATCCTCTTCGACCGCCACGAGTACGCCAGCCTCGGCCGCCGCGCCTCGACCACCCGGGCCTTCACACGGTTCCTGCGAGATCTGCGGGCGCAGCGGTTCGACCTGGTCATCGACATGCAGGGGCTGTTTCGCAGCGGTTTCTTCAGCCTCGCCAGCGGGGCCCCCGTGCGGGTCGGGCGGGGCGACGCACAAGAACTGGCCGGAGCCTTCTACACGCACCGCGCAGCCGTCGACGAACGACGAATGCACGCGGCCATACTGGCGGCGCGGCTGGTCGAACCGCTGAGGGTGCGGGTGGAACCGGCACCGGACGACCTGTACATTTCGCCGGCTGCGCGGTCCGCCGCGCAGCGGATCCTGTGCGACTGCGGCCTGGCGACCGGCGATCCGTACGCCGTGATCGCCCCCGGGACCAACTGGCAGACCAAGACCTGGCCCGCCGACCGGTTCGGGCAGGTCGCCGCCGGGCTGCGAGAGCGGCTGGGGCTGCGGTCGGTGGTGATCGGCACAGCCGGGCAGGCCCCGATGGCGGCCGAGATCCGGCGGGTCGAGCCGACGGCGATCGACCTGTGCGGCAAGAGCCGGCTGTCGGAGGTGGCGGCACTGATCGCCGGGGCGCGGCTGCTGGTCGCCAACGAAAGCGGGCCTCTGCATATCGCCGACGCGCTGGGCATGCCGCTGGTGGGAATCGTCGGCCCGACCCGCCCGGAGATCGTCGGCCCGCTCAAACGGACCGACGGGGTGATCCGCGCGGACCTGCCGTGCCTCGGCTGCGGGATCAAGCGGACGGACCGCTGTCCGCACGGCCACCAGTGCATGACCGCCCTGGCCGCCCAGGACGTACTCGACCTGGCGACACGCCTGCTGCGCCAATGACAGGCAGCGGTGACGGCGGTGGCTCAGGCCTGCACCCGCTGGATCGCTTCTCGCACGGCGCCGAGCAATTCATCAACCTTGAACGGCTTGAACAGCACCGCCTCGAGCCCCTGGCGGCGGGCCCGGATGATCGAGTGGTTCGGATCGTAGCCGAAGCCCGTCATGAAGATCACCGGAATGTCGGGCATGCGGTCCTTGGCGGTGGCGAAGACCGCGTAGCCGTTGCGGTTGGGCATCTTCACGTCGCAGATGATCAGGTTGTAGTCCCGCTGGGCGACCATCGTGCAGGCCTCTTCTCCGTCTTTGGCCGTCTCCACGCTGCAGCCCAGCGAACTGAGCACGTCGTGAAGCGTCTGGCGGATCACCGGCTCGTCGTCGGCAACCAGGATCCGCTGCCCGCCCAGAAGCGGGTCGGCCTGCGCCTGGCGGGGGATCTGCCCGAGCGGCCGGCTCACCTGCCTGCCCGCCTGCTGGACCGATTCCTTGACCCGGTTGACGTTCTCGCAGATATCCTTGAGCCTTGCCAGCAGGTCGTCCTGGGCGATGTACTGGTCCATCAGCGTCGCCGCGTCGGTGAGAATGTCGTTCAGCGGCCCGGCGATCTGCGCCGTCAGGTTGCGGGCCGTCTGGTCGCGGGCGACCGACCGTTCGACCACCACCAGCTGCAGCATGTGCAGGGCGATGGCGATATACCGGCCGAAGATCTCCGCGATCTGGCGGTCCTCCTCGTTGAAGGCCGCCGGCCGATCCGCCTCGATATTGAAGACCCCCACGACGCGATCGTGCAGTCGCAGGGGCACCGTCAGGCTGCTGCGGGCGTTTTCCCGTCCGGGCAGGTAGAGCGGGTCGTTTTCCACGTCGTGACAGATGTAGCTCTTGCCCGTGGCCGCGACGTGCCCGCTGATCCCGTTGCCCTCGGCGCTGGCGACGATGTCGATGGCCTCGGCCTGCGCGGGCATGCCGCTGGCGATCACGACGTCCAGCCGCCCGCTGCTCGGCTCGAGCAGCCGCACGAGGAACTGGTCGTAGCCCAGCAGCCGCAGCGTGCTGCTGACGATCCGCTGTTCCAGCAGCTGCAGGCGGGCGGGCACGTCCATCTCGTTGGAGGCGTCGGTGTTGAGCCGCACCAGCTCGCTGCCGGCGTAATCGATCGCGTCGAGCCGCTGCTGCAGCAGGCGGGCGCGGGTCACGTCGGCGACGATCACTGCGATGCGGTGCGTACCGTCGGTCCGCGCCATCGGCACGGCCGTGACCTCGAAGTGCGTGTCCTCGCACGCCAGCTCGAACTTGCGGGCCCGCAGTTCCTGCATTCCGCCGATGCGGACCTCGTCCAGGCTGCTCGTCCGCAGCTGTTCCACCACCGCCGGCGGACACGCCTTGATCCGGGCGTTGGCCCAGATGATCTCGCCCCGCTCATCCAGCAGGCAAAAGCCCGTGCCCAAGGCCTCGAAGATCCGCCGCAGGGAATCGTTGCCGGCCGGGCTGGAAATGTCGGGCAGGTCCCCGCACGGACAGACGAACAGGTCGTAGTCCCCGCCTCGCAGCGCCTCCATCGCGGCATCCGCGCGATCGACCACCTCGATGTGGCCGGTAAGGCCGAGACCCTCAAGGGCGTCCTGCGGGGACAGATCGCTCTTGAGCACCAGAATTCTTCGTTTCCGCGAAGCCGTTGTCATGGGGATCAACTACCGGTATTCATCGCCACGCTCAGCACCGTGCGGGTAAGGCCCGTCTTGCGACCGTGCCTGGCCACGACCATCGTCCGCCGCAAATCCGTTGCCCCTGACGCAGGATGCCTCATCGGGCCCTCCCCGGGCTGGCCGGCGACGACGGGATGATCGGCAGCCCGTCCGGCAGAATGACGCCCGGGGCCGCCTTGCGGCCGATCCGGCCGCTGAGCAGTTGCTGTTCAAACTCTTCAATCTTCTTGAGGCGGCGAGCGTGCCGCCCGCCTTCGTAGAGGGTATTGAGCCAGGCTTCAACGATCTGCATCGCCACGCCGTCGGTCAGCATGTCGCCGGGCAGGCAGAGGCAGTTGGCGTCGTTGTGCCGCCGGGCCAGTTCGGCCGAGACCTGGTCATGGCACAATGCCGCGCGGACGCCGGGCACCTTGTTGGCCACGATCGACATGCCGATGCCCGTGCCGCAGACCAGGACCGCCTGGTCCGCCTCGCCCTGAAAGATGCTCAGCGCCGCCGCCAGGGCCGTATCCGGATAATCGCAGGCCTGGTCCGTATGCGTACCGAGGTCGAGGATCTCGTGGCCGCGATCCCGCAGCCAGAGCCTCAGGGTCTGTTTGATCATGAAACCTCTATGGTCGCACGCAACGGCGATTCTCATCAGACCATATCCCGCGATCGGGCCTCCAGGGCAGTGCGGATCTGTCGCAGGCACTGCGCGTAATGTTCGGCGTCCGCGCCGGCAGGATCGGAAATGTCCTGGCCAGGATCAAGACGCTCCACCTTGTTTTTCGCCTCCGGCACCAGCCGGATCACCGCGTCGCTGTGGTGCCGGCACATCGTCCAGATCACGTCCGCCTGCCGGATCAGGTCCGGCGTGAGCGGACGCGACCGATGACCGCTGATATCCATTCCCTCGCGGCGGCAGGCCTCAATGGCGTTGTCCGAGGCCGGTGCCCCGCCGCCCGTCGCCGCCCCTGCCGAGAGAACCTCGTACCCCGCGTCCGCAAGCTTGTCCGGCGACACCCCCAGTGTCTCCGATAATCTCGCCTGGCACAAGGCCTCCGCCATCGGCGAGCGACAGGTATTGCCGCTGCACACCAGCAGGATCGTCTTGCTCGCCAGACGGCGCACCGCCCGGGCATCCAGCACTCCGGACCGCAGCACTTCCCACCGGCCGTCGCCGGCTACCTTCACGATCGTCGAGGGTTTCGTGTACCGCGTCGCCCCCGTATCGATTATAAGGTCGACCTCGTCGCCGAGCTCCCGGATCGCCTCCTGGGCCGTAGCCGGTGGCGCGTTTCCGGGGCGATTCGCACTGGCCGCCACGACCGGCTCGCCCACCTCGGCCAGCGCCCGGGTCGTGACCGGGTCGTCCGGGCACCGCAGCCCGATCGTCCGCTCGTGGAAGATCTCGTCCAACAGGTCGCGGCCGACCACTCTGGCGATCGGTGTCTCGGCGGGCTCCTCCACCGGCAGCACCAGCGCCAGCGGGCCGGGCCAGCCCTTGCGGATGATCCGCTCGGCCACCGGCGGCATGCGGTTGACGTAGTGCTCGGCGTCGGCTTTGCGCCCGATGTGGACGCTGAAGGGCTTGCCCCCGGCGGGTCGGCCCTTGATCTGCCGCAGCCGATTCATGGCCTGGCAACGGGTTACGCACGCCGCCACCCCGTAGACCGTCTCGGTGGGCATGATGACCACCTCGCCGGCCTGCAGGGCCCGGGCCATCCGGGTGGCTGCCTCCAGCTGTTCCTGCGGGTCACTGGCTTGTATGAGTTCCGATTTCATCAACACTCGGTTCCAGCACCGGTGGGCACTGCGCGGCGTAGCGACCGTCCGCACAAAAACGCCACTTCCGGTTGGTCAGCATTCCCACTGCAAAAGCAAACGCCCGGCCTTCAGGCATCCGGGCCCGCGGAAGCAGGCCACGCCTGCTCGCCGATAAGCGGGACGAAGCGGCAGGGGATTCCGGCCACTTCGACAAACCGCGACCCCTGCCTTTCGACCAGCGTCAATGTCTGTTCGTCCTGGCTGCCGACCGGGATCACCAGTTTCCCGCCCTCGGCGAGCTGATCCAGCAGCGCTGACGGCACGGCCGGCGCCGCCGCCGTCGTGATGATCCGATCATACGGCCCAAACGGCGGCCATCCCGTGCTGCCGTCGCCAACCAGGCAGGTCACGTTGGTCAGGCCCAGTTCCGCAAATCGTTGCCGCGCCTGCCGCGACAGATCGCCCAGCCGCTCAAGGGTGTACACGTGCCGGGCGAGCCTGGCCAGCACGGCCGCCTGGTACCCCGAGCCGGTCCCGACTTCCAGCACGCTGTGCGTGCCATGCACGTCGAGCTGCTGGGTCATCAGGGCGACCATGAACGGCTGCGAGATCGTCTGCCGGGCGTCGATCGCCAGGGCACGGTCCTCATAGGCCGCCGCCCTGTCCTCGGGCCGGACAAAGATCTCACGCGGCACGTCGGCCATCGCCGCCAGCACCCGCGGATCGCGAATACCCTTGTCCCGCAGCTGCTGCTCGATCATTGCCTGCCGCGCGCGCTCGTACGCGTTGTTCACATCCCGGTCCATATGGCACATGGCTGTTCGAGGTAAAATGACCTGCCCGCGGCAGCAAAATTCCAACTTCAAGGATTATAAGCCCCGGTCGCCGAACCGTCCAACGACAGGACGCCTTATCCCGCCGTGGCCGTCTGCCGGTCACGCAGCGGGCAGTTCTGCCGGGCCAGCGACCGCTGTTTGCCCTGCAGATTCCCCAGCGCCTCGATCACGCCTGACGGTAATCCGTCCGGATACGCCCGGTCCAGTGCCGCCCGGACCAGCCCCACGAACAGCGGGTCCGGCGTCAGCGGCCGGCTGGTGAATTCCGGGTGCGCCTGCGTCCCCACGAAAAACGGGTGCATCTGGCGGGGCAGCTCCAGGATCTGCATGATCGGGTACTTCGGCGAGCGGCCGGAGAAGACCATCCCGGCCTTTTCCAGCGGCTCGATGTAGCGCGGGTCGACCTCGTAGCGGTGCCGGAAACGCAGGCGGATCATATCGACTCCGCCAAACATCCGTCCCGCCACCGACTCCGGCTGCATCTGCACGTCGCTGCCGCCGAGGCGCATGTTGCCGCCAAGCCCCTCGATCTGCTTCTGCTCGGGCAGGATGTCGATCACCGGGTGCGGACAGTCGGGGTCGACCTCGGTGGTGTTGGCGCCATCGAGGCCAGCCACGTGCCGGGCGTACTCGACCACCGCCAGCTGGAAACCGTAGCACAGCCCGAGGTACGGGATCCCGTTCTCGCGGACGTGGCGGATCGCGGTGATCTTGCCTTCGGCCCCGCGGACCCCGAACCCGCCCGGAACGATCACGCCGTGGACATCCTTGCACTTTTCGGCGACGTTCTCGTCGCTGATCTCGGTCGTGTCGATCCAGTCGATGTGGACCTTGGCGCCCAGCGCCGCCCCGGCGTGCTCCAGGGCGTGGATGATGCTGGCGTAGCTGTCGCGAAGGGCGGTGTACTTGCCGGTGATCCCGATCGTCACCGGCACCGTGCCCGTCCGCAGGCGGTTGACGTAGCCAAGCCATGCCTGCCGGCTGGACGATTCGCTGTCGGCCTCGATACGGTCCTGGAGCTTGAGCATTCCAGCCACCACCGTGTCCAGGCCCGCCCCGCGGATCATCTCGGGAATCAGATAGACACTCTCGCAGTCGTGCATGCTGAACACCCGGTCCAGCGTGACGTTGCAGTAGACCGCCATCTTTTCGCGGACCTTGTGCGTCACCGGGTTGTGCGCGCGGCAGGCGATGATCTGGGGCTGGATCCCCGCCGCCATCAGCCGCCGGATGCCCAGCTGTGCCGCCTTGGACTTCTGCTCGCCCAGCGTCCGAGGCTCGAGGATGTAGGTCAGCGCGACGAAGCAGACGCTGTTGGGGCCTTCCTCGAAGGCCAGTTCGCGCATCGCCTCGATGTAATAGGCATTTTCCAGGTCGCCCACCGTCCCGCCGATCTCGACGAAGACCACGTCCGCCTGGGTCGCCACGGCCAGTTCCCGCAGTTTACACTTCACCTCGCCGGTCACGTGCGGGATCATCTGCACGTCGCGGCCGAGGTAGCTGCCCCTGCGCTCCTTGGTCAGCACGCGGGTGAAGATCTGGCCGCTGGTGGCGAAGTGGGCCCGGGTCAGGTCCTGGTCGAGCATCCGCTCGTAGGTCCCCAGGTCCATATCGGTCTCCATGCCGTCGTCCAGGACGAAGACCTCGCCGTGGCGGTAGGGGTTCAGGGTGCCGGCGTCGATGTTGAGGTAGCCTTCGAGCTTGATCGGCGCGACGCTGAGGCCCTTGTCCTTGAGGCAGCGGGCCAGGCAGGAGCTGAAGATCCCCTTGCCCAAACCGCTCATGACCGTGCCGAAGACGATGACGTACCGCGTCTTGCCCGGCACGTACCCCGGCGGCATCGGCGTGTAAAGTTCCGTTTCGGCCGAGGCATCACTGACTGAAGCCAACAGTTTTTCCGCGTCCACGATTTATCTCCGCTGTGGCTGAACGTAGCATCAATATATATCAGAGGATCGACCCGTCAGGCGGGCACGGTCCCCGCTCGTCTGACGAAGGCCTCGTAATCCGCCGGCGTGTCGATCCCTACCGTGGCGATTTCTTCCATGCCCACGGCGATCGCCGCCCCACGTTCAAGCACGCGAAGCTGTTCGAGCTTTTCGATCTGTTCGAGCCGACCCGCAGGCCAGCTGGACAGACGCAGCAGGAAATCGCGGCGGTACGCGTAAATGCCGATGTGAAGCAGATACTCACCCCGGTGTTCCAACACATCCTTGCCGTCCCGGAAAAAGGGAATCGGACTTCTTGAGAAGTATAGGGCCCGGCCGGACTCATCGACCACCACCTTGACCGCGTTGGGGTCGGCGGGGTCGGCGCCCTCCGGAAACGGGCAGGCCAGCGTGGCCATCTGGCAATCGTCCCGGCCGGCCAGCAGGTCCACCAGCCGGTCGATGGCGGCCGGATCGATCTCCGGCTCGTCGCCCTGGACGTTGACCACGATGTCGGCCTCGAGCCCCGCGGCCACTTCGGCCACCCGGTCGGTCCCGCTGACGTGGTCGTCGCGGGTCATCGTCGCCCGGCCGCCAAATGAAGCGACCGCCTCGAAAATCCGGCGGTCGTCGGTGGCGATGATGACCTCGCTGAGCCGGTCTGCCCGGCTGACCTGGTCATACACATGCTGAATCAGGTATTTGCCGGTCCGGTCCAACAGCGGCTTTCCCGGCAGCCGCGTCGAGGCATACCGGGCAGGAATGACGGCTACGCATCTCACAGGGGCTCTTCCGCGTTACAGGGTTCGGAGCGTCTCTCTGGGATCTGGATGCTAGCGATTCGCCGGAAGGTTGTCAAATCCCGGCTTACCCCGCGTAGCGGATAGGCGCATTCGACCAGTGGCAGGGCGCGCCTCACGGGGGTCTGACCCCGTGCAGCACGCCCGCACCCGAATCTCCGCATCCGATTCCCGTGGAGGCACCAACACCTGAACGATCCAACGGGGTCTGACCCCCTCGGTGGAAACGCTGCGATGGGCGGTCCCGCTTCAACGAGCCGCGACCGTGAGGGAGCGGTAAACCCCGCCGTGCCCCTCCCAGCGCCACGGGGTCAGACCCCGGTGAGGTGCACAGGCCCCAAACCGCCACGAGATCACGGCGTTGATTCTGTCAGGAAGCGTGCGACTCGGGGTCAGACCCCTGGAGCACGCGGCACGTGGCGGGGGCGGACCCCTGTGAAACGCCGCGCGACCTCGCCACGGCGGAACCCTCGTTTGGCGAAGCCGGTCATGCCACGATCAAGCCGCCGTTTGCCAAAGACGCACGCAGGGTCATGTTTCTGCCGGCGAGACGCTTTCAGCCGGCGTTTGACCAGGACCGCGCTGGCCCCACAAAAGCGAACGCCGCGACCCGGCGTAACACCAGATCGCGGCGCCCGAACTGCTGTATCTGTTGGTGGGAAACGCCCTAGAAGTCCTTGAACTCCGTGTCGTCCAGCGGGATGGCCTGCTCGGCCTTGCCGGCAACAGCCGGCTCCGCCTTGGGCTCGGCCTTCTTGCCGCCGCTGTTCCAGGTCTTGTGCAGCACGTGGTCCAGGCCGGTGGCCTTGGCCTTCGTGCCGCGATAGCCGGCCTGCGGAGCCGGAGCGTGGCTGGATCGCTGCGCCGGTTCGATCCGGCTGCCCGCGGCGGACGAGCCGCCGACGATGGCGACCAGGCCGTTGACCATCTCGTTGAGCTCCTTCGCCTGGGCGCTGAGCTCTTCCGATGCAGAGGCGCTCTCTTCGGCGTTGGCGGCATTCGACTGGGTCACCTTGTCCATCTGGGCGATGGCGGTATTGACCTGCTCGATGCCCTGCGCCTGCTCATTGCTGGCAGAGGAAACCTCGCCAATCAGGCTGTTGACCTTCTGCACGCCGGTGACGATCTGGCCGAGAATCTTGGCCACCTCGTCGGAGACCTGCACGCCGCTTTCGGCATTCTGCTGGCTCTCCTCGATCAGGCCGGCCGTGTTCTTGGCGGCCTCGGCCGAGCGCTGGGCGAGGTTGCGAACCTCTTCGGCGACCACGGCAAAGCCCTTGCCGGCCTCACCCGCCCGGGCGGCCTCGACCGCAGCGTTCAGGGCCAGCAGGTTGGTCTGGAAGGCGATCTCGTCGATGGTCTTGACGATCTTGGCGGTCTGGTCGGACGATGTCTTGATCCGGCCGATCGCCTCGGCCATGCGAACCATGGCCTGGTTGCCCTGCTCGGCGGCGTCGCGGGCGTCGCCGGCCATCTTGTTGGCCTGACCGGCGTTGTCGGCGTTCTGCTTGGTCATCGATGACATCTCTTCGAGGCTCGACGACACCTCTTCCAGGCTGGACGCCTGTTCGCTGGCCCCTTCGGCCATCTGCTGGGAGCTCTGAGCGACCTGCCCCGAGGCGGAGCTGACCTGCTCGCCGCCGCGGGTCAGCCCGTCGATCACGACGCGGATCGGCCTGACGATGCTGCGGGTGATGAAGACCGCCAGGACGATGCCGACGACTGCCGCAACGGACAGCCCGACGATCATGACGGTCGACGCCATCGCCAGAGACGTCTGCGTCTCCTCGGCGATCGTTGTCGTGCCAGCCACGCCCGCCTTGGCGGTCTCCTGCGCGCTGGTCAGGACCTGTATGGCCACCGGGACCCGCTTGTCAGCGACCTCTTCCGCCGCCGTCCAGTCGGTGTACAGGCTCGCGATCGCGTTGCTGTATCCCTCGGCGGCCTTGCGCGTGCCAGCGATCTCGTCGAGGTCGACTTGCTCGTGAGTGATGGCCTTGAGCTCGTCCAGTCTCTTTTCGATGATGCCGAAGCGGGCCTGCGCGGTCTGGAGATCCTTCGGGCTGCGCGTCGCCTGGGCCCTCCAGGCGTCGAGGCGCATCGCGCTAGCGGCGTTGATCACGTCGTTCACCAGCGTGATCTTCGCCAGGCGCTCTTCGAGCTTGGCGGGCTCAAGGCCCGCCTCGATGTCCTTCTTCATCTGGTTGTTCTGGCTGGCCAGGAACGTTCCGCAGGCCTCCATGCAGGCCGCGGCGGTTTCATCCATCGTCGCACGATGGCCCGCGTTGGTCGCGTTGTACCGGATGGACTGCTCGAGCAGCTGCTCGTACGTCGCCAGGTTTTGATCGATCGTGTCGATCGCTCCCGGCAGTTTGGCCAGGTTCGGTGACCGGGCTGCCAGGTCCCTCGCCTCCTTGGCGCTGGCGTGGACCTCCACGAGCTTCGCTCGCCCCGCCTCCAGGAATGACGCATCCTCGGTATACGTGTACCCGCGCAACTCGAACATCGCCATCAAGGCGTTGCGCTCGATTTCGCTGACTATCTCGACTTCCGGCACATACTCATCCGCCAGAATTGTTGCTTGCGAGGATACAGACCGCATGCTCCACACGGCCACCCCGCCCAGTACGATCATGATCACGATCAGCGACCCGAATCCCAGGGCAATCTTGCCTGCTAATTTCATGTTCTTAAACATGTAACCGTTCTCCGTTCTGCCAGATTATGAGGATCAAAAGACTTGCCTACAGCTGTGCCTGTTCCGCCAGGTGTACTTCTTCGGTCGACAGCACCCGGTCGATGTCCAGCAGCATGACCACCTTCTGGGCCACTTTGCCCATGCCCAGGATGAAGTCCGTGCTGATCGCCGTGCCGAAACTCGGCGCCGGTTCGATCTGCTCGCCCTTCATGTCGATCACCTCGGCCACCTCGTCGACCAGCACGCCCATGGTCACCTGCTGCCCGTCGCGCTCGATCTGCACGACGATGATGCAGGTCTTGGCCGTGTCCTGCTGGGTGTCGAGATTGAACTGGACCCGCAGGTCGATCACGGGAATGATCCGACCGCGCAGGTTGATCACCCCGCGGACGAACTCCGGCACGCGCGGGACCTTGGTCACCATCATCGTGCCGATGATTTCCTGGACCTTGAGGATCGCCAGGCCGTAGGTTTCCTCGGCCAGGCTGAAGGTCAGGTACTTGCCCGCCACGGCTGTTCCAACGACGGAAGGCCGGGCGGATACATCCGGACTTGCTGATGCAGTACTCATGGCGCCTCCTTAGAAGGTATGGGCACTGACGCGGTGCCAACACCGCGTCGTTATCGCCGTACGCTTTCAGAGGTCCCCAGTCCACGAGTCCCGACCAAGAAGTGTTTCGGCAGACAAAATGACGTTCATAAGGTGGAACGTCTTGATTTCGTGGAATTTTTTCGCGTTGCTCAGGATGACGGCGCGGAGTGCCTCGCGAGATAGGAGGTGAAAGTCACCCCGTCCGGGCCGGCTTGCACGCCCGGACCGCGGCTACCAGGTCGTCCGGCGCCGACGACTTGGCCAGGTAGGTCACCGCGCCGGCCTCGCGCATCTGCTCACCGACCGCCCCCTCACCGTGCATCGACAGGCCTACCACCTTAACCTCCGGCATCTCCGCCACGATCCGGCGCGTCGCCTCGACCCCGTCCATTCGCGGCATGCTCACATCCATGACCACTACGTCGGGCCGCACGTGCCGGGCGAGGTCGACGGCCATCTGCCCGTCGGAGGCCTGGGCGACCACCCGAATGCCCGACTGGCTCTGCAGCAGCCGCGCCAGGCCGTTGCGGACCACGTCGTGATCGTCGGCCAGCAGGACCCGGATCACGCCGTCGCCGCGGCCCCCGGCGGCGGGCGGTTCCGCGATGGCTGCCGCCGCTTCAGCCGCTTCGACGGGCGCAATCCCGGGCGGCTCGGCCGCCGGTGCCGCTGCAGCCTCCGATCTGCGCAGTCGCAGCGGCGCCAGCAGCGCCACGCGTGTGCCTTGTCCGGGGGCGCTGTCGATCGTCATCTTCCCGCCGAGAAGGCCCAGCCGCTCCTGCAGACTGAACAGCCCAAACCCGCCGGCCGTCTCCCGCTGGCGGGCGGCGCGGTCGGGGTCGAAGCCGATCCCCATGTCCGCCACAACAACACGGACCTGCTCGTCGTCGGCCAGATGGGCCTCGACGATCGCCCGCTGGACCCGGGCGTGCTTGACCACGTTGAGTAGCAGTTCGCGCACGGCCTGGAACAGCAGGCCGCGGGTCTCCTCGTCGGCCGGGTTGGCCCGTTCGTCGGCCCGAACCTCGGTGACCAGCCCGTGCTTTTCCCGCATCCACCTGGCCAGCCAGTGCAGGGCCCGGGGCAGGCTGCCCTGGTGCAGGATCGGCGGGCTGAGTTCGACCGTCAGCGACCGCGACGCCTCGATCGACTCTTCCAGCAGGTCGACCACCTGTTGCAGCGAGCCGCGCAGGCCCTCGTCCCGCAGTCGGGCTCGCAGCGTCCCGGCGCTGAACTTGGCGCCCACGAGCAGCTGCTGCAGGTGGTCGTGCAGAATGCGGGCAAGGCGGACCCGTTCGCGGTCCTCGGTCCGGGTCAGCTCGCCGGCCAGCCGGCGAAGCTGTTCGGCCCGCTGCTCGGCGACCGCCGAGCGTTCCGCGACGCGGGCCTCGAGCGTCTGGTTCAGGTCGTGGAGCTGTTGCTCCATTCGCTTGCGATGCGTCACATCGCGCCAGACGATCGCAACCCCGTCGTTGAGCTTATTGGCGCGGAAGTCGAAGATCCGCTGCTGTTCGCCGGTCGCCCCGCGGATCTGACACTGTTCGGCCTCGTGGACGAGGGGCACGCCGGTGTCGACGACCCGGACGAGCTCGTCGAACAGGCCGCTGTCCCGGAAATGCGGAAACAGCTCCAGTAGCCCCCGCCCGACCTGCTCGTCCCGCGGCCGGCGGTTCAGCAGGCACCCCGCCTCGTTGACATAGTCGAACCGGAAGTCGACGATCTGCCCGGCGTCGTCGCGCACGCTCGAAAGGACCGCGAACCCATCGAGCATGCTCTCGACGCTGGCGCGGAAACGCTGCTCGCTGTCGCGCAGGGCCCGCTCGGTGCGCTTGCGCTGGCTGATGTCGTGGAAGGTGACCACGATCAGCTGCAGCTGGCCCTGCCTGTCGTAGACGGGCACGCCCCCGAAGCTGCCGTACCAGCTGCGGCCGCGGTCCTTGTGGTGCACGTGCAGCTCCCAGCCGCTGAACGTCTCGCCGCGGCGGACGCGAGCCATTGGCCACCGATCCAGCGGAAGCAACTGCCCCTCCTCGTCGTGGAATTCCAGCAACTCCCACCGGTGTCGCAGGTTCTCCAGCGCCTCGTCAAACGTCTCATAGCCGCCGGTGTGCAGGGCGGCCGGATTCATCGACAGGACATCGCCCTCGGGGTCGGCGATCAGGATTCCCTCGCTGATGCTGCTGATGACCGCCTGCAGCTTCACAAAGTTGACCTCGGCGGCCGCGGCCATCTCCTCGATCCGGTGGCGGGCGAGCACCTGCTCGGTCACGTCCTCAACGAGGACAAGCACCGCATCGACCTGCCCTCGTTCATCCTTGAGCGGGATGCGGTCGATGTTCCACCATGTCTCCGCACGCTTGCCCATCGGCGCGATCCGCAGCTCCCGCACGTGGTCGAGCTTGCCGGTCTCGAGGATCTCGCTGAGCTTGTCGCTCCCGTATGCCTCCACGACCTCCGGAAAGACCTCCGCCAGGGGCCGGCCGATCAGCGGCGCGTCGCGCGAACCCCAGAACGAACGGTACACCGGGTTGGCCAGCACGTAGCGGAACTCCGGCCCCCGCACCACGGCGATCCCCAGCGGGGCGTGGTCGACCAGGTTCTCCAGGAAGTCCCGCTGCGATCGCAGCTCGCTCAGCCATTCGATACGGCGTTGGAGTTGGTCGACCAGCTCGTCGAGGTGGTGGTATTCCCGGATCAACTGCTCGGGCCCGCCCCGCTCCGCCTCGAGTTCGGCGATGCGGCTTCTGCTGGCCGCGAGTTGCTGCAGGAGGTCCTGGTCGACACGTACGTTTTCGCCCATCGCTACCCCTCTGGCACCGGCAGCCTCTGCGGCGCCGGGCTCCAGCAGGCATTCATGGCACGACTATGCATCATTCAAAAGGACTCGCCGCCAACCGCGACCGGAGGAAGTTCTTATACGCGCCCGCCGGTCCCGCAAGGCCGATCCCATTGGAGCCCGAGTCATTACGATCGTCCTATGCATTCGCCGTCGCCTGGCCGTCGAGACGGTCCGGCCCCAGCAAAACAGTAGCTGCGCCGGATGCAAACTTCCAGCAGGGGGACGATGAGGGGGACGTAGCACACAGCGAGGCGGCGCGGAATCGCGCAGCTCCCGCTGCGCATCCCGCGCCGCCCCATATACTCGCCAGTTCAGACCGAGGACCTACTTCGCCAGGTGGTAGTCCTTCAGCGGCCAGGTCCCGCCCGCCCGGGCCTTGCCGTAGATGATGTCCGCCGCCGCCTCCAGCGACCGCGGCATGGCCGAGAAGGTCGCCAGCAGGCTGTCCACCTCCGGCACGCAGACGTTGTCGTACGGCGAGGCGGCTACCTGGATCACCTTCTTGCCGCGCCGGAGGAGCTCGCGGATCAGCTCGGCGTTGGTCGGGTTGCCCCGGAAAAAGAAACTGACCGCGATGACCACGTCGACCTTCTCAGCCAGGGCAAGCACGTCCCGGGCCTGGTCGTCGGTGATCTCCAGGTCGGTCTCCTTGTCGATCACATTGCAGGCGTGCTGCCGCACGAACTCCTGCAGCATGTTCGAGTGCCACCACACGTCGTCGGCCTTGTTCTGGTAGATCGGGTAGCGCTGCTCGGTCACCAGCACCGGTGTCTCGGGTTTGAGCGGCAGCAGCCCGCCGCGGTCGTGCACAAGCACCGTCGCCTGACGCGCCACCTGCCGGACCGTCTCCAGCGATGCCGGGTCATCGATCGGCACGCGGGCCTTGTTCGGATCGACGAAGGGGTTCTCGAACAGGCCGTAGTCGTACTTGAGCCCCAAAATCCGCTGGACGTGCTCGTCGAGCTCGGCCTCGGTGATCCGCCCCTGCTTGATGTACTCCAGGCAGCTGTTGATTACATCGTTACGCTTCGAGGCGTCGCACTTGCTCAGGATCAGGTCATTGCCAGCCGCCAGCGCCTCGGCACACGCCTGGCCGTAGCTGTCGAACAGGTTCATCACCCCCTTCATGCCCATCGCGTCGGTGGTGATCACCCCGGTAAAGCCCATCTCCTTGCGCAGCAGGTCGGTGAGGATCTTGCGCGACACCGACGCCGGCCGCTCCGACTCGTCCAGCGCCGGGTAGACGCTGTGCCCGCTCATGATCACCGGCAGCCCCTCGGCGATCAGCGCCCGGTACGGGGCGAGTTCCAGGTCCCACAGCCGCTGCCGGCTGGCCCGGTTGACGTCGGTGGTGTGGTGTACGTCGACAGCTGAGTCGCCGCGCCCGGGGAAGTGCTTGCCGGTGGCGATCAGCCCCTCGTCGCGGAAGGCCCGCAGCTGCGCCAGGGCAAACTTGATGCACAGGTCGGCGTCGTCGCCGAAACTGCGGGTGCAGATCTCCGGGTTGCGCGGGTCGATGTTCACGTCGAGGCACGGCGTGTGCAGCTGCCGGATGCCCACCGCCCGCTGCTGCCGCGCGACCACGCGGTAGGCCCGGTAGACCAGGTCCGCATCGGCGGTTGCCGCCATGCCCATCGGGCTGGGGAAAAGGTGCACCCCGCCGCGGGCGTAGTCCTGGCTGAAGTCGCCCTCCTGGTCCGAGCAGATGTGCAGCGGGATGGCCGGCTCGCGGCTCATCGCAATTTCCTGCAGCTTGTTGATGATGCCTGCGTAGACCTCCGGCGGGGCGTACGGCGAGAGCCGCTGCATTTCGGCCCCGGCGACCAGCCGCGTGCCATAGGGCTCTTCCGTGTAGATGTGCGGGGTGATCCGCAGCCCGCCGACCTGGTGCCGCAGGATCTTGTCATAGGCGTTCGATTCGACCCGCGTGCCGCCGAACTCGAACGTGATGCACTGGCCGACCTTCTGCTCCAGCGACATCTTCCCGAGGATCCCGTCGATAAATGATTGCTTGTCCGCAGCCATGTTCATCTCCCAAGATAAAGTGCGACCAGCACATCCGCGATGCCGGGCATTGTAGCGATCCGGCGCCGAATGGATATACTCCGCGGGGCAAGAGGACCTCCCGGAACGAGCCGCGACCGTAAGGGGAGCGGTAACAAGCGGGCGAGACGGTTTGCGTAGGGCGGGCTGCGCCCGCCACACCGCCCGGAACGAGCCGCGACCGTAAGGGAGCGGTAACGCCGCGAACGAGCACCCGTCGCCCCGGCAGTTCCTGCACGCCCGAGCCCGCGCGACTTTGAAGGAGAACAGACGTGACCGAAACACTGCCGACCTCCGCCGCCGCCTTCGACAAACGGCACGACTTCCTCGTCGCCGTCGACTCCGACGGCTGCGCCATGGACGCGATGACCTTCAAGCACATCAACTGCTTCACCCCCGAGATCGTCCGCTTCTGGCATCTCGAGAAGGCCCAGCCCCTCGTCGAGCAGACCGAGCAGTTCGTCAATCTGTACTCGAAATGGCGCGGCCTGAACCGCTTTCCCGCCCTGCTGATGGTCCTGGACATGCTCCGCGATCGCCGCGAGGTGATCGCCGCCGGGGTCGAGGTCCCCCCGATGGACGACCTGCGAGCCTTCTGCGAGTCGGACCGCCCCAAGAGCAACGCCGGCCTGGCCGCCGCCATCGACCAGACCGGCAGCGACGAACTCCGCACCGTGATGGACTGGAGCAACGCCGTCAACGCCTCGGTCGCGCGCCTGGCGGCCGGGGTCAAGCCGTTCCCCTCGGTCAGGCAGGCCCTGGCGAAGATCTCGCAGCGGGCCGACGTGATCGTCGTCTCGCAGATGCCGCACGCCTCGTGCTACAACGAATGGAACGAGCACGGCCTGGCCGACTACGTGGCGATGCTGGGCGGCCAGGAACTCGGCACCAAGGCCGAGCAGCTGAAAGTCGCCATGGCCGGCCGCTACCCCGCCGGCAACGTCCTGATGATCGGCGACGCCCCCGGCGACCTCGATGCCGCCCGCACCAGCGGCGTGCTGTTCTTCCCGACCGTCCCGGGCGAGGAGGACGCCTCGTGGCAGGATCTGATTGACGAAACGTTCGACATCTTCCTCGCCGGCCGCTACGCCGGCGCCTGCCAGGACGAAACCATCGCCCGCTTCCAAAGCCGCCTGCCCGAAACCCCCCCATGGCAGCAGGGCGCCTGACGCGCCCGTTGTCACCCGGTCACCTTGTCTTCGGCTTTGGTTGCGGCTGCCGGCCGCGCCAGGTCCTTCGTGGTTGCACTGTCGTTATCGTTGTTGTTTCTGATCTGAGCAATCTGCGTAATCCGCGGAAGGCCGTTTTCGTCCAGCCCCCGGGGCGGCTCAGAAGAACCACTTGGCCACGCCGAGGATGCCCTGCTTCCACGGCACGCGGTGGGAAATGCCCGAGGTGTTCTTGAACGATTCGAGGTTCGCCAGGTACCACTCGAAGTTGCGGACCAGGGCGTCCTTGTTCGAATGCTTCGGCTGCCAGCCGAGCACGCGCTGGGCCTTCTCGATCGAGACGAACGAGTCGGTGCAGGCCGTCTCGTAGACCCACTTGTACAACGGCGAGAGGTGCAGCATCTCCAGCAGTCGCAGCGTCCAGATCATCGGCCAGGCCGGAAAGCCCAGCACCCGCTTGCCGTGGCCGGCCCGGTCGAGCACGGCCTGGAAGTCTTCCTTCATCGTGGTGAACTCGGCCGCCCCGACGTTGAACACGTCGTTGACGGTGTCGGCATCGAGGGTGGCGCACAGGTAGATCGCCTGGCACAGGTCCTCGACGTCGAGCAGCTGGTAGCGGTTGTCGCCCCGGCCGATCATCGGAAAGTTCTTGCCGTCTTTCGCCCAGTCGTAGAACATCGCGAACACGCCGAGCCGCTCGGGTCCGATGAACGACTTGGGGCGGATGATCGGCACGCACAGACCTCTTTCGCGATAGCTCGCGCAGAGCCTTTCGGCCTCGATCTTGGCCACGCCGTAGGGGCCGACGCCATCGAGCTGGTCGTCCTCGAACAGCGGATGATGGTCGGGGATGCCGTAGACGGCCGTGCTGGAGATGTGGATGAACCGCTGGACCTGCTGCTTGCAGGCCTGCTCGAGCACGGTCCGGGTGCCGTCGATGTCGACCGAGAGGATCTCCTGCTTCGTGTACAGTGGCAGGGCGGCGGCGGTGTGCACGACGATGTCCGCCCCGTCCATGGCCTCGGCGACTTTGGCCGGGTCGCGGATGTCGCCGGTGACGACCGTAACCCGGTCGCGCTCAGGGTAGTCGAACTCGGCGATGTCGAGCGAGGCGACCTGGTGGTCCCTGGCCAGCAGGTGCCGCACCAGGTTGATCCCGAGAAACCCCGCCCCGCCGGTGATCATGTATCTGGCCATTACAGCTTGCTCTCCACGGTCCAGCCCGCGCCGGCGATCCGTCGTCCGGTCCGGGGGCTTCGCATGCTAGCACCCCCGCCGGATGGCTGCAACACGCCGAGCCGGGTGCCGCGATGGCCGTTCCTGAGGCCGTCCCGGCGCGCTTTGGTTGCAGCCGCAAACGCGCTTTGGCCGAAAATAGCTGGTGCAGCCGTCCTGGTGCGGCTGCTTTGTCGTGCGCCTGCACGAAAGGAGTGCCCATGCGATTCGCCCCGATCAAACGCCCGATATTCATCCTGCCGACCGCCCTGGCAGCCGCGTCCGCCCTCGCCCTGTCGCTCGGCGGGTGTCCGGTTATCGGCACCCCCGACACCGACACCGACGGCGGCTTCGGCTCGCTCGTCTTCGATGCCCGCATCCTCGACAGCGCGCCGCTCGGCGGCGCCGCGGCCATCGCGGCGGCCGACCTCAACGGCGACAACCTGCCCGACCTGGTCAGCGTCTGGCGGACGCTCGGCGAGGTCCGACTCCACCTGCAGGACCGGGTCGAAGGACGCATCGTCTGGAACACCGTCACCCTGCTGGCCGGCTCACTGGCGGCCGGGGCACAGGACGTCGCCATCGCCGACATCGACCTCGACGGCCGGTGGGACGTGATCGTCGCAACCAGCCAGGGTCGTATCCTGTACCTGCGCCAGATCGGCCCAATCTCCGAAGACCTCGCCAACTGGCAGATCGACGTGGTCGCCAGCTCCCAGGGCGTGGGCCTCGACTCGTGGACCGACGTCGAGCCGTTCGACATCGACGGTGACGGCCGGGTGGAGATTCTTGCCACCTGCGGCGGCGCCAAGGCGCGGGTCTGCATCTTCGACCCGCCGGCCGAGCCGCTCGACGGCAGCGACTGGACCCGCGTCGACGTGGCCGCCGCGGCACTGAGCGGGGCGATCCGCGTCCTGCCCTTCGATATGGACGGCGACGGCAATGTCGACCTGGTCACGGTCGCCGCCGGCGCAAGCTCCGACAGCCTCGCCTGGTACGCCAACCCCGGTGCAGGGGTCGCCCTGACCAACGCCTGGACCCGCTACCCGATCGGCCACGTGCCCGACCCGCGCGGGGCGGCGCTGGCGCAGCTGAGCCCCGACGGGCAGCTCAACCTGATCGTCAGCTCCGGCCAGACATCGAGCCTCTGGCGGTTCGCCGCCCCGGACGTGCCGGCCGACCTGACCGACGCGACGAAGCGCTGGTCGCAGGAGCAGATCGCCCACTTCGGCACCGACCGCGGCGGCGACGTCCGGGCGGTCGACCTCGACGGCGACGGGGATATCGAAATCGTCGCCGGCACGACCGGTACGGGCACCCTCAGCCTCTACAAGTACGATGCGACGACCGAGGCGTGGGCCGAGCTGCCGGTCGATGACGGCGGCGGCGAATACGGGAGGATCCTTATCGCCGATCTGGACTTGGACCGCTACCCGGATATCATCACAACAACCAATCGGGCGGACAGTCAGGTGGTCTGGTACCAGCAGCGGTGACGCCATGCTTATCGGAATCGTAAGTGACACGCACGATCAGCTCATTGCCATCGACAGGGCCCTGGAGGTCTTTCGCCAGCGGGAGGTGGATTTCATCATCCACGGCGGCGACCTGATCTCCCCGTTCGCGGCCAAACGGCTCAAGGCCGGCGCCAGCGCCCCCCTGTACATCATCTATGGCAACAACGACGGCGAGCGCGAGGGCCTGGCCAAGGTCCTGCCGCAGATCCAGGACGGGCCGATGTTCATCGAGGCCGGCGGCAGGACGATCCTGGTCCACCACGACCCGGCCCTGCTGCCGCCGGATGCGATCGAGCGGGCCGACATCATCGTGGTCGGCCACACCCACGAGCGCCAGCTCGAGCAGCAGGGCGACAAACTCTACATCAACCCCGGCGAGGCGTGCGGGTGGTTGACCGGCAAGGGTTCTGTTGTTCTACTGGAGCCGGAGACCAACAAGGTCGAGATCGTCGAGCTGGACCTCTAGCACATCCGCGGCGCGGCGGGTGCGTGCGTCTGGGTGAACCCGAAGGAAACGAACATGAAGCGATATGCGGCGGCAGTGCTGGCAGCCGGCCTGGCGGCGGCGGTTACGGGGTGCGTCGAGCGAACCATCCACATCACCTCCGAGCCGTCCGGGGCGCTGGTCTACCTCAACGACGAGGTGGTCGGGCGGACGCCGGCCGAGGTGCGCTTCAACTTCTACGGCGACTACGGCGTGATCCTCCGCAAGGAAGGCTACGAGACGCTGCAGACCCATCGCCAGATCAACGCCCCGTGGTACCAGCTGCCCCCGGTTGACTTCGTGGCCGACCTGCTGATCCCCACGACGATTCACGACCGCCACGCATGGCACTTCGAGATGCAGCCCCAGCAGCTGCCCGACCAGCAGGAACTCGTCGCTCGCGCCCTGGATTTCCAGGCGCAGGCGCTGGGGGAATAATGCGCGAGCCGAGCATCACCAACGATGAAGCGGTTGTTCAGCAGTTGCGGGACGATCCCGAATTTGCCGCGGAGTACCTGAAGGCAGCCACGGAAGACGTTGATGAGCCGCAGGTCCTGCTTACGGCGCTGCGGCAGGTCGCAGAGGCCGGGGGCGGTCCTACGGAGCAGGGCCGTGCTTCTCCGACCGAATAGTGCGTCCCCAAGCAAACGGGAAGGAAAGGCAGCCGTGAGGTCGCGGTAAACTCGCCGAGCAATCCCCTCCGCCTACTTCCACACGATCTCATCCGCATCAAACGCCGGCCCGTCCTTGCAGCAGAGCTTGTACACCCACCCGTCCGCGTCGGCCGGCTCTTTGACCTTCACCACGCACGACTGGCACGTGCCCATCCCGCAGGCCATGCTCTTTTCCAGCGAGACCTGACAGCGGAGGCCGTGACGTTGGCAGACTTCGGCCAGGGCGGCCATCATCGCCTCGGGGCCGCAGCTGAAGACCATCGTCTCAGCCGGGTCAGGCCTGTGGGACCCCATCCAGCGGTCGGCGGCCTCGACGACCGTGCCCAGCACGCCGGCCGTCCCGTCCTCGGTGGCAATCACCACCGGCACGTCGGCCAGGTCGCTGCTGATGACGGCCGGGTCCGGGCAGGGCTCGGCCAGATCCGTGCGGATCGGCACGTAGCAGCGGCTGCGGACCCCCTCGAACACGAGGATCCCCGCCTCGGGGCGGGTCGCCTTGAGCACCTTCGACAGGTAGATCAGCGGGGCGATGCCCGTGCCGCCGGCGACCATGACCGCCATCCGGATCCCCTCGGGCACGCGAAAGCCCCCGCCCAGCGGCCCGATCACCTGTGCGGTATCGCCCTCGCGCAGTGCCCCGATCCAGCCGGTGCCATAGCCCAACACCCGGTACAGCACGCCGATGCGGCTGATCCCTTGGCCCCGATCCTCGCGCGACAGGATGCTGAAAGGGCGCTTCAGCAGAGGCCGGGCCGGCTGGAACGGGTCACCCGTCCGCCCGATCATCGGCCCGATGTTGACGAACTGTCCCGGGCCGCTGGCGGGCAGGCCCTTGATGTCGAGTTCGATCAGGTAATGTTCCGGGCAGACCGGTCGGTTGCCAGCCACGGCGGCGACGAAGACGCCGCGACGGGCCTCGGGCTGCACGCTGCTTCGGGAGGTCGGTGTCGTGTTCACGTTTCGGGGTCCCGCGCAAAAAAACTTCCGGGAAGGGGGCTCAGCCCCTCGACCCGGAAGTGCGCCACGGCCTAAACAGCCGTATCCTTGGAGGCGGCTCCCATCCGATGGTTGCCGCCGAAATCCTCGTTCTCGTCCGACCGACTATAGCAGAGCCCACAGGCGGTGTCAATTTGAATATACGGCAAGTTTGCCCGCCGCAAAAGACATCCGCAACACTAGACGTAGTATACATTTAAATCGGAGCGAGGTCACCGCATCCGCGGAAATTCACAAGAGCGTCGAAACGCCCGCACACGGCATCTGTTCGCACTTTGTAAGGGTACATCCGGCGGGCGTGGACACCGGTCGCCTCCGCGCAACCCGCGATGCGGGGGGCAGATAGGCAATCCGGCGGCACGGGGAACAGGTGCCCTCGCCGCGGCCGCCGACCGCCTGCCGCCCCCGTGCCGCTCCACAGTCGCGCTCAAGCCCGCACAGGCCAAAACCATGTGATCGGACCCCTCATTCCCAGACCCTCAACGTCAGCAATACCCCGCACACCCCATCGGCGACCCGTACACTCGCAAACGCGGCAGCCGCTGCCCGACACCCGAGACCCGCCCCCCAAAACCCGACCCCACCCGAGTTTCTCACAGGATGTTCGCGAATACCCGCCCGGCTATCTTGAAGAAATGAGCGCCTGCGGCTAAGGTATTAAGTTTCCTATGGACCGTAGGATAGGCTCGGTATGTTTGATGCCCTGACAGACAAACTCGGCGAGGTGTTCCACGGCCTTCGCGGCCGCGGACGGATCACGGAAGACAACGTCCGTGATGCCATGCGCAGCGTGCGCACCGCCCTGCTGGAAGCTGATGTGCACATGCAGGTTGTGCGCGAGTTCAGCGACCGCTGTCTGGAAAAGGCCCTCGGCGCGGAGGTCATCAAGACCCTCCACCCCGAGCAGGTGATCGTCAAGATCGTCCACGACGAACTCGTCGAGCTGATGGGCCCGGTCGACCCGCGGATCCCCTTCGTCAGCCCCGGCCCGACAATCATCCTGATGGCCGGCCTGCAGGGCTCGGGCAAGACCACCACCTGCGGCAAGCTCGCCAGGCGGATCATGGGCGAGGGCAAAAAGCCCATGCTCGTCGCGGCCGACCTGCAGCGCCCGGCGGCGATCGACCAGCTCGAGATCCTCGGCCGGCAGATCAACGTACCGACCTACACCGACCGCGAGTCCGGCAACCCGGTGAAGGTCTGCCGCACCGCCGTCGATCAGGCCCGCAAGCAGGGTCTCGACGTGGTGATCCTGGATACGGCCGGCCGACTGGCGATCGACGAGGAGTTGATGCAGGAGCTCTCGAAGATCGCCACGACGGTCAGTCCGCACCAGATCTTCCTGGTGACCGACGCGATGACCGGGCAGGACGCTGTCGCCAGCGCCAAGGCGTTCAACGAGCGGCTGGAGCTGGACGGCGTGATCCTGACCAAGTTCGACAGCGACACCCGCGGCGGCGCGGCCCTGTCGATCAAGCGGATCACCGGCAAGCCGATCAAGTTCATCGGCGTCGGCGAGAAGCTCGACGCGATCGAGCCGTTCCACCCGGAGCGGATCGCCAGCCGGATCCTCGGCATGGGCGACATCGTCACCCTCGTGGAAAAGGCCCAGGAGCAGTTCGACGCCGAATCGGCCGCCAAGGCCCAGGCCAAGATGGCCAAGGGCAAGTTCGACTTCGACGATTTTCTCACCCAGCTCGAGTCGATGCGCAAGATGGGCCCGATGAAGGAGATCCTCAAGCTGCTGCCCGGCGTCGGCAGCGCGATGAAGGATCTGCAGATCGACGAGAACGAGCTCAAGCGGGTCCGCGGCATCATCCACTCGATGAGCCGCAAGGAGCGCAAGGACCCCGATATCATCGACACCTCGCGCCGGCGGCGGATCGCCCGCGGCGCCGGCGTCGAGCCGCAGGACGTCTCGGGCCTGGTCAAGCAGTTCCTCCAGATGCGGGACATGATGAAGGAGATGTCCAAGCTCGGGGCCAAGGACCGCATCGGCTTGGCCTCCAAGCTCGGGCAGATGGGCATGGCCGGCGGCAAGATCCCGCAGGTCAAGGCCCGGGTGTCGACCAAGCAGCAGCAGCGGCAGCGTGAGAAGCGCCGCAAAGATCGCAAAAAGCACAGACGGTAGCGGAAACCAGCGCCGGGCCCGACGCGTGATGGGCCGGCGATGATAATTGCGAATATGGAACTTGATGAGGTAAGGCAGGAGCTTTCATGGTCAGACTGAGACTCAAGAGGACGGGGCGCACGCATCGGCCCTATTACCGGATCGTGGCGATCGACATTCGGGCACGGCGTGACGGCAAGCCGATCGAGGAGCTCGGCCATTACGACCCCATGGCCACGGATGCGGACAAGGCCTTTACGGTCAACACCGAGCGGGCCGAGCACTGGCTGAGCGTCGGCGCCAAGCCGAGCCAGACCGTCGCCAGCATCCTGAAAAAGGCCGGTGTGGGCAAGGCTGCCGCCGCGTCGTAACAAGGCCGGATTGTCGGTGCCATGCGGATCGACGTGCTGACATTGTTTCCCGAGGCGATCGAGCCGTTTTTCGCCAGCAGCATCGTCGGCCGCGCGCAGCAGGCCGGGGTCGTGCGGATCGTCTGCACGAACTTTCGCGACTTCGCGACCGACCGGCACCGCAGCGTGGATGACAAGCCGTACGGCGGCGGCGCGGGCATGGTCCTGATGCCGGGCCCGCTGTTCGACGCGGTCGAGCATGTCGAGGCCGCCGATCCGGCGCCGGCGACGCGGGTGCTGTTGACCCCGCAGGGCCGCACGCTGGACCAGCGCCTGGCGCGGGACCTGGCCGCACGCGAGCGGCTGCTGCTGATCTGCGGGCACTACGAGGGCTTCGACGAGCGGATCCGCGAGGGGCTCGAACCTCTCGAGGTCAGCATCGGCGACTATGTCCTCTCCGGCGGCGAGCCGGCGGCGATGGTGCTCGTCGACGCGGTCGTCCGGCTGTTGCCGGGGGCGGTCGGCGGCGAGCAGACCCTCGACGAGGAGTCCTTTATGGAGGGGCTCCTGGAGTACCCGCAGTACACGCGGCCGCGGGTGTTCCGGGGCATGGAAACGCCCGAGATTCTCGTCTCGGGTCACCATGCCAAGATGGCTGCCTGGCGACGGGCCGAGGCACTGAGGCGGACGTGGCAGCGCAGGCCCGACCTGATACGGTCGCGGCCGGACCTGCTGCAGGAACTGAACGAGTTGTTGGCGAAGGAAGGGCCGGCGGGCTCGCAGGCGGCGGCATCAGCCGTCGACGGCGAACCGGCCGGGACAGACGAAACGAAATAGACGGAAAACCAGTTGGATACCGGGTCAGAGAGGTCAGTCATGAACAAGGCAGAATTGATCAAGATCGCCGAGGCGCCCGACCGCAAGGAAGACGCGCCCGTATTCGAGATCGGCGACACGGTGACGGTGCACGTGCGCATCCGCGAAGGCAACAAGACGCGTCTCCAGCCGTTCGTCGGCACGGTCATCGGCCGGCAGGGCACCGGACTGACCGAGACCTTCACGGTCCGCCGCATCGTCGACAACGAGGGCGTCGAGCGCGTCTTCCCGGTCCATTCGCCCAACGTCGCCAAGGTCGAGGTGATCCGCCACGGCGTGGTCAACCGGGCGAAGCTCTACTTCCTCCGCGACCGCGTCGGCAAGGCCACCCGCCTGCGCGAGCGTCACGGCAAGAAGGCCACCACGAAAAACACCGGGGCGTAATCCCGTGCCGGCACAGGCCAAGGATCGGCTGGGTCGCCGGGGAGAACGGATCGCCGGGCGCTTCCTGAGGTGGCGCAGGCGATACCGCATCGTTGCGCGCAACTGGCGGACACTCGCCGGCGAGCTCGACCTTGTCGCGCTGGACGGGCATGTGCTCGTCTTCGCCGAGGTCAAGACCCGCCGGCCGGATGCGGCCGCGCTGCCCGAGGATGCGATCACCCCCGAAAAGATGGAGCGCCTTCGCTGCCTGGCGGAGGCGTTCACCGGCCGGTACGACCTGGGGCACCTGCCGTGCCGCTTCGACGTGCTGGCGGTGACACCGCGCCCGTGGCCGTGGCCGGCCCGGGTCGTCCACTACAAGGACGCCGGCTAGACCGTCACGAACGCCGGTGAAGGGGCCGGGTCTGCTGGTGCCACTGCCCCGCGCTTGTTTGCAGGGTCGTGCCAGTCGTAGACGACTCCCGACTCCCGAGACCCGAACCTGCGTGCTATATGACCAACCTGATCGACACGCATTGCCATTTGACCGACCCGACGCTGCTGGGGCAGATCGACGACGTCCTGACTCGCGCCGCCGAGGCAGGCGTCGACCGCTCGATCACCGTGGCGATCGAGCCGGCCGACTGGGACGCCGGGCTTCGCCTCATCGAGGCGCACGAGGCACTATACCTGGTGGCCGGGCTGCACCCCCACGAGGCGAAACAGATGGGCCCTGACACGCTCGAGCGGCTCGAGACGATCCTCGCCCACCCGCGGACAGTCGCGCTGGGCGAGATCGGCCTGGATTTCCATTACGACCTGAGCCCGCGGGACCGGCAGCGCGAGGCCTTCGCCCTGCAGCTGCAGATGGCCCGCCGCCTGGGCCTGCCCGCCGTGGTGCACAGCCGCGAGGCGATGGACGAGACGATCGCCCTGCTGGACGAGCAGGGCATGTCCGGCCAGCCCGTGGTGATCCACTGCTTCACCGGGACGGCCGAGGAGGCCGAGCGAATCATCGAGCGTGGCTGGCACATCTCGTTTGCCGGGGTCGTCACCTTCAAGAACGCCCGCCAGATCCAGGCGGCGGCGCGGGTGGTGCCGCCCGAGCGGATGCTGATCGAGACGGACAGCCCCTACCTTTCGCCCGCGCCGCTGCGCGGCGTGCGGCCCAACGAGCCGGCCCACGTGGTACACACGCTGCGGTTCCTGGCGGGGATCCGGGAGATGCCTGAAACGGATCTGGGCCGGCAATGCGTGCGCAATGCCGAGGCGGTATTCGGCTTGAGCGACACTGCGGCATCTTCCAGGGGTCTGACCCTGTAGCGCAGGTCTGCCAACGAAATCAACGCCGAAACGTCTTGGCGCCTCGGCTGCTTGTGCATGTCACCTGGGTCTGACCCCGTGGCGAGGGGGCAGGGGGCGTTTCCGCTGACCCGACGCCTTCCGCGGCCTTGCGGGGGGGGCGACCTCCTGAGTTCCGCCCTGCATTGGCTGCCAACGGCATTGGTTCGCGGGCACAGCCCGCCCTACACGACAACAGGGCGGATCGCCGACGGCTTGCTGGATGCGTCGCTAGTGCTTAGACTCTTAGTAGGCCGGTCGCACTTCTTTTTAGCGCATCGGTTGCTGAACGATTCACGACAGGCAAGGAGACAGTCACGTGCAGGAAGACAGCACACGATCGATTTATAACGTCTGGGCACACTTTTACGACCAGACGATGGGCCGCGGGGTGCAGCGGCGTCAGCAACTGGCAATCGAGCGGATGAACATCAGGCCGGGCGAGCGGATCCTGGACGTGGGGATCGGCACAGGCTTGTCGCTGGACCTGTACCCCCGCCACAGCCGCGTCGTCGGCATCGACATCTCCGAGGGCATGCTGGGCAAGGCGCAGGACCGCTGTCGCCACTACGGCTACGACTTTGCGAGCCTCGCGGTGGCCGACGCGCTGCACCTGCCGTTCGCCGACGCCTCGTTCGATCACGTCTTCGTCACCCACGTGATCACGGTCGTCAGCGATCCGGTCCGCCTGATCGATGAGATGCGGCGGATCTGCAAGGTCGGGGGCAAGATCGTCATCGTCAACCACTTCCTCTCGGGCAACAAGGTGGCCGCGACCTTCGAGAAGCTGCTCCGCCCGCTTTGCGAGAAGATCGGCTGGCGGAGCGATCTGTCGCTCGAATCGCTGATCGAGCAGACGGGCCTGCCGGTGGACTATCGCTACAAGCTCGACAGCGTCGACGTGTGGGAGACGGTCTTCGTCACCAACGACGGCCCCCGCAAGCCGCAGCCGGGCATCGCCGCGTAACGCCCCCTGCTGTCTGTCGTACCAACGGGTAGATGCATGACGCGACGGATTTCGAGTAGTGTTGTAAAGGCCCCCGCCCTGTCCCCGCCCTTTCGGCCCGCCCGCCGATGTCGTGCCGGCGGCGGCACGTGGCGGCCGGGTGCGGCGTGCGCGTGCCTGCTGCTGGCCGGGATGCTGACCGGCTGCGCCCCCGGCATCCGGTGGCACCCGGATCTGCCGCAGGGGCGCCAGGCGGCCCGCGCGGATTCCAGGCCGATGCTCCTGTACTTCTGGGACTGGCTCAGCCCCGACCGGGCCCGCATGGAGACGCAGGTCTTCAGCGACCCGCGCGTCGTCGCGGCGATGCACCGCACCGCCAACGTGCGGCTGGAATACGGCTGGTTCCGCGACCTGGCCCGCCAGTACGACGTCCAGACGGTCCCGACGTTCGTGCTGACCAGCCCTGAGGGCGTCGAGCAGGCCCGCCTGACGGGTGTGCCTTCGCCCGATGCCTTCCTCTCCTGGCTGCAGGACGCCCTTCCCCCGCCGACGACAAAGCCCACCGCGACGGAAACGCCGCCCACCCCTGCTGCCACGGTCCCATAACGCACAGCAGGCAAACACGCTCCGCCCTGTAGAGATCCTTCGCGTTGCTCAGGATGACGGCCGCTTCGTTCAGGATGACGACGAGTTCGAGGCACATTCCACAAGGCATCCGTCTGCCAATGCTGCTACGCGACCAATCCGAACCCCAACCCGCCCCCCGCCTCAAGTTATCGGCCTGTCATGCCGATGGAGCCTGCATCCGACGCACCTGATCCTGTTGGGCGTATCCGGTTTGCGGCCGGCGGAATTTCCTGATTCGATCCGGCTCGCAGACCCGATAAACACACTGAACACGCACCGCGGCGACCGTGGACCCCAGGCCGCGATGCAGCCCTACAGGTGTGCGAGGCCAATATGCACATGCACCGTTTACACAAACATACTCGATTCGCCGCCGCCGCGACGCTCGTCGGACTCGCCGGCATGGCCGGCTGCCGCACCGCCGAGCCGACCGGCTCGCCCGAGCCGGCGCCTCCGGCCGCTGCCCGGCCGGCCGAACAGGGGCGGCACGTCGCCGTTCAACCGGCCGATTCGGGTCGGGCCGTCGTGCGCGCGGCTGTCGCCGGCGATCCGGACCTGGCGCTGTTCGGATCGAACCCGCCGGGGCAGCTGCTCGCCCCGCCGCTGCGGCCGGTCGTTTCGCTGCAGCAGCAGACCTTCTCGCAGGTCGGGCGTGACTTCGACCCGGACGTGGACCCGGCCGGTGAGCGGATCGTCTTCGCCTCGACCCGACACAGCCCCGCGCCCAACCTCTACATGCAAAACACCAGCGGCCGGGCGGTCACGCAGCTGACCAGCGACCCGGCCAGCGAGGTGCAGCCGCAGTTCAGCCCGGACGGCAGGCGGGTGGCCTTCGCCTCGGACCGGGCGGGGCAGTGGGATATCTACGTGCTGGACCTGCAGACGCGGACGACCGCGCAGATCACCGACAACCCGGCCGACGAGCTGACGCCCAGCTGGAGCCCGGACGGGACGTGGCTGGCCTACAGCCGCCTCTCGCCGGAGAACCAGTGGGAGCTCTGGATTGTCGCGCTGGACGGCGGCGCCGAACGTTTCATCGGCCCGGGCCTGCTTCCTCGATGGGCCCCCGACGGCAAGCGACTCGCGTTCCAGCGGCCCCGCCAGCGCGACGGCATGCTTTTCGGCATCTGGACCGTCACACTGGACGGTGGGGAGCCCGGCTGGCCGGCCGAGGTCGCCGCCGAACCCGATGCCGCCTTGATCGCCCCGACCTGGTCG
>JAWLBS010000019.1:0-34208 GCA_041687575.1 Phycisphaerae bacterium | reverse complement strand
TGGGGCATCGGCGGGAACCTCCGGTCGCCACCTCGCCAGGTCGCCGCGGGTCAGCATCGGCAGCAGGACCTGCCTGGCCTGGGGCACCGGCATCCGGCCAGCGACCCACAGGGCGAGCCGGAAACGGACGGTCGGGTCACCAGCGAGGGCCGCCAGCAGGGCCCGCTGCAGGTCGAAACGGGTCTGACCGGCCGTGGCGGCGAAGGCGGCCGAGAGGGCCTCGGCCAGGTCGGAGCGGAGCACCCCGGTCGCCTCGGACTCGCCGGCGAGGTATTCGAAGGCCCGCCACAGGTCGCCGGCGGGAAAGCGGTTCGGATCGGCGGGGGTGCGGCCGTTGTCGCGGAGGCCGGGTTGCCGGGGCGGGACCGACGGGTTGCGGCCGGCGGCGAGGCGCGACCAGGCGCCGCGGAGTCCGCCGACGGGGCTGTACCGGCGCAGCAGCGAGAGCAGGCCGCCGAAGGTCGGTAGCCGCGGCCGCTCGTCGGGCAGGAGGATGTCACGATCGCCACGGATCGGCATGGCAGTCCACCAGCGCTATAACCTGAACCTGTACGCAAGACCGATCGCCATCAGGGCGCCGGAACATTTCCGCTATCGCGACGTGCTACACCTTGCTGATATGGCAGGGATAGTGCCGCACGTGCGCCTCGATGTTGTCGACATAGCTCTGCATGATCCGCTGCAGGCACTCCGGTGTATCGGCAGCCTCGGCCGGGTCCACAAGCGGCTCTTTGACGACGAGTTTGAACCGGAAATCCTTGCACGAAACCACGAAGCCCTGCAGGATCGGCGCCCCGCACCGCAGGGCGATCTGGGCGGTGCCGGTCAGGAAGTTCTGCGGCTGGCCGAACAGTGTCACCCGGACCGTTTTGAGGTGCTTGCCGCGGTCGCGGTTGACGTCCAGCGCGGTGCCGACGACGAAGTTCTCGTGGAAGCAGCGGTACACGCCGCGGGGAAAGCCGTCGGCGAAGAACCACCGCAGGTGCTGGTACTCGGGGAAGGTCTGCGAGTACTTCCACTGCACGTACCGTCGCAGGGCGCTTTCCTTACGGTCGCGGACACCGGCTGTCTTATATCCTTGCAGGGCCATCAACAGGGCCGCGACGTGGTGGGCGCCGTGGTGGGAGAGCAGGATGTACACCCCCTTGCCGCCCCGCAGCGCCGCATCGATGTACTCCTGGCCAACGAACGTGGTCCGATTCAGGATCTTCTTTCTGGGGATCGAGTCGAAGATCAGGTAGAGGATCTTGTCGCAGCGCAGGCGCGTGAAGTAGCGGTGGGTCGCCCTGGAGATCTCCCGGTCGCTCCGCTCGTTGCCGAGCATTTCCTTGAGCCGGGCGGACACCCGCCGCCGGAGCCTGTAGTTGATCAGCCACTCGCAGGTGCCGAAGACGCAACCGAACCAGTACAGCCCCCGCAGCCCCATCAGCCGCATCAGCAGCGCGAACATCCCGCGCACAAAGTTGAACTTGACGCGATCCGACAGGCCGACCTGGGGCGAGTTGTAGCCCTGGTCCAGCCAATCGGCACCGTCGCGCCTGCCTCGGTCCAGTAATGTGGGGGCCATTTCGTCTGCCATGGCGCCGGTAGTATACAGACGCCCCTCGCGGACCGCCAGCAGGCCGCGGCGGCTACTGCTGCGTACTGGAGCCGAATGCACTGATGACCAGCAGCACGTCGAAGATGTTGCACACGCCGTCACCGTTGATGTCGGCGCGGGCGTCGTAGTTGGCGTCGCCCGCAGCGGTGCCGAAGGCCTGCACCACGATCAGGACGTCGAAGATGGTGACCACACCGTCCCCGTCACAATCACCAGTCAGCAGCCCCGGCACCCACAGGCCCGCGTGGACCTTCGGACGGAGCTGGCCGGTGCCGTTATCGACGTATACCACCACGTAGCCGGCGATCACGCCCGAGGCGTTGATGGCCGAGGCATACGAACTGGTGAAGGTGTCGGGAACGAACTGGTGCAGGTCCACGACGCTGTCAGCCGAGCCGGACCAGAGCAGGGCGTGGTAGTTGTCCTGGGTGTCCGGCCCCTTGCCCCAGCCGACCTGCCGGCCATTGGCGACGCCGTTGGCGACACAGGAGGTGAAGCCGGCCGGGGTGAGGTCCACCGCGCTGGCGGCGGTGCCGGTCCAGAGGATGGCCCGCGCATCCGGATAACGGCCCGCGGGGTCCTTGGTGGAGTCCTGCCCAGCAAGGCCCACCTGCTGGCCGTCGCGGACGAAACGGGCCTCGGAATAGACGAATCCCGACGGGTGGAGATCAACGAAGCTGGCAGCGCTGCCCGACCATAGCAGGGCGTGCACGAAACCCTGCGTCGCCGGGCCGGAGCCGAAGCCGATTTGCTGGCCGGCGGCGGCGGCTCGGGCTTCGCTGTAGGTGAACCCGACCGGGTTGAGGTTCACCGCGCTGGCGGAGGACCCCTGCCACAGCAGGGCATGGGACTTGCCGGCGGTGCCGGGGCCGCCGCCGTAGCCTACCTGTTGACCGTCGCCGGCACCGAAGGCTACCGACCAGTCCCATCCATCCGGGTGCAGGTCGACGTAGCTGGCAGCCGAATCGCGCCACAGCAGGGCGTGGGACGGGTAGACGCCGCCACCGGCGTCGGGGCCGGTCGCCGGCCCGGCGCCGTAGCCCACCTGCTCGCCGGGGGCGTTGCCGTAGACCCAGGATTCGACGAAGCCGCCGGGGTTCAGGTCGACCCAGGTCCGCGCTGGAAGGGTCCAGAGCACTGCGTGGCCGCGCGAACCGCCGGCGATGAAGGTGCCGCCGACCTGGTCGCCGCTGATGGAGCCGGCCCAAGAGTCGCCGGGCCAGTCCGCATCCTTGAGGTCAAAGAATTGGTAGCTGGCGGCTCCGACCGCCGTCTGTACAAGCAGGACGCCTGCCGCAGCCATGGACAACAAGCCGATCAGCCCCCGGTTCGAGAAGATCATGACGTTAACCCCCCAGCCTGTCATAAGGCCCGCCTGGCACAGCGCATACATGATTCTGATGCGCCTGGCCGCACGGACGAAAAGTACCCGTGTTGACTGCTATCCCCCGATAGCATGTGCACTTGTAAGATTATTCGCCGCAAGAAGGTCAGGTCAAGCAACGGCGGCGCGGGGGGGGCGTTGTGGTGCATCGCGGTATCAGTGGCAGAGAGGGGGCCTGCGGGTGTCAGCCCCCTTGTATGAACCCCTCAGATCCGCGGCCACGGGGTCAGACCCCGGTAACGTGCACAAGTAGTCAGACCGCCAGGACGTTTTGGCGTTGATTCCGCTGAGAAACATGCGATTCGGGGTCGGACCCCTGAAAATGCCGCGTGTGCATTTGCCGGTGGATTGAAGTATGATCGCCTGCGACGTCGCGTGGGTTCGTCGCGTGATTCGAGCAGGAGATTTACAGGTGGATATGGCGTTTTCTCCGCGGGTGGTCGGGCGGCACCGGCCGGATTTCCACAGTCTGGAGGCCTTCCTGAACTCCCCGCAGTTCGCGGGCAAACAGGGAGAGGACCTGGTCATGGCGGTCTACAACCACTTGACCAGCCAGGTCGACGGGACGTACCACTTCTGGCCCAGCAGCGAAAACGAGGGCCAGCCCCGGTTGCGCCGGGCCAACGCCGACCCGATCAAGATCCTCAACGGCTACGGCTGGGCGATCTGCGGGCAGATGGCGCACATGCTCTACGCGATCTGGACGACCGCGGGGCTCAAGGCCCGCCTCTACGGCCTGCCGGGACACGCCCTGTGCGAGGTCGGCTACGACGGGCGGTGGCGCCACTTCGACGTGGACATGTGGTCGTGGTTCCGCACATCCGAGGGGCACGTCGCCAGCGCATTTGAACTGGCGTGCAACGCCCACGCCCTGATCGTGCAGAACCAGGACAAGTCCAACCCCTGCAACCTGCCCGACCGCGACCTCGAGGGGTACGCCAACATGTACTCCCGGGCCGACAAGGGCGAAAGCGACATCAACAGCGTCCGGCCGGACTGGGCCTGCCGCGGTCACAACATGGACTTTTGCCTGCGCCCCGGCGAGGCGATCGTGCGGACCGAGGAGAACCAGGGGCGGTTCATCATGCCCGAGGCGTGGCGACAGTTCCGCGAGAAATTCGGCAAGGAGTGGCACGGCACGCCTCGCGAGCGGTACGAGCCGCACCGCACGTTCGGCAACGGCCGGTGGATCTACCAGCCCGACCTGAGCAGCGCCAGCCGCGATTTCGAGCTGGGCGCGTGGGACAGCCAGGGCGTGCGGCAGGACGCCGATGGGCTCGTCGGCGCGGGCAGTGCGACGTTCCGCATGCAGTCGCCGTACCCGTTTGCGGGCGTGCCGGACTGGAAGGGCGAGAAGATCACCTCCTCCAGCGGCGTGTGGTTGGAGGTGGCGGGCGAGGGCGTGCGGGTCGAGATCACCGACCCCGAGGGGCAGTGGCAGACCGTTTACACCTGCGACAAGCCTTTCGACGAGCGGCTGGACATGACGGAGATGCTCAAGGCGCGGTACGAGTGCTTGATCCGCCTCACCCTCGGCGAGGGCGGCCGGCTGAGCCGGTTCCGCTTCGAGGGGTTCTTCATGGTTGCGCCGATCACCCTGCCGCGGCTGGTCGAAGGCGAGAACCCAATGGAGGTCCGCTGCTGCGACAAGCACGGCCAGCAGACCGTGCCGTGGACGCGGATGATCGACCTGCGGCCCGGGGCGGACGTCGCGAGCCAGTGGGTCAGCGCAGAAAATGAGAAGATCGAGCCGTACGCCGAGGGCTGGCAGTCGGTCGCCCCGGCCGATGCGGGCAAGCCCGTACGCGCGGTGTTCCGCTTCGACGCGCCGCAGGGGCGCAAATTCGGCTGGGCGTATATCCTGACGACCCATCGCGAGGGGCCGGCCGATCAGCCGGCGGGCCAGGCGATGATTGAGTGGAGCGTGGACGGCAAGAACTGGACGCCCCTGGCGGATCGCCGGATCTGCAACACGCCGGCGGGCTGGGACTGCTCGCTGGACGGCGAGGTCCTCACACCCGACGGCGCGGCGACGATCTGGCTGCGGGTCACCAGTGACACGGGGATCAGCGCGGTGGAGTTCTACGGCCACCTGCAGGTGCCGGCCGCGGCCGAGCTGCCGCTGGAAATAACACATATGTGGAAAGAAGGCGGCGCGGTGCGGGAGTTCCGCGTACCGGCCGGGCAGACGAGCTACACGGTGACCTGCGGCGAGAAGCCGTATGCGCACGCGATCCGGATGGGCATGGCGAGCGTGAAGAAGGGGTAGATTCCGGCAGAGGCTCATTGCTGCGATCAGAATGACATCTTCGGGGGCTTCTTTGCGCAGGAGCGCCCCGCTCATCCGCAGAATTCCATGGCCGCCAACAGCGCGGCCATGGCACCCGGCCTGCTACGGAAACGCGGTATTATACCGGGGCCGCGACAGGTTCGCCCTGCTCGCGTGCCTCAAGACATGCTCCGTGCCCGTACCTTCTGCTCACTGATGACGATGAACTTGCTTTCCGCGTGGGCCTCGACGTCCCCCCAGACCTCGGCGAGACGCTGTAGGCGATCGGCGATGCGAAGGGTATTCAGCCGGATCAGGACGATTCCTCGCGACACCAGCTTGCGGTGAAACACCAACTCGCCGAAATCTTTGTCGTCGGTGACCAGCACCCGCTCGTCTCGCCTGGCAAGGGCCAGTAGTTCGTCGTCTGTATACTGGGCGAGCGACTCGGCTGCGTAGAGAACGTCGTGGCCGCGAGACCGCAACACGAGACGATATCGGCATGAATGTTCTCATCAGCCAGGATCTTCACCGGCAGGTCCGCCGCCTAGTGGTAGAGAGTCTCTTCCATACCGATGACAGCGGCGGCATACAGCAGCGCCGCCCGAATGTGCTCCGACCTCAGACGCGGATGGCCACGGAGCAGCTCGGCTGCGTCCATCCCTCGCCCCAGCTCCGCAAGGACATGCTCGACCGTCAGGCGGGTGCCTTTGAAGACTGGCTTGCCCATCATGACATCCGGACGTTCCTCAATGAAATCCTGCCAGACCATGTTTCACCTCGGCCATTATTCTACCCATTCCGTATCGGGATGGCCAGTACGTTCACCGCAGCGACCTTGGCGGACCCAGCCGCGCAGCCCGCCTTACGGCATCGCCGTGAGGCGTTCGACGAACTCTTCCACCACGAACTCCGGTGTGCTGGCGCCGGCCGTGACGCCGGCGGCGGTTTTGCCGGCGGCCATCCGCGGCTCGAACTGTTCCCAGTTCTCCAGGTGGTACGTCTGCACACCCCGGGCGCGGCAGAGTGCAGCGAGCTCCTTCGTGTTGGCCGAGTGCAGCCCGCCCAGCACGAACATCACGTCGACCTTGGCGCACAGCTCGATGGCGGCCTGCTGGCGGCGCCCAACCTCGCTGCACAGGGTGCTGACCACCAGGATATCGCGGAAGGGCCGGCTGGCGATGTGGCCGATCAGCCGGCCGACCTTCTCCGGCGCGTGGGTGGTCTGGGCGACGATGCCGAGCCTGCCGTGCAGGGGTACGAGGCGGTCGGCATCTTCTTCGTTGTCGACGATGATCACGTCCGGGGCATAGGCGACCACGCCTTTGACCTCGGGGTGGTCCTTGTCGCCGATCATGACCACGCGGCGACCCTCCTCGTGCAGCTGCCGGACCACCTGCTGGGCCCGCTTGACCAGCCGACAGGTCGCGTCGACGACCGTCAGGCCGCGACGGTTCAAATCGTCCATGACATCGGGACTGACGCCGTGCGAACGGATCAGCACGACCCCGCCGGCCGGCACCTCGTCCAGGCCGGCGACGACCTTCAGCCCGGCGGTTTCCAGTTTCCCGCAGACCTGCTTGTTGTGGATGATGGGCCCGAGGGCGTAGACGTTGCCCGGGCCGTGCTGGGCGAGGGCCTTTTCGGCCTCGCAGAGAGCGGCGTTGACGCCGAAGCAGAATCCGCGTTTTTCGGCGAGTATTACTTTCATATTACGCTTTCTACTTTCGTAGGGTGGGCTATTGCCCACCAAAGCCTTCATCTGGTCGACATCAACGCAGAGTCTTGGTACCCGTCAGTTCGCAGCTCGGCCACTCGCATCGCTGCGCTCGCTCGGGCTGGCCGCCTGAAGGCGGGACTCCAAACGCCGGCTAAAGCCGGTACTCCTAACGCCGGCTGAAGCCGGTACTCCGAGCTTGGCGGGCACAGCCCGCCCTACATGGCTCGATCACTCCTCATACACGTACGCCGGCTTGCCTTCCCGCCGACGGATCTCGCTTTGCATCTGGATGATCCGTCGGCGGATCTCGGCGGTCAGATCGTCGTCGTCGCGATCCTTCATGTCAGAAGGGGTGATCGGCTCGCCGTAGGAGACGATCACCCGCCCCGGGCCGGGCAGCGGGCGCGTGCGGGGCCAGGCGTCGTAGGCGCCCTCGATGCAGACCGGCACGATCGTCGCTCTGGCCTTGCGGGCGATCATCACACCGCCGGACTTCATCGACCCGACCCGGCCGTCCCGGGTGCGGGTCTGTTCGGGGAAGATCACCACCACAAAGTTGTCCCGCAGCCGCCGGAGCATCTCCTTGAGGCTGGTCACGTCCGCCTGGCCGCGCTTGATCGGGATCGCGTGCAGCGAGCGGATCAGCCAGCCGAAGTACTTGTTGGAAAACAGCGAATCACGGGCCATGTAGGCCGATTCGCGGTCCAGGGCCACCGTCGCCAACACCGGGTCGTAGAACGACTGGTGGTTGCAAGCGAGGATCACCGGCCCTGCCCGCGGCACGCGCCGCACGTTGACGACCCGCCCCTTGAACAACAGCCAGTACGGAATGAAGACGGCCGTGCGGCAGATCCACCACCACGGCCGCAGCGGCACATAGCCGCGATCGGCCCCGTCGACCTTGCCGGCCCAGATGATCCGCCGGAGCCAGGCGGGCGGATCGCCGGCGGCGCGGGGCTTCTTCTCTCGCTGGTCCCGGATCGCCGGCGTCTCGCTCGCTGTCTGTCGTGTCGAGGTCATTCGGTCATCGTCCTTCCTGATGCCACGCGGTCCATTACAGCCCTGTGGAGCGTATCGACGACCTGGTCGATGTCCATGCCGGTGGTGTCGACCACGACAGCCGCCCCGGGTTCGAGCAGGCCCAGCCAGTGCTTCTCGTCGGCCTTGTCGCGCTCGATGAGGTTGTCGCGCACGGTCTGATAATCAACCTGCTGCCCCGCGGCCGTCAGCTCCGCGTAGCGTCGCTGCGCCCGGGTCTCGACGTCGCCCTCGAGCACGAATTTCACGTCGGCCTGCGGGAAGACCACGCTGCCCTGGTCGCGCCCCTCGGCGACCAGCGAGCCGAGCCTGGCACCCAGTTGCCGCTGCTTGTCGACCAGGGCCTTGCGAACGGCCGGCACCTTCGCCACGTGCGGCGTGGTCGCGTTGACCTGCATCGTGCGGATCGGCTCGGTCACGTCCGCATCGTCGAGCACGACGCGCTGGCCGTCGCCGGCCGGCTCGAAGCGGATCGCCGATTCGGTCGCCAAGCCCGCCAGGGCATCGCTATCGTCCAGGGGGACGTTGCGGCTCAGGGCCTTCAGCGCGATCGCCCGGTACATCGCCCCGGTATCCAGATAGGCGATCCGCAATCTTTTCGCCAGTTGCCGGGCGACGGTGGATTTCCCGGAACCCGCGGGTCCGTCTATTGTTACGATCATAATGGCCTCTTGTTTGTCGCGGATGAATTCTATCCCTTGTTGCCGCCGGTTGCAGCCGGTAGGATGCCATGTCGCCTTGCCGGCCGCAACACCGTCGCGGCAAAGAAGCTGCGGAGCAGACGATGAGTCAGATTCCCGACGCCGACATGCCCCAGACCCAGTTGGACGATCTGTTCATGCGCCAGGCCCTGCGCCAGGCACGCGTGGCGCTGGCCTCGGGCGAGGTGCCGGTCGGGGCGGTGGTCGTCTACCGCAACCAGGTGATCGCCCGCGGCTACAACCAGCGGGAATCGCTGCACGATCCGACCGCCCACGCCGAAATGATCGCAATCACGGCCGCCGCGGAATACCTCAGGTCATGGCGGTTGACGGGTTGCAGCCTGTACGTCACGCTCGAGCCGTGCCTGATGTGCGCGGGGGCGATCTACCTGGGGCGGATCGATCGGCTGGTCTTCGGCGCCGAGGATCCAAAGGCGGGGGCGTGCGGCTCGTTGTACAACGTGCCGGAAGACGCGCGGCTGAATCACCGCCCCGCGGTCACCGGCGGGGTGCTGGCCGTCGAGGCCGGCCAGTTGCTCCGGGAGTTCTTCCAGTCGCTGCGCCAGGGGCCGGGCGAGCCGCCGCCAGACGTGTCGCAAGGCAATGGGCGCGGCTGCTGATCGGGGCCAGCGCCGCACGCGTCATCTCGTCGTCGCGCCCGATTATCCTTTCAGAACCGGCGAGAGTTGCGTCTGAAGTTTGACTTTGCCGTTCGGCAAGGCATCTAATTTCGCATACAGGCAGTTACGGGGAACGCTTTCAAACGCACGGTCGTGCACTTTCTTTTCGAAAGCGACGTTTGCAGAAATCGGTTCCAAGCAGGGACACAGGTCGTCGAGCGTCCGCAGGACTTTCTCCGCGGCGAGGTGCCGCACCTCGGCGCTCGCGGTTACCTAAACAGGAGGAATCCAGTATGTCGCAGGTGAAGGTGATGGTAACAGTATGTGCGGCACTCGCGCTGATGGTTGGTCTGGCCTATGGGCAGCAGACAGCACAACCGGGCCAGCAACAGCCGGGCGTGCAGGGCATGCAGCGCAGTCCGCAGGGGATGCAGCAGGGCCAGATGAGCGTCAGTGACATCCAGAGACTGACGCAGCAGGCCAAGCAGAGCGACTTCACGCTCGAAAAGGCCATCCAGACCGCCCAGGACGAGGCCGAGGGCAAGGTGCTGGGCGCCTCGATGAGCACCCACCAGGGCCAGCCCGTCGCTCACGTCTACGTCTTTGAGAATAACCAGATCAAGGACGTGGTCGTCAGCGCCAAGGACAACAAGGTCCTTGACACGAAGACGGAGATGATGATCTCCAATCCGTGGCAGCAGAAGGGCGCAGGCGGCACGGGCGGCATGCAGCAGGGCGCCAGGCCCGGCATCGGCGGCTCGAGCGGCCAGGCAGACTACAAGGCTGGCGCGGGCGGTTCGGTTGGCAAGGCGAACGACAAGGCCGGCGTCGGCGGTTCGGTTGGCCAGGCGGACGATAAGGCTGGCGTCGGCGGTTCGGTTGGCGCCAGGCCGCAGCAGCAGTACGGCCAGCAGCCCGGTGTCGGCGGCACGCAGCAGCGTGTCGGCGGCTCGGCCGCTGGAAGCCTCTCACTGAGCCAGGCCCGGCAGCTCACTCAGGGCATAGAGGATGATGCCCTTGTCGATGCCATCAACACCGCTACCCAGCAGACCCAGGGCGAGGCCTTCGGCGCGTTCCTGGTCGAGCACGACAAGGCCGCCGCCCAGCCGGGTGCCCGGCCGCAGACCGGTGCCCAGCAGCAGACCGGTGCCCAGCAGCAGGCCGCCGCGAAGGTGTACATCCTGACCGACAACAACCAGGTCCGGGTGGCCACGGTCGATCTCAAGGAGAACAAGGTCGTCGATACCCAGACCGAGCAGACCCTCAGCAGCCCGTGGCAGCAAGGCCGCGGCATCGGCGGCACCATGGACATCGACCAGAAGGAGAAGAAGTACAACGGCGCCAGCGAGTGGCCGACCGGTTCGAGCCCCGGCCAGGGCCGTGGTTCGCTCGGTGGCCAGGACGTCCAGGATCAGGACTAGTCGAGGATAGTTCTGCCCTTGCTCCGGCAGGGACGGAAACCATCCAAGCGGCAAAGCGGGGCCGTGCCCGATCGGGGTGCGAGCCCCGCTTTGCTTTTTTCGCTCACGGTGCTGGCTGGATGTGTCGAAAGGAACCTACGCGGTGATATCCAGCCGCGGGGGTGCCTGGTCGTCCTGGTCGTACCGAGAGGCCTGCGTGTCCTGCTCCGGCGCCTGGTCCGGTGCCCCGTCTTCGAACGAACGGCCCTGGCTGCCTCCCCCCTGGCCGTCGGGGCTGATGCGGGTGTCGCCGTCGCCGGTATCGATTTCGATCTCATGCTGCTCGGCGGCGCGGGCGATAGCCGCGCTGGTGTCGGTCTGCTGGCGCTCGGCGACGCTGCGGCTCTGCTGCGCCTGACGCTGGGGGAGGGAGCCTTGCAGGGACGACGCGATCATGTTCGGCGGCAAGGAGGTCATTAGCACACTCCCGTTGCGGCTGGTTTGCGAGACCACATGTTCCATAAGGAATATCGACAGAAATGGCCTCGGTGTCCAGCCAATCTGTCCCGGCGCAGCACGCCGCTGTCCTGAGGACGGACGAAATGCAAATTCGGATTATCCCCGTCGTGCCCCCTCGTCTAGCGAGCGTCATGTTCTTACAATACCGCGTTGCCCCCGGCGGACCGGCGGCAAGTGGAGGTAAGCGTGTGACGGTACAAGCGTTTGGCCCCCAACCCGCCACGGCGGCGGCACGGCAGGATCGGCGGACAGACAGGCTGTCGCACACAGCCGATGAAACGTCGGACCCGCAGCATGCGGGTGACGCCGCGGACGCGTATCGCGCTGTGGCCCCGGCCGGCGAAGAGTTCGAGGCGAATACCAGGACGAGTCAATCGCAGTGAGACGAAGGTCCCTGTTATCCCTGCTGCTGGCAGCAGCCTTGCTCCCGGCGACCATCCCGGCCGCCGCGGCAGTCGGCGCTGATGCCGCCGAGTGCCAGGCTGCGCAGACGATCGCCGCCGATGGACCTGTTCTGTCGCCCGCGACCGACTCGGCCGCTGCCACGGAACCAGCGCCAGCCAGTCGCCCCGGGATCCTGGACGACACGCCCGAAGGCGCCGCCGCCCAACTGCGGGAACGTGCCGAGCAGACCCGCGGACTGAGCACGTACGTCACGCTCCTGGTCGTGCTGTTGCTGAGCGGCTTCGGGCTGCCGATACCGGAAGAGGTGCCGCTGCTTCTAGCCGGCTACCTGGCGCGACACGGCGCGGCCAATCTCGGGGGGTTGATCGCTACCGGGCTGGTAGGGGTGCTGGTTGCGGACTTCATCCTGTTCCTGGTGGTACGGCGGTGGCGAAGCCACATCTTCCGCCTGCGATGGGTCCGGGCGATGATCCAGCCACGCCACATCGCCTCCGCCCGCCGCTTGTTCCACAACCACGGGCTCAAGATCGTTATCGTGGCCAGGTGGCTGCCGGCGCTGCGGTCTGCCGTGGTCCTGACGGCCAGCCTGACCGGGGTGAAGCTATGGCGATTCATGGTGGTCGACACGATCGCTGCGTGCATCACGGTTCCGACGGCGACAGTGCTGGGCTACGCCCTGGCCGACCACATCGATCGGGTGATCGCTACATTCTGGCACGCCGAACACGTGCTGGTGTGGAGCCTGCTAGGGTTTGCCGTGGCCGGCATCGTCTTGCGGCTGCTCTGGCTGCGCCGCGCGCGGCGCCAGTCGGAGCTGGTACGTCCCCTGCCGCCGCGCAACGGGCAGATCGATTCGGACGAGCCGGCCAAGACGCAGCTCGAAACAGACCATGCGCTGCCCGCCATCCCGCAGCCGCCCCGCCAGGTGCCCGAGCGACGTAAAGACAAGGCGACCAATGGTTCATAGGCAGCCGGCACCCCGCGCTGCGGTCCAGCCAATGTCACCTACACCCAGATATCCACGATGTTGAACGCCAATCCAATCGTCCGCAGAATCGAGTCGGTCACATCGCAGCCCGAGGTTCCCAGAAGCGGTGCCCCGGCTAGCGTCATCGCCAGGTAACGAAAAGTGCGCCCCATTGGTCGATCTCCTGTCGTCAGTTCAGCCAGACGTCGACGATTCCCCAACTCAACCCAATTGTATCAAGCACCTGGCTCTCGAGATCGCACCCGCTGATCGCCAGTATCATCACGGCAGCCAGCCCCAGAACCATACCGCGCTTGAACCACTGCATCTTTCCAACCTCCACAACGTCCACAAACATATTCAGACAAGGCACTTGCGACGTGCTGAATACTACCCTGGATGAACGGACAAGGGAAGTCCCCCTGACCGGGGCGAGGTATCGCCGCGATTGTCATGCGTCCAAACCGCAGCACACGTCATCCGGGTAGCCCCTTGTCTGGTGGCAGCAAAGGCCGGGGCGGCGTCTTCCAGGGGTCTGACCCCGGATCGCACGTCTCCCAGCGGAATCACTGCCCGGATTTCATGGTGGCCTGGATGCCTGTGCACGTCACCGGGGTCTGGCCCCGTGGCGCGGCGGCCGGGGCGTTTTGCCCAGGGGGTCAGACCCCGCTGGATCTTTCAGGTATTGATGCCGCCACGGGAATCGGATGCGGGGATTCGGGTGCGGGCGTGCTGCAAGGGGTCAGACCCCCGTCAAGCGCCCCGCTCTGCCGCTGATCCTGGCCCGCACCCGTATCATCCCCCTCTCATCCCGTGACCGCCGCGACAATCGTGCTACAATACGTAGCCTTTGTCGGCGGGGGCGCCTGACGTTGCGGCCCCGCCCGGAAAACGTCGGAATTTGCACGGGAGCACAACCGCAATGTTTGCATCGCACACGCCTTCTCGCCGTTTGATCCTGGCCCTGATCGCCTTGAGCCTGCCGGCTGCCTGGACGCCCGTCTCGGCCGCGACGCCGCCGGCAACCCGGCCGGCTGGGGAGAAACTCATGGCGGAGGACGCCGCGCCCGAGCCGCTGACGGTCAGAGCATTGCTGGTCGATCAGCCGGACGAGCGGGTCGTGCTGCTCAGCAACGGCATGCGTGTGATCCTCAAGCAGTACAAAGTCGCGCCGATCGTCGCGGTCCGCATGTATGTGCGGACGGGCAGTATCTATGAGAACCCGTACCTGGGCACGGGGCTGAGCCACCTGTTCGAGCACCTGTTGCACGGCGGCACGACCAGCACCCGCACCGAGGCCGAAAGCCGCGAGCTGCTGCTCAAGATCGGCGGCGACAGCAACGCCTACACCACCTACGACCACACGTGCTATTACATCAACACGGCAGGCAAGCGCCTGGGCACGGCCGTTGACCTGCTGAGCGACTGGATCACGCGGGCGACCTTCCCCGACAGCGAGTTCAACCGCGAGATGGGCGTGGTGCAGCGGGAGCTGGAGCGGTCGGTCGACGAACCCAACCGGCAGCTGCACTACCTGATGATGAAGATGGTCTTCGCCGACCACCCGGCCCAGTTCCCCGTCATCGGCTACAAGCAGAACATCCAGACGCTCACCAAGCAGGACGTGGTCAACTACTGGCGTAACCGCTACATCCCCGACAACGTCGTGGTCAGCATCTGCGGCGACATCGACCTGGACAGCGCCCAGCAGGTCATCCTGGACGCCTTCGCCGACTTTACGCGCCGCCCGCTGGACATGAAGCCGCTGCCCGAGGCCCAGACCATCGTCTCGCAGCGCAGCGCCGTCAAGCGGATGAACGTGAGCGCCGCCATGCTGAACATGGGCTGGCCCAGCATCCGCCTGACCCACCCCGACCTGTACGCCCTGGACGTGGCGAGCTATATCCTGACCAGTGGCCCGAGCAGCCGGCTGACGCAGGAACTGGTCTACCGCCAGCGCCTCGCCGCCGGTGTCAGCGGCGCGAGCTGGACCCCCGAATGGGGCCGCGGGGTGTTCTATGTGCAGGTCCGTTGTCCGCCTGAGAATCTGGTCGATGTCCGCAAGGCCATCCTCGACGAGGTCCGGCGGCTGGCGGATGAGCCGGTCAGCGAGGAGGAACTGGCCAAGGCGAAGCGTCAGAAGGCAGCCGACTACGTCCAGAGCCTCCAGACGGTCGACTCGATGGCTTCGATGCTGGCGATGGACCTGATCTCGACGGGGGATCCGCACTTTTCGGCCGATTACGTCGAGCGGATCCAGCAGGTCACGCCCGAGCAGATCCAGCGGGTCGCCCGTCAGTACCTCAAGCCGGCCAGTCTGGCCAGCGCCCTTATCGCCCCGCACGACGCCGACCTGGGCGCCTGGCAGGAGGCGACCGAGGCGAAGAAGATCGGCCAGCCGGGCGAGATCCGCATGGTCAGGCTGGACAACGGCCTGCGGGTGCTGCTGCAGAACAACCCGGCCACCCCGACCGTCTCGATCCAGCTGTTTACCTTGGGCGGGCTGCTGGCCGAATCCGAGGCGAACAACGGCATTTCCAACCTGATGGCCGAGGCGAGCCTCCGCGGGACGGAGGGTCGCACGGGCGAGGAGATCGCGGCGTTTTTCGACTCGCTCGGGGCAACGATCAACGCGAGTGCCGGCTCGAACACGTTCTTCTGGCAGGCCGAGGTCCTGGCTGAGGACCTGGACAAGGCCCTGCCGGTGCTGGCCGACGTGGCGCTGCATCCGGCCTTCAAGCCGGAATCGCTGGAGCAGGTCCGCGAGCCGATCCTCGACGCGATCCGCGCCCGCGAAGAGAACTGGCGGGCCGAACTGTTCGACTATGTCCGCAGCAAGTACTTCGGTGATTACCCGTACGGCCTGGACCCGATGGGGCAGGTCGAGTCGGTCGCATCGCTTACACCGCAGGACCTGCGGGCGTTCCACGACCGCTACCTGGTCGGCGGCAGCAGCGTCCTGGCGATCTTCGGCGACATCGATGAGGCGAAGGTCGAGCAGCAGGTTCGCGACCTGTTCGGCGACATGCCGGACGGCCAGACCCCGCCGCTGGCGCCGCCCGCACCGGGGATCGCCAATCCCGGCGAGGTGTTCGTCAAGGCCAAGGGCCCGGACCGGCAGGTCGGCGGCGTGGCGATCGCCTGGCCGTCGGTGGCGTTTACGCAGGTGGAGGACCGCATGGCCCTGACGGTGCTGGACACGATCATCTCGGGTTACGGGCTGCCGTCGGGGTGGCTTCACGAGGCACTGCGCGGCGGGACGAACAAGTACGTCTACGAGGTCCACGCGATAAACTGGAACGGCCTGACGGGCGGCTTTTTCCCGGCCTATGCCGGCACGCAGCCCGAGCAGGTCAGCAAGGTGATTTCGATTGTTCTGGAAAAGGCGCAAAAGGCCGTGCAGGGCGAGTTCACGGATGAAGAGCTCGACCGGGCCAAGGGCGTGATCCTGACCAGCCAGCTGCTCGACCGGCAGACCAACGCCCAGCGAGCGATGCAGGCGTCGCTCGATGAGCTGTACGGGCTGGGGTACGGTTTCTCGGACAATCTGCCCGAGCTGATGGAGGCGATCGGGATGGACGACGTGAAGGGCGTGGCGAAGCGCTACCTCGGGCGGCAACCGGTGATCGTGGCGATCACCCCGGATCCCGACGCTGTCGAGGTGCCGGGGTTCGAGAAGGTGGTCGAGGCGGCGCAGACGCAGCCGGTACAACCCGAAGCAGGGCGTTGACACCGGTTGTTCGCCTCGAAACAGGCTTTGGCCAGACTGGTGGCCCAGGACAACCTGTGGACAATGCCTGGACCTACGCGCGGGCACGACCGTCCGACCGGAAGACGGACTTATGACAGAGACACTGGGCTACGCTCCGACGCCAGAACGGATTCCCAAGCCCAGGATTGCTCGCGACCGCACGGCGGTCGTCGTGGCACTGGTTGCTGTTGTGCCGCTGCTCCTGCAGATGCCAAGCCAGTGGATCCTGGGTCGAGTGAACGGTCGGAGCGACATCCTGCCGTTCATGTGCCTGTTTCCACTTGTGTACATGGTGGCAGGGATGATACTCCTGGTGCGCGTGGCATGGCTCTTCCGCCGTGGAATGATGTGGCAACGGGTTCGGTGGTTGCTGCTGCTTGGGCTTCTGGGCCTGCCGCCCCTGGCCGTGCATGGGATGGCCTCCGTCGGCTCCTGGCGAACCGGCTATCTGGGAGGTTTCGAACGGTGGACGCGAGCCAACATCGACGCCAGATCAATCCGCCAGTGGAGCGTCTCAGTTCCTATCAAGCCTGCCGAGCAGATCGATGGTCTGGAAGGTTGCACGCTCCCATCTCAGTTCGTCAGAGCACAGATCGCTCGTATCCCCGCGGCAGACTGGGCGCCGAGCATCGTGCGTGCAAAACCGGAGCAGGTCCACATCCTCGCGGATCGCAGCGCGACTGTTCTCGCATGGCCTGCCGGTCACGCAAGTTGGGCGCGAATCGTTGTCATAGCGGCCAGCGAGGATTCGCGATGCCGGGATTCGTACATCCTTGACTTGGGCAAAGGCGTGTGGATATGCGCCCGGGGACCGACGTGATCCGAAGCGGCAAACGCGGACCGGGGGGGGCGCCGCCACCAGATCTCTGTCATTCCGAACGTTGCGAGGAATCCGTAGGGAGCGGCAGGGGGCGAGAGTCGGCACCCCGCGTTCAGGATCACTTCCGGCGTCTGCCCTTTTTTTTCAGCTTGTTTGGCTACGTCGGGCCCGGCCGCTCGCATCGCTACGCTCGCTCGGGCGGACCGCCTGAAGGCGGGACTCCGAACGCCCGCTAAAGCGGGGACTCCAAGCGCCGGCTGAAGCCGGGACTCCTGATGCCCGCTACCGGCGATCGGCCTGCAGCGGACCGGCCTTGTCGATCGCAGCCGGCATGGGCAGGACTCCCGGTTCGGCGGGTCGAGCCGGTATCGTCCGCATGGAATCGGCCGCCTCGAATGCCGGGCCCGCCAGTCGGCCGGGACGCAGACCGATCGCCAGGACCAGCACGGCGCAGACGATCAGGCCGGCACCGACCGGGGCGGAAGCCTTCGCCCAGCCCGGCCCTTCGGCTGGACGAATGTATACAGCCGCGATGATCCGCAGGTAGTAGCCCGCGCTGACGGCCGTGTTCAGCAGCGCGATCACCACGAGGATCTTCGTCAATACGGGAAAGGCCGTCCCTTCGCTGAGCGACAGGGCCGAGCCGAACAGGTACACCTTGCCGAAAAAGCCCACCGTCGGGGGAATGCCCAGCAGGCTGAACACGCACAGCGCCAGGGCCAATGCCGCGCCCGGCCGCCGCCGCCCCAGCCCGGCCAGCGAACTGAGCATCTGCGGCTCGGGACCGTCGCCGGCCAGGTAGGCGATCAGCGCGAAGGCCCCGATGTTCATGATGCCGTAGGCGACGATGTAGAACAGGATCGCCGCCAGACCGTTCTGCATCGGACCGGCCGCGCCCAGCAGCGCCGGCCCGACCAGCAGCCCGATCAGCATGTAGCCCGAATGGGCGACGCTCGAATAGCCCAGCATCCGCTTGACGTTGTCCTGCAGCAGGGCCAAGGCGTTGCCCACGGTCATCGTTGCGGCCGCCATCAGCCACACCAGCCAGTACATCGCCCCCTCCAGGGGCCAGCCGATAAGCGCCAGGATCTTCATCATCGCCACCAGGCCCGCGAACTTCGGCACGTACGACAGCATGCCCGAGACCGGCGCCGCCGCCCCCTGGTACACGTCGGCCACGTAAAAGTGCATCGGCGCAGCCGCGATCTTGTAGGTCAGCCCCAGCAGCGTCAGGATCACACCCAACCAGGCGATCGGGTTGTCCGCCAGGCGGGCCTGGACCGCCGACGCGACCGACTGACCGTCGACCTCAAGGAACATGCTGGTCGTACCGGCCGCGCCGTACAGGAAGCTCAGGCCGTACACGAGGATCGCCGAGCTGAGCGCCCCCAGGAAGAAGTACTTCAGCCCCGCCTCCTGCGCGCCGCGCGAGCTGGAACCGGCGGCGACCATCGCGTAGGTCGGCACGCTGACCAGCTCCAGCGCGAAAAACAGCAGCACCAGATCGTCCGCCGAGGCGACCAGCATCGCCCCCAGCACCGAAAACAGCAGCAGGGCGAACATCTCCACCGTGCGCCCGCCGGCGGGCAAAGCCCAGGCGCTGAGCACCACGATCGCCCCTACGCCGCAGAGCATCGCCCGGACGTAGCCGACGAATGGCCCCACCTGCATTTCAGGCACCCAGCCGAGGACCGGGCTCTGCCACAGGGCCACCACCGCCCCGAGAATCAGGCCGACCAAGGCGATCGGCCGGGCCCACGACGCACTGCCTTCCCGGCCGATCATGCCGGCGGACAGGCACAGAATGCCGAACACCGCGACCACGATCTCGGGCGCGAGGGCTTGCCAATAACTCATTTGTGTAACGATCTCTGGCACGGGGCTGTCCCTCTATTGCACAACAAGTCCGTCAACCGGCCTCGCCTGGAGCGGGCACACCGGCCTGTTCACAACGCCGAGCCGATTCGCGGGACCGGCGATCCGCAAGGATACGGGCTCGGGCAGCGTCATCGCCTGCTCGTCAGCAGCGGCCAGGCCTGCGTCGGCCTCGGCACCGGTTGTCTCCGGCATCTGCGCCACCACCGTCGGCCGCTGGTGCACCGGCTGCATCACCGTCGCCTCCAGGGCCGGCTGCATGCTGGTCAGCAGCGGCTTGGGATACACGCCCAGCAGCAGACAGGGAACCGCCAGCACAACCAGAATGGTTGTCTCGCGGGCGTTGATGTCGACCGACAGGCCGCTCGACGTATCCGGGGTGTGCTCAGGCTCGATAAGCGGGCCGAACAGCACCTTTCGCAGCCACCAGAACATGTACACGGCACTGAGGATGATACCGATGGCCGCCACCACCGCATACCGATAGTCCAGCGGGCCGGCCGGGAAGCCGTCGTAGGTCGTGCTGGAGACGAACGTGCCCAGCAGCACGAGGAACTCGCTGACGAAGCCGTTGAGCCCCGGCAGGGCGACGCTGGCCAGGGTGAAAAAGACCATGAAGAACGCCAGCCGCGGCATCCGCCGCGCCAGTCCGCCTACCGCGTTCATGTCGCGGGTGTGGTACCGCTCGTAGATCATCCCGATCACGAGGAACAGCGCCCCGGTGCTCAGGCCGTGGTTGACCATGTACAGCAGCGAACCCGTCAGCCCGGCCACCTTCAGGCTGAACAGGCCCAGCATGCAGAAGCCCAGGTGGCTGACGCTGCTGTAGGCGATGAGCTTCTTGAAGTCCTTCTGCACCCACGCCACCAGCGCCGCATAGATGATCCCCGCGATTGCCAGGCCCGCCAGCAGCGGCGCGTAGTGCCAGAAGGCGTCCGGGAACAGCGGCACCGAGAACCGCAGGAACCCGTACGTCCCCAGCTTCAGCAGCAGACCCGCCAGGATGACCGACCCGGCCGTCGGGGCCTCGGTGTGCGCCAGCGGCAGCCACGTGTGCAGCGGGAACAGCGGCACCTTGATGGCAAAGGCGGCGAACATCGCCAGAAACAGCCACCGCTGCTCGACCCAGGTCAAATGCGGGGCGACCGCGTAGAGCCGCTCGAAGTCGAAGCTGAACACCCCGGCGACCTCGTAGCTCCGCCACGCCAGGTACAGGATCCCGCCCAGCAGCAGCACGCTGCCCGCCATCGTGTAGATGAAGAACTTGTACGCCGCGTACCGGCGATCTTCGCCGCCCCAGATCCCGATCAGCAAAAACAGCGGCACCAGCGTCAGGTCGAAAAAGATGTAGAACAAAAGCAGGTCCCGGGCGCAAAATGCCCCGAGCACGGCTGTCTGCAGCAGCAGCATCAGGCTGTAGTAGCCTTTGTGGTTCTCGCGGATCCCGCTGAAACTCCCCCAGATCGCCAGGGGGCTCAGCAGCGCCGCCAGGGCAATCAGCCAGATGCTGATCCCGTCGACGGCCACGTGGTAGCTCGTCTCAAACAGCGGCGCCCCGCCCGGGGCGATATCGCCCAGCGACATGACGTTGAGCCGCTGGGAGAGCACCCACTCGGCCGAGTTCCACGCCTGCTGTGCGTAAAGGCCCACCACGATACAGGTCACCACCAGCGCGGCCAGCGAAAAGCCCAATGCCACGTAGCGGCTCTTTGCGGCGTTGCGCTCGTCCAGGGCGACGATCGGGATGATCCCCAGCAGCGGCAGGAAGATCATGATCGTCAGCCACCACGACTGGCTGACGGCTTCAACGGTTTCGGAATTCAGCAAGTCACCCATTTGGCTGCAATCCGGTCATCTGTAGGGCGGGCTGCGCCCGCCGGTTTTCTGTAGGGTGGGCTATTGCCCACCGGTCTTCCGCGTCGAGGAACCCGCTTGTTACCACTTCCAGCTCATGCGCCACGCCGTGGTACCCGGCTCGCTCGCTTCGAGGGCGTCCTCGACGCTGCGGCTCGGCCACTCGCGTCGCTGCGCTCGCTCGGGCGGACCGCCTGAAGGCGGGACTCCAAGCGCCGGCTAAAGGCGGTACTCCGATCTTGATCTACCGCTCCCTCACGGTCGCGGCTCGCTTGCACAGGACCGCCCGGCCGGGACTCCTGACTCGTCTCACGCCGGCCAGAGCAACATCACCAGCACCACCGCCGCCGTCAGGCCCGCCATGAAAAGGGCATAGCTCTGCACCGCGCCGAGCTGGGCGCGGCGGCTGGCGAAACCGATCGACTGCGGGATCAATGACGCCGTAAACACCAGCCCGTCGATCACATAGCGGTCGAAGAAATACAGGAACAATCCGGCTGACCAGACCGCCCCGACCACCACCAGGTCATACAACTCGTCCACGAAATACTTGTGATACACCAGCTGGTACACCGGCCCGGTGCCGCGAGCGGCGCCAGCCGCGATCGACGGCTTGCGCAGATACACGAACCACGCCGCGAGGATCCCGAGGATCGCCACGCCCGCCGCCAGGTACATCAGCCCGTGCCCCTCGTGCACAACCGGATGGCCCGGCAGCTGGACCAGGGCCTGGTGGTACGGGTCGAGCGGGGCCGCCAGGAAGGACTGGAACCGCCCGCCCGGCACGGCAAACCCGGCGAACCCGCCGCCGATGAAGGTCACGCCCAGGTAACCGGCGAAGACCGCCCCGATCGCCAGCAGGATCAACGGCACGGTGATCCACCCGCCGGCCTCGGCCGGGTGCTCCGCCTCGGGAGGGGTCCTGCGATCGCCGAAAAAGGCCAGGAACACCATCCGGAACGTGTAGAACGCCGTCAGCAGCGCCGTGACGATGCCCAGCCAGCCCAGTACCGGACTCACGTCCATGGCCGCGGCGACGATCTCGTCCTTGCTCCAGAAGCCGCTGAGCAGCGGGAAGCCCGCCAGGGCGAGCCCGCCGATGATGAACGTCCACGCCGTGATCGGCATGATCTTCCGGAGGCCGCCGAACTGCCGCATGTCGATCACACCGCCCATCGCGTGCATCACGCTGCCCGCGCCCAGAAACAGCAGGGCCTTGAAGAACGCGTGCGTAAACAGGTGAAAGACGGCCGCGCTGGCGGCGTAGACGCCCAGACCCAGGAACATGTACCCGAGCTGGCTGATCGTCGAGTAGGCCAGCACCCGCTTCATGTCGTATTGCGTGATGGCGATCGTCGCCGCGAACAGCGCCGTCGCACAGCCGATCACCGCCACGACCTCCAGGGCAAACGGGCTGTTGACGAACAGCGCCCCGCAGCGGGCGACCATGTACACGCCGGCCGTCACCATCGTCGCCGCGTGGATCAGCGCGCTGACCGGCGTGGGGCCCTCCATCGCATCGGGCAGCCAGACGTACAGCGGGATCTGGGCGCTCTTGCCGACCGCCCCTGCGAACAGCAGCAGGCAGATCGTCGTCATCCAGGTCTGGATCTCCGCCGCCCGCACGGCCGCCGCCTCGATGGTCGGCAGGTTCAGCAGGCCCTGCAGCGTCGCCAGCGCCCCGGCGTCCGGGGCGGCGAAGGCGGCCTGCGCAGCCGCGAACACGCCCTGGTAGTCGAGCCGGCCGAACAGCAGGTAGATCGACAGCACCCCCAGCCCGAATCCGAAATCGCCGATCCGGTTGACGATGAACGCCTTTTTCGCCGCGTCCGAGGCCGACGGCTTGGGGTAGTAAAAGCCAATCAGCAGGTAGCTGCACAGGCCCACCAGCTCCCACCCGACGTAGAGCAGCACAAAGTTGCCCGCCAGCACCAGGATGCACATGCTCGCGACGAACAGGGCCAAAAAGGCGAAGAACCGCTCGTAGCCGCGCTCCGGGTGGCCGTGATGATCCCGCATGTAGGAGCGCGAGTAGATCACCACCAGCAGCGAGACGAACGTCACCGTCAGCAACATCACCACGGTCAGCGGATCGACGAGGAACTGCGCGGCGATCACGGACGCCGCCCGCTCCCCGCCGGTCAGGATCCAGTCGAAATACGTGATGTCGGCCACCGGGCTGTCGGTCATGGCCGCAAGCGGGCCTTCACCGCGCTCGGGCGCGGCAACGGGAGCCCCGTGGGCGGCCCCGGCGGGCTCGGCGGTCGGGATCGTCCAGAACAGCACGATCGACATCGCCAGCGCCCCGCCCACGCCCAGGATGCTCAGCCAGTGCGAGCGCCCCTTCAGGGCCGGGCCCAGCAGGCCCACCAAGGCGGCCGCCGCCAGCGGCAGTGCCACGATCAGCCACGACCACCAGGCGGCGTTTTGGAAACTCGATTGGGTGATGTCCGACACGGCTATCATCATTTTCCCCGATTGCAGCTGTCTTGCCTATCCCCACAGCGCCGCCCACGCCTCGGCGTCCAGCGTCGGCCGCCGCCGGAACAGCAGCACCACCAGTCCCAGGGCCATCGCCGCCTCAGCACCGGCGATCACGATCAGGAACACGGCAAACACCTGCCCCTGCAGCGCGCCGACGCCTTCGAAGGTGCTGCTGAAACCGATCAGGTTCAGGATTACGCCCTGGAACATCAGCTCCGTGCACAGAAACATGATGATGATGTTCCGCCGCACCACAAAGCCCGTCACGCCCAGGCCGAACAGTACCGCGCCGAGAAACACGTACATCGGCATCGTTCCCATCGTCACTGCTCCTGCGACTGCCCGCGGGCAAACCGCATCCCCGCCAGCACGAGTGCTCCGGTCATCGCCACCAGCAGGGTCACACCCGCCACCTCAATCGTCACCGGGTACCGCCCGAACAGCACCGTGCCCAGGTCCACCACATTCCCGTCCGTGGTCGCCACGTTTCTGAATGCCGAAGCCGGAACCGGCGAGACGCCCGTGGAAGCCTCCGCCAGATGCCGCGGCGCACCGGCCGGCGAACTCGCCAGTGCCCACAACACCGCCACGATCAGCCCGAGCCCGGCTGTCACCGCCAAGACCGGATGACGGACGTTGATGTCGTACGCGGCCGGCTCGTCCTGCTGCGCCAGCATGATCACGAACACGTAGGCCACCAGAATCGCCCCGGCATAGACGACCACCAGCACCGCGGCCAGAAAGTGCGCCCCGGCCAGCAGCACCAGCACCGCACTGGAAAGGACCACGCCGCCAAAGCAGATCGCCGAGTAGACCGGGTTGGGGTGGGTGATCATCCGCCCGGCCAGCCATACACCGACCACGCCGGCGGCAATGGCCGCCCACGGCCAGAGCGGCAGGCCGAAATATCCGGTGATCCCGTACGCGGCCAGAACGACGCCCGCCGCCGCCAGGAATGATCCGGCCCATCGCGCCGCCCGCGGACGGTCGGGAAAACACAGGACCAGGCCCATCGAGGCGATGATCGGTCCGATGTAACTGAGCAATAACGGGTCCATTCAAACCACTCCCTGTCGCGGGCCCTTCACAGGGTGCCATGGCCGCCGGGGCACCCGCTGCCAAGCGACGGCGCCGGCAGTGGGTCGTTGCGGCCATGGAACTCCGCGGATGCGCACCGCGCTCCATCCGTAACCACCACCCAAAGCTGTCATTCTGAGCGCAGCGAGGAATCTCTACTGGACAGAGTGCTCATGGTTTAGCTCCCAAAAGGTCGAGATCCTTCACTTCGTTCAGGATGACACCTTTGGCGGGCACAGCCCGCCCTACAACCCTTCGTGCGTCGACGTCGACCGTTCATCCGTCGGCTTGGGATAGCCGGTGATCTTCGGCGACTTGCGGGGCTTGTAGTCCTTCGTCAGATCATAAATCCGCAGCAGCTTCTCCTTGTCGAACAGCATCTCTTCCCGGGTATGCCCCAGCAGCCCGATCTCCGGCGTCAGCTCGATCGCGTCGACCGGGCAGACCTCCTCGCACATCCCGCAGAAGATGCACCGCAACTCGTCGATCTCGAAACGGATCGGGTACTTCTCGCGGTCCGGCCAGGGCGACTCGCCTGCCACGATGTAGATGCACTGCGCCGGACAGATCGACGGGCACATGAAACACGCCACGCACGCGACGCGGCCCTTATCGTCGCGGTTGAGGCGGTGGATACCGCGGTAGTTCTGCACGCGGACCCGACGCTTCTGCTCCGGGTACTGCAGGGTGAACTTCTTACCCACCATGTGCCGCAGCGTCGTTTTCAGCCCGCCCACGATCTGCGGCAGGTACGTCCGCTCCGCGGTCGTGAGCTTCGGCTCATCGATCCGGATCACGTCTTTGTCACGCCAGTCGGCCATGCGACAGTCCTCTCCAGCCCAACTTCCTTGGCGTCCGTACGCCCCGCGGCCACCGTCCTGCCCCACGAACCGCGTCCAAAGGGAGCGGTATGCTTCAACGAGCCGCGCCCTAAGGAAGCGGTATGCTTCAACGAGCCGCGACCGTGAGGGAGCGGTAGGGTGGGCTATTGCCCACCAGCATCTCGCCCCGGGTACCACGGTCCTGCGCTGTGCTCGCCACGGCATAGCTGTCGTTCGGCGACGCCGGGTGCAGGACCATGCCTGCACCACGATCGACCCGCGGCCGCGATCTTGCACAAGCCCTATGTCTCCACAACCCGCCCACGCGGCAGGCCCCGTTGCCGCCCCGTAATCGGCGAGGCCCACCACGCCGCCACCAGCGCCACCAGCACGAAGATGCCGATCTCGCCGGCCGGCGCCAGCCAGGTGTTCTGCCAGCCCCACAGCGTCAACAGTGCCGTCCAGACCGCCAGCGCCAACCCCAGCGGCACCAGCGTCTTCCATGCCATGCCCATCAGCTGGTCGTACCGGAACCGCGGCAGCGTCCAGCGGACCCACATGAACAAAAACAGGAAGAAGATGATCTTCAGCCACGTCACCGCAAACCGCAGCAGCACCGCCCCGATGCTCGTCCACTCCCCGCTGATGCCCGGCAGGTGCCACCCGCCCAGAAACAGCACGCTGATGATCGCGCTGATCGTGATCATGTTGGCGTATTCGGCCAGGTAGAACGCCCCGAACTTCAGCGCGCTGTACTCGGTGTGATACCCGCCGACGAGTTCCTGCTCCGCTTCGGTCAGGTCGAACGGCAGGCGGTTGGTCTCGGCGAACGCCGCCGTCAGCACCAGCAGGAACGTCACCGGGTGCAGGAAGATGTTCCACGCCGGCCAGACCGGCACCGCCCCGATCGTCCACATCCCCGCCTGCCCGGCCAGCATCTCCTCCAGCCGCAGCGTACCCATCGCCATGACGATCACGAAGATCCCCAGCCCCAGCGGGATCTCGTAACTGAGCACCTGCGCGGCGCCCCGGATGCCGCCGTAGAACGGATACTTGCTCTTGCTCGCCCACGCCCCCAGGATGATCGCGTAGACTGACAGGCCGCCGACCGCCAGGTAGTACAGGATCCCCACGTCCGGGCTGGCCACCTGCGTCATTACGGCCTCGCCCTCCGGCATCCACGGCCAGCGGAGCGGCCCTGCCCAGGGCACGATCGCAAAACCGATCAGCGCCAGCACGAACATCAGGATCGGCGCGGCCACGAACAGGATCTTGTCCGACTGCGGCGGAATCCAGTCCTCCTTCAGGAAGAATTTCAGCCCGTCCGCGAACGGCTGGATGATCCCGGCCGGGCCCACGCGGTTGGGGCCGACACGGTCCTGGATCCACGCCGAGATCTTCCGTTCGAAGTAGATGCAGTACGTCACCACCAGCATGATGACATTGATCACCAGCAGCGCGAAGACCACGCTGAAACCGATCTGGCTCGCTAATAGTGATTGGATCAGATCCACTGCGCCCGCACCTCAATGCATTCCTCTGGCCTCGACCGGCGGGACGTAGACCTCGCCGACCTCGGGAACCTCCGCGACCATCTGCTCGCGGACCTGCTCGCTACGGAACAACCCCTGCCCGCCCGCCAGGCGATAGAGGTACTGCCCGTCGGCCTGCATACCGACCGGGGCGGGCAGCGCCCGCTCGAACGGCTGGGCGATGCCGTCATGGTTGATGAACATGCCTTCCCGCTCGACCCACGCGCACGACGGCAGGACGACCTCGGCCCGCTCGCTCAGCGGGCTGGGGAAGATATCCTGCACGATCAGGCGACCGATCTTCCCGGCCGCGTGGGCGAGATCCTGCGACACCCACTCATCCGCATAGCCGCCGACGATCCAGGCAAACTCGAACCGCCCCTGCCCGGCCGCGGCGACGAATTCGTCGAAATCCATCCGCGGTCCGCCGGCCGCGGCGATCACCGCTTCGACGCCGCGGCGGTTTGGGCACTTCTCGGCCCGGATGATGAACTTCGCCAGATTCTCGTCCGTCGTGTCCACGGGGAACAGCTCGTCATCGCCCTGCGAAGGCACCGGCCCGATCACCAGCGTCGCCTGCGGCGCCGCCTCGCGAACCGTCCGCGCCAGCAGCCACGCCTCCTCACACGCCATCATCGGCGAGAGGACCACGGCCGCCGACTTGCCCTGTTCGGCCCGGCCGGCGCCCTCCAGCCAGCGCCCGACCGCCTCGAAAGCCGCGTCCCAGGTCGCCCGCCCCGCCTTGCCGAGGCGCGGGGCCAGCAGCCGCCTGTCGCTCTGGATATACTTCCATCCGAAGCGGCCCTCGTCGCAGATCCACCAGGTGTTGACCTGCGGATTGTAGCGCGGGCGAAGCCGCCAGACCCGGCCGTTGCTGTGGTCGACCTTGATCGCGCAGCCGACGCTGCAGTTGGGGCAGATGCTCTTTGCCGTCCGCAGGTACCAGACCCGCTGCTTGAACAGAAAGTCCTTGTCCAGCAGCGCCCCGACCGGGCAGATGTCCACGACGTTGCCCTGCAGCTTGTTGGTCAGGGGCATCCCCGGAAACGCGTCGATCTCCGCGGTGGCAGCCCGGCGGATCACGCACAGCTCGCCCGTGCCGGCGATCTCGCGGCAGAAGCGCACGCACCGGCTGCACAGCACGCACCGGTCCTGGTACAGCAGCGTCCGGGGGCCCACGTCCTTTTTCGGATTGACCGTTTTCGGCTCGATCATGCGGCTCAGCGCATTGCCGTACTTCTGGCTGTAGTCCTGCAGCCAGCACTCGCCGGCCTGGTCGCAGACGGTGCAGTCCAGCGGGTGGTTCAGCAGGTAATCCTCCATCACCGCGCGCTGGTTCTGCCGGACGTTCTCGCTGTCGAAGCGGACCTCCATCCCGTCGCGGGCGGGCGTCTGGCACGAGGGGATCAGCCGCGGCGACCAGACCATCTCGCCGCTGCGCGGGTCCTTGCTCCGCATCTCCATCAGGCACAGCCGGCACGAGGCGACGATCTTCAGTGCCGGGTGATAGCAGTAGAACGGCACGTCAAAGCCCGCGTCGATGGCCACCCGCAACACGGGCGTGCCCTCTTCGCACTTGACCGGCCGACTGTTGATGATGATCGTTGCCATACCCTTTAGTTCCACTCCGCTCGCTGGCCCTCGGTCCGCCGGGCCAGGTTCGCGGCCTCGCGGTACTTCGCCGTCAACCACGTGAACCAGAACACCCCGCGCACAACCGCCGAGGTGGTCCGCTCGTTCAGTCGCCCCGGGCCCTGTTCTTCCTGCCGCACCTGTTTGCCGCTCTCGTTCATTGCGCCGCCAGCGCCTCCGCCACATCGCCCTGCGAATGGATGCGATCTTCGAACTCCCCGCGGAACTTGGCGATCAGCGTCCTTAGCGGGAAGGCCGCCCCGTCGCTGTGGCCGCAGATGCTCCGGCCGGTCATCATGCCCATCGTCGCGGTGATCTCGGTGATCAGGTCGAGGTCCTCGATCCGCCCGGCACCCGCGGCGATCCGCTGGGCGATCTTGTAGATCCACATCGTCCCCTCGCGGCACTGGGTGCACTGCCCGCACGATTCGGTCGCGTAGAACCGCGCCACGTTCAGCAGCACCTGCCGCATGTCGGTCGCCTCGTCGATAACCATCGCCCCGGCCGTGCCCAGCCCCAACAGACCGTACTTGCGCGGGTCATCGAAATCGAGTTTGCAGTCGAGTTCGCCAGCGGTCAGGAACCCCACGCTCAGCCCGCCGGGTACCACCGCCTTGAGCGTCCGCCCGTCGAGCATCCCTCCGCCGTACGCCTCGCCGTAGACCAGGTCGCGGACCGTCAGCCCCAACGGCGCCTCGTAACACCCCGGGCGATTGACCGGCCCGCTGATGGTGTAGAGCTTCGGCCCGGTAGAAGTCGGCGGGTTGCCGATCGAGGCGAACCACTCCCCGCCCCGCTCGATGATCGGCACCACGCACGCCAGCGTCTCGACGTTGTTGACCACCGTCGGCTTGCCGAACAGCCCCGCGACGGCTGGAAACGGCGGCTTGATCCGCGGCCAGCCCCGGTTACCCTCGAGCGACTCGAGCAGCCCCGTCTCCTCGCCGCACACGTACGCCCCCGCGCCACGATGGATGTAGCACTGCATCGAAAAGTCTTCGCTGCCCAGAATCTTCTCGCCGAACAGCCCCGCCGCCTGCGCCTCATCGAGCGCCTTTTGCAGGACGCGGTACGCCTTGTGGTATTCCACGCGAATGTAAATGTACGCCACGCTTGTGCGGGTCGCATAGCCGGCGATCAGGATGCCCTCCAGCAGCAGGTGCGGGTCGAGCTCCATGATGTAGCGGTTGTTGAACGTCCCCGGCTCCGACTCGTCCGCGTTGACGCACAGGTAGGTCGTCGTCCGATTCGGCGGCAGGAAGCTCCACTTGGTCGCCGCGGGGAAGCCCGCGCCGCCCCGGCCGCGAAGGCCTGCCGTCTTGACCTGCTCGACGACCCCGTCGCGCCCCATCTGCAGGGCCTTTTCGATAGCCTTGTAGCCGCCCCGCCGGCGGTACGTCTCGATCGACGCCGCGCCGGGCACATCGAAATTCCTGGATAACACCGGCTCAAACGCCACCACGCTTCTCCTTCGGCTCGGGCTGGGGCGATGCCCCGGCCGGCAGGTCGACCTTGTCGCAGTCCGGGTCCGCCAGGATCCTGGGCACGTCATCCGGCGTCACCCGCGCGTGCAGCCGCTCATTGATCAGCATGCACGGCCCGTGCTCGCACGCCCCGAGGCACTCCTCGGTCATCAGCGACCACTCGCCGTCGGGGGTGGTCTCATGCTCGCCGATCTTCAGATGCTCCTTCAGCGCCGCCAGCAGCCGCTCGTGACCCAGCACCTGGCACGACAGCGACCGGCAGACCACCACCACCTTGCGCCCCCGCCGGCCGGCCCAGAAGTGGCTGTAGAAGCTCATCGTGTCGTACACCTCGGCCGGGGCAAGCCCCAGCAGCGCCGCGACCTCCTTGATCGCCTGCAGGCTGACGCCGCCGTAGGTGTCCTGGACTACGTGCAGCGCCGGGATCAGCGCCGCCCGCTTCGTCTCGTAGCGGTCAAAGAACGCCGTGATCCGCGCCTTGACCCGCTCGCTGAGCAGCGGCTCGGCGCCCGGGACCGCCGCTTGTTCCTGCCTGTTGATGACCGGCCAGGCCATACCAATCTCCCACTAACGATCCAGCTCCGCCACAACCCTCGCAGGGCAGGCTATTGCCCAGCAGAATGCCGCACCGGGCGCTACAACCCTGCGGCTGTTTGCAGCGCCGTGTCGGTCGACACTGACCCCTGACTCCTGATCCCTGCCGTCCCGAGACCCGAGACCATCACCGATCCAGCTCCGCCGCGATAATGTTCAAACTGCCCAGCACCGCCACAACGTCCGATATCTGATGCCCGCGAATCAGGTCGCCGAAGCACTGGTAGTTGATGAAACTCGGCGGCCGGCACCGCGCCCGGTACGGGATCCGTCCGCCGTCGCTGACCACGTGGAACCCCAGCTCCCCGTTGGGCGACTCCACCGTGGCGTACGCCTCGCCGACCGGCGGCTCGAAACCCCGGTTCCACATCACCAGCTCGAAGTGATGGATCAGTCCCTCGATGCTGCCCCAGACCTCGGTCTTGTCCGGCAGGCAGACCTTCTCGTCCGGCGAGACGTTGATCGGCCCGGGCGGGATGTTGTCGATCAACTGCTCGATGATCCGCAGCGACTGGCGCATCTCCTCCAGGCGGATCAGGAACCGGGCGTAACAGTCACCCATGTCGCTGACCGGCACCAGAAACTCCACCGGACTGGAGCCATGGCCGTCCCAGTTCTCCTCGAAGCACAGGTACGGCTCGTCCTTGCGCAGGTCGCGCACTACGCCGCTGGCCCGCGCCACCGGCCCGGTCAGCGACCAGTCGACCGCCTCATCTTTGCTGATGTAGCCGACGTCGCGCAGCCGCTCGATGAAGATACGGTTGCGCACCAGCAGGGCCTCGACGTCCGCCAGCGTCCGCGGGAGGCGTTTGCAGAAGGCCTTGACGTGCTCCGGCCAGTCCGGCGTGATGTCCTGGAACAGTCCGCCCAGCCGGGTGTAGCTGTTCATGTAGCGGGCCCCGCTGATCTCCTCCAGCAGGTCGTAGACGATCTCGCGGTCCTCGAACAGGTACAGAAAGGGCGTGAACGCCCCAAGGTCCAGGGCCGATGCCCCGGCCGAGAGCACGTGGTCCTGGATGCGGGCGAGTTCCCCGATGATCGTGCGGATCACCTTGCACCGCGGCGTCAGCTCGATGCCGTACAGTTTCTCCCACGCGCCGTGCCAGGCCAGGTTATTCATCACCGGCGAGAGGTAGTTCATCCGGTCGGTGATGGTAACGTACTGGTTGATGTCGTGGACCTCGCCCATCTTCTCGAAGCCGCTGTGCAGGTAGCCGATGTCCGGCACGCACTCGATGATCCGCTCGCCCTCGAGGATCAGCACCAGCCGCAGCGTCGTGTGCGTGGCCGGGTGCTGCGGGCCGAAGTTGAGGATCCACCGCCCGGGCTGGCTCTCTTCCTTCTCGAGCACGTAGCGCGGCCCGCTCTGCAGCGTCGGATTTTCCTGGTCCGTACTCACCTGTACACTCCGGTTCCGTTCGTCCACGTCCTCACGCACTCTCCGGGCTAAAGGGGTCTGCCCCCGTCCCACCTTCGCAAGCTCTGCCAGCGTCCATGCCTCACGACGCCTGCCTGCCTGCAGGGCTCGCCGGGGTCTGACCCCGTCACGCCGCCTCCGCAAGCCTTGAGATGTCACACACCTCGCAGCACCCGCCTGCCCGCAAGATCCACCGGGGTCTGATCCCGCGGCAGACGCGCTTCACGCGCTGTCCGGCCCGAGGATCTCGTAGTTCTCCCGCTCACCCAGCCCCTCCACCGGATAATCCTTCCGCAGCGGGTGCGACCCGTACCCCTCCCACAGCAGGATCCGCCGCAGGTCCGGATGCCCCTCGAAGCGGACACCGAACATGTCCCACACCTCGCGCTCCGGCCAGTTCGCACCCCGCCAGACCGGCGTGACGCTCGGGACGGCCGGCTCGGGATCGTTGACGAAGCACTTCACCCAGATCCGATGCCGCAGCGGGATCGACGCCAGCGCATACGTCACGCCGTACCGGTCGGCCGCGCCGGGATAGTTCAGGTAATCCACGCACGTCAGGTCCGCCAGCAGGTCGAACCGGCAGCGCGAATCATCCTTCAGCAGCCGCATCACCTCGACCAGCCGATCGGGCGGCACCTTCAGACAGACCTGGTCGCTCGGCCCGCTCCGGTTGACCACCAGCGGATAGGGCTCGAAGGCCCCCTTGCCGAACCGCTCGTCCAGGGCCTGCACCGCCGGGTGCCACGCACCGTACGGCTGGTCCGCGGGCACCTCGATGCCGCGTCCGCCGCCGCTGCCCACCGGCCCAGCCACCCCGACCTTGCGCTGCTCGCCTGCGTGTTCGACCTCTGCCATGAACCTCGTCCTTCGAAATCCGGCCCGAACGATTCGCCGCCCGCGTGCCACGCTCCTCCAACACTCCGGGGCCCACAGTCCTGCCCCAACGAGCCGCGACCGCAAGGGAGCGGTAATCCCACCCCCGGGTGCCGCGATCCTGCGTCGTTTGCAGGACCGTGCATGCCTCCTGCGACACTCGAACCCCGAAACCCGATCCTACGCCTTGCGCTTCAGCACTTCGTTCACCGTGTTGCTCACCGTCGCCAGATCGGTGACGTTCTCCTGCTTGATCCGCATACGCATACCCTTGGCCCGCTGGTAGCTCGGCCGGGCCTTGCCCTCGTCGACCATCCGCTGGATGAGCATCAGCCCCTCGAGCAGCTGCTCCGGCCGGGGCGGGCAGCCGGGCACGTAAACGTCCACCGGCAGGAACTGGTCCACGCCCTGGACGGTCGCGTAGACGTTGAACTCGCCGCCCGTGCTCGCGCAGGCCCCCATCGACATGACCCACTTCGGCTCGGTCATCTGCTTGTAGATGTGCAACAGGACCGGCATCATCTTGATCGCCAGCCGCCCCGCGCAGATCAGCAGGTCCGCCTGCCGAGGGCTGAAGCGCATCGCCTCGGCGCCGAACCGGCCGATGTCGTACCGACTGGCGCCCAGCGCCATCAGCTCGATACCGCAACACGCCGTACCGAACGGCAGCGGCCACATCGACCAGCGCCGCGCCCAGGTCACCGGGTTCTTCAGCTGGGTGATCAGCTCCTGCACCCGCCCGGTGTAAAACGGCGGGCGGGTGGTGACCATCCCGCCGGGGACTCTCTCTTCGGTAATCATCCGGTACCTCACCAGCGGGCTCAGCTGAACTCCAGCGCCCGCTTCCGCCAGTCATAAACAAAGCCGAACAGCAGCAGCAGCACGAAGATACCCGCCACCGCGAACAGATAGCCGCCCCCCATGCCCGCCTCCCGCATCGCCACCGTGCCGGCGTGACGCGGGTCGGGCCGGGTCGAATCGGCAAAGATGCTCGCCCACGGCCACAACAGCGCGACCTCGATATCGAAGATCAGGAAGATGATCGCGACACGATAGAAGCGGATGTCGAAACGGCTCCACGTCGTGCCCATCGGCAGCATGCCCGCCTCGTAAGGCAGCCCCTTGCTCGGGCCCATCCGCCGCGGCCCCAGCAGGTGCGCCGCACCGAACATCGCACCCGCCATCACAACGACGATCCCGATCAGCCAGGGGATCGCTTGATAGTCATAGATACTCGCCAGCACCATCACGGTCTCTCCGTGCCCCGGGCCCAATGGGCTGCAACGGCCCCGTCCGACACAATGCACCCCCTCAACAGGACGGAGATCCTGCCCCGGGGCCCAGCCAGAACAGCGATCGCAGCGTCAG
>JAWLBS010000018.1:0-34367 GCA_041687575.1 Phycisphaerae bacterium | reverse complement strand
GACCAGCCAGTTGTCCCCGGCCAGAGCCTGCATCCGGGCTCGCAGGTGCGGGTCGATCTTCTCGAACAGATCGCTGCTGTGGCGGCGGAGGGCTTGGGCCAGGCCCCTGTAGGTCTTGCCCTTGTGTCGGCGTCCCAGCAGGTGCCAGACCACTTTGAAGCAGTCGCCGAGGGTGGGCTTGTCGGACCAGGCCATCAAGATGGCCTGCCAGGTGAGCCGCTGGAGACCCCAGCAGGCATCGCGGCGGATTTTCAGATCGCAAAAAGGGGGGCTGGCAGCAGGACTTCCAGGGCTGCCAGCAGCTGCTCTTGGCAGGATGTAGCGCTACTGTTCTTTGTCTTGTCAGACATTAAAAGGCTCCTTTCTGTGGCCGTTGGTCGGCAACCCGGATCATGGGAAGGAGCCTTTCCTTTTTCTGCGGATCTTGTTTGGATTCTCACAAGCCATTATCGTTCGCGGCGTAGCGTGGTACCCGCCACGTCCCCTGAACGTCGCGACCCCCGCACGTCTGCCGCGCGGGGGTCGCTGTCGGATTCGCTCGGGCGGTCGCCGGTCAGAACCGGAACAGCACGTTACCCACGGTGCCGGTGACGTAGTCGATCAGGCACCAGGCGCCGGCACTGACGCACTGCCCCAGGACCAGGCCCAGGAAGAACGGAATCGTGCGCATGTACAGCCGCGGACCGCCGTATTTGAGGATCAGGGTCTTGACCAGCCACGCGATGAACACGCTGAACCACAGCCGGTCCATGATCCACGTGCCCACCACGGCCAGACCGATCGGGTGCAGCGGCCAGCGGAGGAACCTCCGCTGGGCGAACATCAGCAGGGCCATCGCGGCCACGCCGACGATGCTGAAGACCCAGCCCTGGACGTTCGCGCCGGTCCGCTGGAGGACCTCCTGCCCGTCGACGATCGTGGTGTTGCCGATCATGTCCTTGGCGTAGTTCAGGCCGATCGCGGGGGCGTCGCGGTAGTACCACCGCTCCAGGCTCGTGCCCTGGTAGACGTATGAGAGATAGATGATCGTGCCGATGCTGATGACCAGCGCCACGACCATCGCCCCGAACAGTGCCACGAACAGCCGCCGGCGCTTCTGCTCGATCTCCTGCGTCAGTTTCAGCCCGTTGGCGGCACTGGCCATGACGAAGGTGCGGACATCAGCCGAATAGGGGAACTGCAGACCCAGGCCGACGATGCTGCCGCTGGACATCGAACTGGCGCCCAGCTTGCTGATCGTAAAGCCGCTGGCAATGCCCGGCGGCACGACCGAGCCCAGCCCCGCCTCGGCGACGATCCGGGTCAGGCCGTAGAAGACCAGCATCGCCACCAGCCAGAACGTCAGCGCGACCCACCACTGCATCCCGATCGTCATCAGCCAGGCCAGCATGATGATCGCGCAGACGATCGCCAGGATCACCGCCAGGCGGTAGCTGAGAATCTCCTTCGAATCGTCGACGCTCGGGTCGCCCGTGAAGGCCTTGCGGAAGACGCCGGCCAGATGGGCCCGCGCCGACCACAGGCCGATCACGGCCATCGTCAGCAGCGCGCCCATGCCCATGTGGTACATCAAGGGGTTGCCCGAACCGTACCCGCCCAGGTTCTCGGGGCTCTTGTAGCCGCGCAGCGCCAACCAGCCGCTGACGAACAGTCCCACCAGCGAAAGGCTCCAGACGCTGAACGAGACACGGGTGTTGACCAGGTAGGTGAAGCCCATCGCCACGAAGCTCGGGACGATGTACAGCGTCACCTGGTCGCTCATCACCGTCGTGTCCCACGACAGCTGGATCATCGGGAAGCCCATGTAGTAGGCATTGATCGCCTGCAGCGACGTGAAGACGACCGGGATCGCGAAACCCAGCCACATCCCGCCGCTACGGAACAGCGGCCCCAGGGCGGGCGCTTCGGGGCCGCGCTCGGCCCCCTCCTCCTCGACGCGCGACATCTCCGACGGCAGACGCGTGAGGGGATACACGAGGATCTCCCGATCCATCCACTGGCCGCGGATGATCACCATCATGCAGATGCTGAAGGTGTACATCGGCACGAGGAAGATCGCCCACCCCAGCAGCGGCGGCATCCACGCCATCCAGGGGATCTGCCGCAAGTACGTCCAGTTCTCGTACATGCCCTGCACGAAGGGCTCGCTGTAGTAGCCCCTCTCGGGTTCGACGTACCCGGGCAGTCGGTGAATGCCCTCGAAAAAGCCCTTGTACGCCGCCTCGTCCTGGACCCGCATCCATTCCGGCACGAACGGGATGACCTTGGTCGGCCACTGGTTGCCCGGCGTAGCGTAGTACTCGACCGACGGCAGGACCGGCGTCAGCTGCATCGCCAGACCCGAGGTCACCACCGCCGTGGCAATCAGCAGCATCGCGAAGACCGTCAGCATCTCCGCGCGGTTGAGGCTCAGCCACCGCCCGCCCGCCCAGAGCGCCTCGGTCAGGCGGCTGGCGACCACCAGGGCGAACATCATCCACATGAACGCGCCGAAGATCCAGATCACCCGCAAGAGCGAGACCCAGGCGGACATCACCACCGCTCCGGTCGCGTCGGTCGTCCCCATCGCCCCGATCAGCCGGGAGCAGCCGTAAAGCGCCACCCCGCTGACGGCCGCGATGATGACCCCCGCTGCCAGCGGACTGGACCGCCATCGCCGCTCGATCAGCCGGGCCAGAGTGTTGCCCACGAAGACCACGATGAAGAACATCGCGATCACGCCGACCGCGGTGTGGTCCTCGGCGAGCTGACTGCCGCGGATCACGTTGTCCGTGTACGGAAAGAACATGCCGGCCAGGGCGCAAAGCACCAGGCCCAGCAGGATCGCCCGCACCGTCACCGCGTTTCGCCGCTCCTGGGGCCTTAAGGCCACTCCCGCGGGCAGCAGCCCGGCCTGTGCCTGAGCTGCTCCTATTTGCGACTGTGTTTGCGTACCCGTCGTCGACACTGAGCTGAAACTCCTTTAGATCATCACCCGGCTGATCGCCTTGGCCAGCAGGGCAAAGCCGATCGCCAACATCGCTATCAGCCCGCTGCCGCACGCATAGCCGGCCAGAAGGATCGGTGTGTATGCCTTCCAGGTGTTCGGGCCGAACTTGCGACTCAGCCAGTAGCGTCCCAGCAAGGCCCCAATCATCTGGGGAATCACGTAGTGAGGCCAGATCGCCTGTCCGCCGATGAACCCGTAGAAGAACCCGATCGGCAGCTTCAGGACCAGCGTGAAAACGTACATAGCCCCGGCCGTCAGGAAGCCTCCGCCCAACTTGGCGGGGGTGATCGCCTCCTTCAGGAAGCTCCGCCGCGGCTTGATTTTTATGGTGCCGTCCGGCTCGACCGTACCGAGCAGGCCCCGGACCGTGTGGGTCGTCATCCAGTACTGCCGGTCGCGCTGCGGGCCCAGGTCGTGAAGCAGCTTTTGCTGATCACCCGTCGGGGCGTCCTGGCCCTCGGGCAGGACCCAGAGCACCATCTCCGGCGCCGTCGGCGGGGGCGCCCCCGGCTGCATCTCCGACAGCGGCTTGAGCAGGATCGTCCCACCCAAATCCGCAGGGACCGTGCTCGAGCCGCTCCACATGTCTACCAGCCGGCCCGTCACCTCCGGCGATTCGAGATCGCCCGCTTCCAGGCGCGGCCAGCGCTTATCCTGGTCCGGTTCGAGGGGGTTGACCTCGAAATTGCCGTCATCGGTCTCGATCTTGTCCGAAGCGAGCGTGCTGGAGACCCACAGCGACTGGTTGGTCGCGAAGTAGGGCCACATCTTCTGCACGTACGGGTAGGCCTCCGACGGAATCGGGGCCAGCGACCAGATCAGCGAGTAGAAGAAGAAACTGCAGAACAGCATCACCACGCAGGCCAGCGTCTGGGCCTTGATCAGGCCCTTGAACTTGCTGCGGGTCAGCTCCAGCTGCTTGAACTGCTCCGCGCCGCCGCCGGACATGTACATCGGCAGCGGGGCGAACCATACGTCCACGCCCCGGTAGCCCGAGAGGATGAACGAGCCCTCGCGGATGTACGGGAACGACACGCCGGTCGCCCGGCCCGTGATTCCGATCATTCGCGCCTGCACGTAACTGATGATCGGGCTGACGACGAAACCGAAGATCAGCAGGATCCACACCGGGAAGTCCGGCACGAGAATGTGCGTGAAGGCCGTGTACGAGAGCGCGCACAACGCGACGATCAGCACCGACCCCCACAGGGGGAAGTGGCCCCGATCCTTGATCGATTCGAGGTAGGCCTGATGCTCCGTGTCCTCCCGGCCCTTGGATTTCCGCAGGGCCATGAAGGCCCGCGCGACCGCGACAAAGCCCAGCACCGCGACGAAGATCGCCATGCCGATGCCGACACTGATCCACAGGTCGATCTTGGCAAGAATGTCCGTGTTGCGGACGTCCAGACCGGGCTCCCAGTCCCGCAGCACGCCCAGCCTGTAAAACAGCGGATTGCCGACGATATAGAACATGATCGCGCCGACGAACGTGCCGACCACGACCGGAAACGGCAGCACGAATCCGATCAGCACCAGCGTCAGGTCCGGCACGATGCCCAGCAGCGCCGATGGCAGCACCGTGCCGATCGCGGCCGTCCAGTCGGCAAACGGAATCGGCAGGATCATGATCGGCTTGCTGGCCAGCACGCCGGTAATCGTCGGCACGCCAAGGTAGATGGCGCCAAACCCCACGCCGATCATCGCCCCGATCGAAAAGATCCGCCAGCGCCACGTCTCGCTCTTGCTGCTCGACTCGGCCAGAGCGGTCGCACCGCCGGCGCTGACCGGAGCCAGCGGGAACTGGAGCCGTTCGATGTCATTCGTGATCCGGTAGAGCGTGTAACCCAGCGCCATCATCAACGTGTAGCTCAGCACGTTGTGCAGCACGAGCAGGGCGACCGGCACCGCCCACGCCCAGTGCAGGAACGTGCGGCTGGCGAGGACCTCGGGATCGTTCGGCACGAACCACCACGGGATCTTGCCCGACAGACCGAAGCCCTCGGCCTGGGGACTCTGGACCAGGAACTGGTCCCAGATCTTGGCGCCGAACGGACCGCCGAACAGGTGGATACCCGATCCGAAGGTCTGCCCGGCGGCCAGCAGGCCCGCCGCCACCCAGAACAGCAGGATGATCTCCTGCTTTTTCAGGGTGATGAAGGACCGCTTGCCGATCTCGATGAACAGGATGATCGTCACCCACTCGGCGGCGCCGGCGATGCTGTGCCCGCTGATCAGGCCCATGTAAATGGCGCCCGGCAGCATGACAAAACCGACGAACAGCGCGCCGATGACGGTTCGCCAGGAGAACCCGTCCTCAAACGGGGTCTCCTCGAACAGTTTGGGCGCCTGGTCATAACCCGGCTTCCTGGGCTCGATCGTTTTCGAGGTTACGGCTCGACTCATCTACCTGCTCCTGCCATTGCGGGCTCGCTGGTAAACTGCTGCAACGCTTGCTGCTCCCAACGCTGTTTGCCGGAATCCGGAATGGTCCGGTAGATCAGGAACTGCCGCCGCAACTCCGCCAGGAACGCCCGGTTGCGCTGCTGCCAGGCGGCGTGCTCGCCGCTACGACGAACAATGGTCATCTCGATGCGGTGGATGTTGGCGTCCTCGGTCGGTTCGGCCAGCAGCGTGACGTGCTGGCTGACGCCCAGATCGTACGGGGCGAGCCACACGTCCAGCTCGATCCGGTGCTTGGCCTGAATGCCAGCCCCTTCGCGGGACAGCTCGGTGTTTCTCGTGTAGAACACACCGACCGACTCTTCCGCACATGCCCCGAAAAAGTCCGCCAGGAACGCGAACAGCCCCAGGACCTGCCAGTCGGCCACCGTGAACGGGAACTCGAACCGCCACGTGTCGCCCTTCGCCGGCGGGAATGTCCACCGACGCGTCACATCGGGCACCGCCAGCCGCGCCGCCACCTTCGACGGGTACACCGCCGAGAGCAGCACCACGCCCATGACGATGACGCTCGTCATCACCGCGGCCGTGCTCGAATAGTTGACATTGATTCCGCCGAGGATCTGCGTCGTCATCAGCACCTTGGCGACGCCCTGCCCGAGGATATATCCGGTAAACGCGCCCACCACGGCAAACACGCTCGCCTCGGCGATGAACAACGCCGCGATGTGCGACGGGGCCAGACCGACACTGCTGTAGGTGCTGATTTCGCGCTGACGTTCGTAGACGCTGCCGAGCATCGTGTTCAGCACGATCAGCGAGGCGATGACCACGGGCACGATCAGGCCACTGGCCCAGCCGACACCCGTCTGGCCGGTCGCCGAGATCGCCCGCACGTTCTTATCCGGGTAGCCGACGAACGCCAGCAGATTGCTCCGGCTCAGCAGGTTCTCCAGGTGGGCCTTGGTGGTCTCGTTGCCGGGATCCACGCCTCCGACCGCGATGCTCATCTGAACGGCTCCGCAACGTTGAAGCGCACCGTACGCGAACAGCGGTGTGTTCTGCGGGTCGATGTGCGTGGCCGTCTTGACCTCTGTGGACCGCTGAGCCTCCGCCTCCAGCCGCATTTCACTGGCCGCATCGGTCCCGAGCAGCTGCGACTCCTTGCCCTTTCGCGGCTGAATCGGCGACATCGCCTCGCCGTCCAGGTCCGTGAACTGGGCGAACTGCTGCCCGTCGATCAGGCCGACGACCTGCCATCTGCGGCCGAACACCTCCACATGGTCCCGTCCGGGCACCTCCAGATCAACGCCGAGGGTCTCGGCGAATCCGGCGGGCAGGATGCACTCCGCGGCGTTCATGCCCGAGATCCAGCGTCCCTTGACCAGGAACCGGTCGAGCCCGGTGACCGCCGCCTCCTGGGGCGTGACCCCAAGGGCCCCCGCAATGCGGCGGATCGTCGTCTGATCAGGTCCGATCATCGGCAGGCTCAGGTCGTTGTCCTTGTCGATGAAATACCAGTTCCGCGGGGCCACGACCGCGTGCGAACCCGCCGCGTCGTCCGCGCCGGCCCGGAACGCGTACTGCACATAGTCCTGCAGGACCGCGCTGATCGGCATCCAGTTGCGATCGCGGAAGAGGATTCCCTCGTACGTCCCGTCGTACGGCCGCGGAATGCGGTAGTAGCGGGTCGAACTGCTGACAACGGTGAACGACAGGACCGCGAACGTCAGCAGCACGATCGTGCCGGTCGTCAGGATCGTCCGCACCCGCCGCTTGCGGAGGTTGCTGACGCCGAGCATGACCGCCGCCATCGTCGCACTGAGCCGCCCGACGTCGACGCGGTGAACCTCGCCGCCCGCCTCGCGCATGGCCTGCATCTGCTCGCCGAACTTGCCCACGACGATCGACAGAACGATCGCCGCCAGGGCCATGATGATGAACGACAGGAAGATCACGTACGGCGAATCGGAAATCTGGAACGCCGGATGGATCAGGCCCATGATCCCGAAGACCAGCAGGAAGATCACGGCCACCGCCACGATCTGCTTGCGGATGTCGGGGAACCCGAACAGCAGGCGCTCGATGAAGAATGCGAACGGGATCAGCAGGGCGAAGTAGAACACCACGCCCTCGACCGTATCGCGGGCCATGCCCTTGACCTGCGGATAGGCGGTCGTGGCGAAACCGAGCCCCTCATAATTGGCGTCGAAGAACGCGACCCAGTCCCTGTCCTGCTTGGCCTGAGCGGCCTTCTCATACGCCGCCTCGGAGCGGGCGAGCAGGTCGCCGACCAGCTCGTTCTTGATGCCCTTGGAGACCAGGCTTTGGTACCGGCTGCGGTTGAGCGTGACCACGTCGCCCAGGGCCTGGAAGTTGCCGAAGAACATCGGCGTCTCTCCCTCCAGCAGGATGCCCTCGCCTTCCGGGTCCTTTGGGGTCGCATTGAGCAGCAGGTACTGGAAACCGAACATGCCGCGGGCGGCCGCAAAGCGAATCCGCGTGCCGCGCGGAACGTGCACCGTCATGCACAGCCGCGGATCATTCCGCGGGAGCGTGCTGTAGCCGTACTTCTGCGGCGTGCCGCCGGTCGGCAGCATGACCGTGAAGGTATTGAGCCCCTTGAAGCGGATCGGGTCCGCCAGGTCGTACAGGTCCAGCGTCGCGCAGCGGAACATGACCAGAATGCCGTTGGGCTTGTCCTTGAGCTCCAGCGGCTGGCGTCCCGCCCCCTCCTCGCCGCGGTCGGCCACGTACGTGATCTCGCCCGTCTTCGGGTCCAACTTGTACCCGTAGATCCACAACATCGTGTGATCGCTCAGGTAGTCGACGTGATAGCCGTCCTCCCCGGTCAGGCCGATCTCGGTCGAATAGCCGCCGGCGAACCAGGGCGCGCGCCCCTCGGGCCGCAGGACCACCAGGCAGTCCTCCATCGGCTCGGTCGTGACCGGCCGGTCCGAGATCATGGACCTGTTCGCTTTGGCGATGAACGGGATGACCGGCCAGCGGTACGCCCGGAAGTCGTTTTCGCTGATGTTCTTGCGAACCAGATCCGGGCTGTCCAGCACGGTGTGGACCAACGGGGTCAGCAGGCCCGCCTGGGCCATCAGGTTTTCCTTGTTGACCCGGTCGAGCGTATCGAGCGGCGTGTCCCAGCTGTGACGGTTGTCCAGCGCCGTCGCGATCGCCATCGCGTGCTGCTTGGCCTTGAGGGCGACCGTGCTGTTAAAGGAGATCTGGGTCGGCAGGTAACTGTGGTAGGTAATGCCCTGCAGCGGACGGATCCCGCTGTAGAAATCCACACCCGGATAGTCGCCGGCTTCGATCATCTCAGCCGCTTGCTGAACGAACACGTCACCGACCTTGATGATCGCGTTGCGGAAGGAGTCCACGGCTGCCGAGGCGTTGCCGTCCCAGAACGAACCGAGCGCCCTGCTTCCGCTTGAGAGATTCAGGTCCAGCATCAGCACCGGGTTGATCTGGATGCCCCGCTTCGGCGGCTCATATTTGACGAAGCTGCTGACCCAATCGTCGTAGGTCCGTCCCGACATGCAGTGCGTCACGACGAAATGGTCGATCCCGCCGTTGCTGAGTGCGTGGGCGTCCAGTGCGACGAACCAGACCGGCCGGCACACCGGGTTCTCTTTGAAGTACTCCGCCAGCCACAACAGCGTGGAGATCCCCGAAGCGGCGTCCGCCCCGGGCGCCAGGGCCGGCACGACCGAGCCGGCGTCGTACGCCGCCATGATCACGATCGCTTCGTGCTGCCGGCCCGGGTCGGTGCCGTCGACGCGTCCGAAAATATTCCTGGCCGTGACGCGCTGCCACTGCATGCTGGCCTCAACGGTCGCCGGCTGCTCCTGCTCGACCGCGGGCCGTATCTGCTGCCAGACTTCCTTGCTCAGCCAGTACCGCGGCATGTCGACGGGAGCGTCCAGGACCTTCTGGGTCGCCGAGCCGCGGTTGGGCTCATCCGGTTCGATGAACAGCAGGGCGCGGGCGCCCAGCGAACGGGCGAGGACGAAATTGGCCTGACAATCGAAGTCGAGCACAACGATGCACTCGGACAGATCCGCCCCCCGCAGACGCTCCGGCTCACCGTCGCGCGCATAGAACAACTTGCCGCTGATGCCGCCGGGGGGGGTCACGGGCAGGCGGACCAGGTTCGGCCAGAAACTGGCCAGCGGGTACGTCCGGTCGCCCACGCGGATGGACGCCCCATCGTCGATGGGCGCCACCCGGGTGATCTCGTCCGTCGTCAGGTCTTTGAGCCCCAGACCCGAAAAAATGTCGGTAATGTACCGCCCGGCCTGCTCATGCCCGGGATAGCCGACCACACGGCTGCCCAGGGAGCTCAGCGCCTCCATGTGCCGCCAGATCGTGGTCTGCATCGCCTGCTGATCGAACGGAGGGACCTCGACGGTAGACTGTGCGGCCGGCTGAGCGAGAACCGGCAACGTCGAAAGGCACAGCAGAAGCAGCGTCAAGACGCCTGTTGAAAGACAACTTCGCACCCGGCTTACCTCCATCTGCCCCACTTGCGGATCCTGTCCTAAGTGTTGTCCATGCCATGGTGTACAATCTGTCGCGGCTGCGGGGCTCGACTATACAGGCTCGATTCTGTCCCGGCAACCTGAGGCGAGGGAAGACTACTCAGAATTCAACCGCTTCGCAAGGGCCGCAGGCACGATTTCCTCGACCACATCCGCCCCTGGCCAAAGCGGGGACCACGGCAGGGTAGTCGCTGGTGCACATCGACTTGCATTCGGGAAAGACAAAGGATCGATCAGGTGCCGCTGCTGCCAACAGCGGCCCCCTCGCCGTCGGGAAGGATGATATCCGTCAGGGGCACTTCCATCTGCAGGCCCCGATTGTCAATCACGACCGCCTGCTTGTGCAGCAGGACCCGCACCACCGTCGCCTCGCGATCGAAACGCCGCGACCGCACCCGCTCGCCGGGACGCAGCGTCGTGACCCGGCGCATCCAGCGGTCGAACGCCTCCTGCTTGTCCTTCAGCGACTGGCTCTGCTGCTGGTAGTCCTCCTGGGCCTGCGTCGCCGCGATCCGGGCCTGCTCAGCCTGCTCGCGGGCGGCCTCGGCCTGGCGGCGGCTCTTGAGCGTGCCGCGGATCGCCTGGTGCAGCGCCCGGTGCCGCCCGGCCAGGTGCCCCCGGGCCCCCCTGAGCAGCTGCTCGCCCATGCCCAGCCGGCGGGCGATCTCGATCGCGTTGCTGTTGCCCGGTTCACCGATGATCAGGCGGTAGGTCGGCTGCAACGTCGCCACGTCGAACTCGACCGCCGCGTTGTCGACCCGGTCCTGCCGGTAGGCGTACCCCTTGAGCACCCCGAGGTGCGTGGTGACCATCGCCGGCGAGCCTTTCTCCCGCAGCTCGTCCATAATCGCCTGGCCGATCGCCGCGCCCTCGTCCGGATCGGTGCCGCTGCCCAGTTCGTCCAGCAACACGAGAGTGCGGCCATTGGCCCGGTCCAGGATATGCAGGATCTGCTTGAGGTGCGCGCTGAACGTGCTGAGCGACTGCTGCAGGCTCTGCTCGTCGCCGATGTCGACCAGGATGTCCTTGTACATCGGCACCTGCGTGCCCGCCCCGGCTGCGATCGGCATGCCCGCCTGGGCCATCAGCGCCGCCAGCCCGACGGTTTTGAGGGCAACCGTTTTGCCGCCGGTGTTGGGGCCGGTGATCACCAGCATGTCGAAGTCCTCGCCGAGCCGCACATCGATCGGCACGATCTTTTCGAGGATCTTCTGGGGCTTCTCGTCGCGGTGCATCTCCATCAGCAACGGGTGGCGGACCTCGCGCAGGTTCAGCGGCAGGCCCTCGCCCACCTCGGGCACGACCCACCCGTACTGGCGCGACATCAACGCCTTGGCCGTGATCAGATCCAGCAGCCCCAGCCCCTGCAGGGTCTGCAGGATTGGCTCCTGGTTGACGTTGATCAGCTGCGTCAGGTCCCACAGGATCCGACCGATCTCCTCGCTTTCGGCCTGGCGCAGCGCGACGATCGTATTGTTGAGTTCGACGACCTCGGCCGGCTCGACGAACAGCGTCGCCCCGCTGTCGCTGCTGCGGTGGATGATGCCGGGCACGCGGCCGCGATATTCGGCCTTGACGGGCAGGACCAGGCGATCGCCGTGGAAGGTGGTCGCGGCATATTGCAGGGCCCGCACGACGTCCATGCTCTTGAGCAGCCGGTCGTAGACCCGCTTGATGGACTGCTCGCCGTCGATGATCTGGCGGCGGACCCTCCCGAGCTTCGGCGAGGCCTCGTCGCGGACCGCGCCGCGATCGTCGATCATCTTGTCGATGCGGTCGGCGATCACGCGGTAGTCGCCGATCCGGTCCGCCACGCTCCGCAACGCCTCGAAATCGTCCGGCAGGTCCACCAGCCAGTCAACCATCATCCCGGTGACACGCATGGCCGAACGGACCTCGACCAGGTCGGCCGGCTCCAGCAGGTGCGGCGGGACCGCCCGGCGGACCAGTTCGCGGACGTCGGCCATCCCGCCGAACGGCGGCGGCCCCTTGCGGGTGATCCAGGCGGACATCTGGCGGACCTGCTCGAGCCAGTACTGCACCTGGTGGGCCCGATAACTCGGCCCGATCCGCTGGGCCAGTTCACGCCCGAGCCTGGTGCGGGCGAACCGGCCAAGGATCTCGCAGACCTTGGCGAACTCCAGTTTGTCGAGGCTGTGCTGCTCCATACGTCGATTGTAAGCAAAACCGCCGCCCGATCCAACGGCAAACCGGCCCGCTACCTCCCGACGCAGGGGCGTACCAGGGGTCTGACCCCGTAGCGCACGCCTGTCAGCAGAACCAGCGCCGCGACTTCATGGCGGCCTGGATATCTGTGCACCTCACCGGGGTCTGACCCCGTGGCGCGGACGCCGGTGCATTTTCTACCGCTCCCTCACGGTCGCGGCTCGTTGACGCAGGACCGTAACACCCGTCCGGGGCGTTTTGCCCACGGGGTCAGACCCCGGTGAATCGCACAGGTATGTGTGCTCCCAAGGGAAGTGAATCGTGGACGCGGTTGCAGGCGTTCTACAAGGGGTCGGACCCCCGGGCGCGGCCACACGTTCGCGTCCCGTTGATTTTGCCGCGCGACTGCTGTATCAAAAGCCCTTCGCACAGACGCGGTTCATCAGGCACGCAAACCCTCCAGGGGAGGCACGAAATGGAAGGACTCGACAATCTCCGTCTCAATAAGCTGCGGCATTACGTCAGCCGCCTCATCCCCCCGTACGTCACCCGCGAGACCGTCGCGGCCGACGACCTCAAGATGCTCGAACCGGCCGAGCCGCGGTTCGACGTCCCCCCCGACCAGGGCCGCTGGAAGGCTATCGAGCCCGACGCCCCCTGGGGCGCCAAACAGCAGTGGGCGTACTTCCGCGGCAAGCTGACCGTGCCGTCCCACTGGAAGTCCGACCAGATCGAACTGCGGATCGTCCACCATGCCAACTACCTCGAGCCGGCGGTCGACGACAACACCCCGGCCGGCCCCGAAGGGCAGGCCTTCATCAACGGCCGGCGAGTCGGCGCGATCGACAGAGAACACAAGGTGATCCGTTACCCATTCAAGCCCGGCCAGACCTATGACGTGCGGGCTGTTTTCTTTGCGGCGCGGTGCCGGTGCCTGCACACGCTGGGGACATACGGCCTGGCGTGGGTCGATGGGCCAACCCACAAGCTCTGGAATGACATGCGGGTCGCCCTGGAGATGATCGACCAGCTCGACGCCAACAGCCTCGACCGCGCCCGCCTGATTGACGCGGTCGACGCCGCCATCCAGGCCCTGGACACCCGCGATGCCTACGGCCTGGCCCTGGTCCCCACCGACGCCCGGCGCGATGCGGCCGGCGAGGCCTTCTACGCCAGTGTCGCCGGCGCCCAGCGGGCCTTCGACAAGATCCGCAACCAGATCGGCGAGCAGCCCGGCGGACCGCGGACGCTGGCGGTCGGCCACGCGCACATCGACCTGGGGTGGCTCTGGCCGATCAGCCAGACCCATCACAAGTGCGTGCGGACCTTCGCCACGCAGGTCCGGCTGCTCAAGGAGTACCCCGACTGGGTCTTCCACCAATCCAGCCCCCAAGCCTACAAGTGGCTCGAGACCGACGCCCCCGAGCTGCTCGCCGAGATCAAGCGCCTGATCAAGGCCGGCCGCTGGGAGGCCGACGGCGCGACCTGGTGCGAGTGCGACACCAACGTCACCGGCGGCGAATCCCTCGTCCGCCAGCTGCTCTACGGCAAGCGCTACTTCCGCGAGCAGCTCGGCATCGACAGCCGGTACCTGTGGCTGCCGGACGTGTTCGGCTATTCGGCGGCCCTGCCGCAGCTGCTGAAGCTCGCCGACTGCGACGGCTTCGTCACCAGCAAGATCTCCTGGAACGAGTTCAACCGGTTCCCCTACGACGCGTTCCGCTGGCGCGGCCTCGACGGCACCGACATCCCCGTCCAGTTCATCACGACCAGCGGCACCGACTTCTTCTTCACCTACAACAGCATGCTCAACGTCGAAGAGCTCAAGGGCAACTGGCGGGTCTATATGCAAAAGGGCCAGACGGGCCGCAGCCTGCTGAGCTTCGGCTTCGGCGACGGCGGCGGCGGGCCCACCGAGACGATGCTCGAAACCGGCAAGCGGCTGGCGGACGAGCCGACTCCGGCCGGGCTGCCCAAACTTCGCTACGGTCTGGTCCGCGACATGATGGCGGAGGTGAAGCAGCAGGCTCCGCAGCTGCCGGTCTGGGACGGTGAACTTTACCTGGAGCTGCACCGCGGCACCTACACCACCCAAGGCTGGATCAAGCGGGCCAACCGCAAGAACGAGATCCGCCTGCACAACCTCGAGTGGCTCAATGTCCTGGCGGGCAAAGTCGGCCACAAGCCCGACAAGCCGGCCGTCGAGGGCCTCTGGGAAGACCTGATGCTCATGCAGTTCCACGACATCCTGCCAGGCTCGTCGGTCGGCGAACTCTACGACGAGACCCGCAAGATGCACGACGCTCTGGCATCCAAGGCCGACTCGATGACCGACCAGGCCGCCGCCGCCCTCGTCGAGAACATCGACACCTCCGGCGCCAAAAAGCCGGTGGTTCTCTTCAACACCCTCAGCTGGGACCGCAGCGACCCGGTGCATCTGCCCGACGGCACCTGGATCGACGGGATCACCGTCCCGGCCGGCGGGTGGACCGTCGTAGACGCGAACAACCCGCGAGCCGCAGCCACCGCCGCGGGCGAACCCGCCGGCAAGCCTGAGCTGACCGTCAGCCAGGACGGCCGGCGGATCAAGTCGCGGTTCTGGCAGATCCGCCTGGACAAGCAGGGGCGCATCGCCGAGCTGCTTGACCGCCGGGCGGGCCGGCAGGTGCTGCCCAAGGGGCAGGTCGCCAACCTCCTGCAGGTCTACGAGGACCGCAGCGCCCGCTGGGACGCGTGGGACATCCCGGCCTACTACACCGACCACCCGCTGCCCGGGCCGCAGCTCGAAAGCCTCGAGGTCGCCGAGCAGGACGACGCCCACGTGACCATCGCGATGAGCTGGAAGTTGCCGCAGATCGGCAAGGGCCCGCAGTCGACGATCCGCCAGCGGATGATCGTTTACGCCGACACCCCTCGCGTCGATTTCGTCACCGAGGTCGACTGGCACGAGCATCACACAGTGCTCAAGGCCGCCTTCCCCGTCGACGTCCGCGCGACCGAAGCGACCTACCAGGTGCAGTTCGGCCACCTCCGCCGCCCGACCCACACGAACACCAGTTGGGACGTCGCCCGCTTCGAGGTCTCGGCCCACCAGTTCGCCGACCTCGGCGAGCACGGCTACGGCGTGGCACTGATGAACGACTGCAAGTATGGCTACCACATTCATGAGAACATGATGCGGCTGACGTGCCTGCGCAGCCCGACCGCCCCGCACGCCTTCGCCGACCAGGGGCACCACGAATTCACCTATTCGCTGCTGCCGCACGCCGGCTCGTTCCAGGACGCCGGCGTGGTTCGTGCCGCGGCCGAGCTGAACGTGCCGGTCCTGGCCGTACCTGCCCGCTCGCACGAGGGCAAACTGCCGGCGACGTGGCGGCTGGTCGAATGCACCAGTGAGGCGGTCGTCGTCGATACGATCAAACCGGCCGAGGACGGCAAGGGCATGGTCCTGCGGCTGTACGAGTCGCACGGCTCACACGCCGAGGCGACGCTGCGATTTGCCGACAAGCCCGGGGCGGTCGAGACCGTCAACCTGCTGGAGGAGCTCTACGCCGACGACGTGGCGCTGAAGGTTGCCGATAGCGAGGCGAGCCTCCGCCTGCGGCCGTTCCAGGTGGTGACGTTGCGCGTGCGGTGATGTTACAGACACGGAGATGTTGCGGGCACGGTAGAAGAGACGCCAGGGACGACAGGGAATTGCCCGGGACTCCGGCGACGGCCGTATCGTCGCCGGAGTCCTGGGAAGAGCTACAGACACACGGCCACATCCGGCTCGATGCCGGTCGATGCATCGGCGTGAGGGATGCGCCCGCCGCAGATCGTCAGTATCGCCCGCGACTGCATCTGCCACCCCTGGTACGGGCAGTTGCGGCTGCGCGACTGGAAGGTGCTGGCATCGACCGTCCAGCGCAGCGCCGGGTCGATCACGACCACGTCGGCCCACCCGCCCGCCGCGAGCGTGCCCCGGTCGATGCCGATCACCCGCGCGGGGTTGATGGTCATGCGGCGGATCAGTTCCGGCCAGTCGAGATGGCCCGGCTCGATCAAAGCCTTGACGAAGGCCCCCAGGGCGGTCTCCAGGCCGATCATCCCGGGCGGGGCGGCCAGAAACTCCAGTTCCTTCTCTTCCTTGGCATGCGGGGCGTGGTCGGTGGCCAGGCAGTCGATCGTGCCGTCGACCACCGCCTCGAGACAGCCCTGCACGTCCCTGGCCCCCCGCAGCGGCGGGGCGACCTTGAAGGTCGGGTCGTACGTCGCGCACGCCTCCTCCGTCAACAGCAGGTGGTGCGGGCACACCTCGGCAGTAATCCGCCCCCCGCGGCGCTTCGCCTGGCGGACCACCTCCGCCGCCTGGCGGGTCGAAATGTGGGCGACGTGGAACCGGCAGCCGGTGTACTCGGCCAGCGTCACGTCGCGCTGCACGGCCAGGTCCTCCGCGATCGAGGGGGACCCGGGCAGCCCCAGCCGCGTGGCGGTCACGCCGCCGTTCATGGCCGCGCCCTTGACCAGCGAAGGCTCCTCGCAGTGCTCGATGATCACCTTGTCGAACATGCTGACGTACTGCATCGCCCGCATCAACACCGCGGGGGAGGCCACGGCCATCCCGTCGTCGCTGAAAGCCACCGCCCCGGCACGGACCATCTGCCCGATCTCCGCCAGTTCGCTGCCCTGGCGGCCCTTGGTGATCGCCCCGATCGGCCAGACGTTGCAGCAGCCCGAACGGCTCGCTTGGCGCAGCACGAACTCGATAGCCGCCTCGTTGTCCAGCGGCGGGTCGGTGTTGGGCATGCAGGCAACCGAGGTGAACCCGCCGGCCGCCGCTGCGGCGCTGCCGGTGGCGATGGTTTCCTCCTCCTCCCCGCCCGGCTCGCGCAGGTGCACGTGGATGTCGATCAGCCCCGGCGCGACGATCTTCTCGCGACAGTCCACCACCAGGTCCGCCTGGCCGGCCAGACCCGTACCGACCTCGAGGATCCGCCCGCCCTGCACCTTCACATCGGCGACGGCGTCAAAACCGCTGGCGGGATCGATCACCCGACCGCCCTTCAGGAGGATCGTTCTGTTATTCTCACCTATTGCACTCATGGCGTCTCCTCGGAGTCGGGGCCGGGCTGCCCGCTCGTCGCCTGGCTGCACAGGTAGAGCACGGCCATGCGGATCGCAAGGCCGTTGGAGACCTGCTGCAGGATGCGGCTGTGCGGTCCGTCGGCGACCTCGCTGGCCAGTTCGATTCCGCGGTTGATCGGCCCGGGGTGCATGACCAGCACATCGGGCCGGGCCCGCGCGAGGCGCTCGGAAGTCAGGCCGAACATGCGGGTGTACTCGTGGACCGACGGAAAGACGTTGCTGGTGATCCGCTCGCGCTGGATGCGGAGCATGTTGATCACGTCGACCTCGGGCAGGATCTCGTCGAGGTTGTGACAGACGCGGGCGCCGAGCTGGGCGAAGGATCGCGGCACGAGGGTCGTCGGGCCGACCATGATGACCTCGGCGCCGAGTTTTTTGAGGCCCCACAGGTTCGACCTGGCGACCCGCGAGTGGGCGATGTCGCCGACGATCGCGACCTTCAGCCCCTCGACCCGCTGCTTGACCTCGCGAATCGTGAAGATGTCCAGCAGGCCCTGAGTGGGGTGTTCGTGACCGCCGTCCCCGGCGTTGACGATCGAGCAGCCGACGCACTGCGTCAGGTAGTGCGGCGCCCCGGCCGCGCCGTGCCGGATCACGATGATGTCGACGCCCATGGCCTCGATGTTGCGAGCGGTGTCGCGGAGGCTCTCCCCTTTGCTGACGGAGCTGCCCGAGGCGCCGAACTCCAGCACGTCGGCGCTTAAGCGCTGGGCGGCCAGCGTGAAACTGGTCCGGGTGCGGGTGGAGTCCTCCATGAACAGGTTGACGACAACCCGGCCCCGCAGGGCGGGCACCTTCTTGATGCTCCGGGTGGAGACTTCCTTGAAGCTCTCGGCGGTGTCCAGGATGGTCAGGATCTCGTCGGCACTGAGCCGTTCGAGGTCCAACAGGTGTTTCTGCGTCCAGATCGCCATTGGTCCCTCAGTCCGTTTCCACCCTGTCCTGCCCGTCGGTTTCGCGACAAAAAACACGGATGCCGTCCGCGGCCTCGAGATGCACGCCGACATAGTCCGGCTGGATCGGCATCTGCCGCCCGGGGCGTTCGACCAGCGCCGCCAGGCGGATCGCCAGGGGACGCCCCAGGTCGGTCAGGGCGTCCAGGGCCGCCCTGCTCGTCCGGCCGGTGTAGACGACATCATCGACCAGGACGATGTAACGTCCGGTAACATCGAACGGGATGTCGGTTGCACGAACGACCGCCTCGGGGCCCTTGGTCGCCAGGTCGTCCCGGTAGAGCGTGATGTCCAGGACCCCGATGGGCAGGTCCTTGACCCCCGCCTCGACGAGTCGGCGGGCGAGGCGCCGCGCGATCGCGTCGCCCCGGCTGAGCACCCCGACCAGCGCGACCGGTTTGCCCGGCGGTATGTCCTCGCGAATGCGACTCGCCAGGTCGTCCAGTGCCTGTTCGATCTGTTGCTGTTCCAGCAGGACCTGCATGAGACACCTCCGTGGCCGGTAAGATACGACGGCGGCCGGATGACGGCAAGGGGGCGCCCCTTGTGCGTATTGTAACGCGACCCCGCACGGCCCCGTTGTCATCCTGGACGACGTGGGACGGGCTGCTTGCCGTGAGCGAGCAACGCGAGTCGAACGGCGCCCGCCACAAGTTGTCATCCTGAACGACGTGAAGGATCTCCGCCTCACGGTCGCGGCTCGTTGGTGCAGCAGTACCGCTCCCTCACGGTCGCGGCTCGTTTTCGGGGCCTACCGGTCCTTGCCGTCGCGCTGGCCGGCGAGGGTCTCGATGGCGGCGCGGATGCTGCGCAGGGGGCGGGCCTCGAACTTCAGGTCGTTAATCGGACCGGTTCCGCGGACCTCGATCAGCTCGCGCAGCGCACCTTCGAACAGCTCCGTCAGCACCGGGACCTCGGGCCAGGCACGGGGTCGGGCGGCGACGACCGTCAGGTCCGTCTCGCGGGTCGGGATCTGCAGCACGCCGTTGCCCATCATCAGCATCCTGTTGTCGCGCAGCTCCAGGCTGTCCAGCAAGGCGCGGTCGCCCATGATCGTGATCTTGGCCGTCAGGTGCTGGGCGTTTTCCGGCTCGCCGAGCACGGGGATATTCAGCAGGTTCGCGATCTGCAGCAGCACGGGCAGGCGGTAGAGCCCCTGTCCGACCAGTTCGACCTCCGCCCCGCCGGTCCGCTGATCCGGCTGGTCGGCCAACCCCCGCAGACGCATCTGGGCCTGCATGTGGCCGCTGATGCCGCCCATCTGCCCGCCGGTGAGCAGTTCGGTCAGCTTACCCGGATCGGCATGGTCGAGCGACAGCACGACGCCGTACTGATCGCCCCGCACGCTCGGGCCCATCTCGAAATAGCCCGCGAGGTCGCCCCCCAGCGCCCGCCCGGCAAGGTCGCGAAGCCGGAAGGTCCCGTCAGCCAGGCGTTCCCAGCCAGCCGTCGCGTCCTGCACCGGAATCGAGGCGATGGTCGCCCGCTCTCCCTGCAGTTGGCCGCTGCCCTCGAACGTCTCTTTCTGCTGGTCGATGTGCAGGTCCAGCGAGGTCCGCACCGTAGCGTCGGTGACCCCCATCGCCAGGTCGATCGTCTCGATGTTGCCGGCAAGGCTTCCCTCGATGTCCCAGGTCGGCAGGCCATCGGCCGGCTTGCTGTAGCGCAGGGAAGAAACGTCCACATCCATGCGGCCTGCCGGCTGCCAGCGGTTCCACAGCCGGCGGACCTGCCACGGCACCGCGAGGCGCAGCGGTTCATCGATCTCGACATCGCGGCCGACGAGATGGAGCCGGGCGCTCGTCGCGGCCTCGTCCCACTCGATCTCGCCGCCGAGTCGGAGTTGACCGGCACCGTGGCGGCCGGACACGTCCCGCAGTTCGCACCGGCCGGGCGTGACCACCACCTGCCCGGCGACGTCCTCCAGCGGGAGGGGAAACGCCTGGTAGCAGGCCTGGTTGCCGTCGAGGGTGAGGCTCGTGCGGTGCTTCAGGTCCATTCCGGCCGGGGATTCCGTGAAGTCCAGGCGGGCCTGAACGCCGACCTCGCCCTGCGGCTTCAGCGCTTGCCACCAGTGCTGCAACGAACCCGGCAGCGCGGCATAAAGTTGCTCGTCGAACGGCAGGTCGTCCGCCTGAACATCGAGCTGCCCCGACAGCGGGTCCCCCAGGTCGACCTGCCCGGCAACCCGCACCGCCGCGGAACCGTTGCGCCCGGTCAGGCGCCGGACCTCGAGGCGCTGCGCCGCCAGGTCGAGGTAGAGCTGCCCCTGCACGTCGCTGAGCGCGTACGGCAGCGGCGCGGGCCGCGTCGTGCCGTTCCGCCAGTCGATCAGCGCACGGCAGACGACCTTGCGGCCAGTCTCTTCCGAAAGCGTCACGTCGGCGTCGACGTCGAAGACCCCGTCGATCGACCAGTCGCCGACCAACCTGCGGACCCGCTCGGGCAGCGCGGTCATGACATCGGGCGTCGCGCGACGATTCTTCGTGAGGATCCGCAGGTCCACCGCCGTCTGATTGTCGCGCAGGTCGGCCGTGCCGAGCACGCGGGTAACGGCGCCGGCGCCGACGGCCTGCAGGTCGATCCGCGAGATCCGCCCGTCGGCCGCTTCGATCGAACCGTTCAGACCCCACTGCGTGTAGTTGAACGGCCGATACCGCGCGGCGACGTTGTGCAGGGTCAGGTGCATATCCCACGTCCAAGGGGCGCTGACCACGTCCGGCGTGCCGCCCATGCGACGCAGGTGGAACTTGCACGAAACCAGCCCCAGAAAGTCGAAGTGGTCCCAGAGGCCCTGGAATTTCTCAGGCAGGGCGCGGTACATCCGGTCGTCCAGCGGCACAGAGACCGCCTCGACGGTCACGTCGGCATCGGTATCCCGCCAGGTACCCGCCACCCAGCCCTTGATCCGGAAAGCGGCGAGTCCCCGCCGGGCGAACACGTCGAAAAAGACGCCGTCGTCGGTGAAGCGGATCGTCGAGCGGGCGTGGTTGCCGCGGTAGGGGAAGTCCTTGAAGCGGCCGGTCGCGTCGAAGGTCTCGACGACACCGCGAAAACGGGTGCGGCCGTCGGGCCCGGGCGGGCGAACGAGACTCCCCCGCAGGCTTACGCTGCCGGCCGTCGGATCGAAGAGCGTAAAGATGCGATCGACCCCGGAGCCCAGGCGGGCGAGCTGAGCGACCACGTACGGGTCATTGCGATCGGGCACCGGCAGCTGGCCGGTCTCGATGTGCAGGTCGTACCCCATCTCGGCCAGCGGACCGGTGTAGTTGGTCATCGTGCCTCGGACCTGCACGGGCCGGCCGTTGAGCTGACCGTCCAGGTCGACCTGCACCTTCTCGGGCTCAAAGACGATCCGGCCGGACACCGCCTCCAGCCGCACCAGCCGCCGGGCACGCTGCTGCTGACCATAGAATTCGGCCTCGTCAAACGGCACCGAGAGCGTCACGTTCGCAAGGCTGATCGTGCAGCGGGTCTGCTGCGGGCTGTAGTCGATGCTGTCGGCGTCGATCTGCCCGGCCAGTTCGAGGATCTCGCACCAGCGGGCGTATGCGGCGGGCAGGGAGAGCTGGAACTGGGCGATGCGGATGCCGGGCAGGTCGCCGGCGACGGCGCCGTTGTCCAGGTCGATACGGACGGTGCTGACCCGCCGGTCTTCACCGCGGGCACGGAGCCGGCAGATGTAGACGTTGGTGGCCGGATCGGGCATCGCCGCCAGGTTGAGGCGCAAAGGCTCGGCCAGGGCAAGGTCCTCGCCGTCGAGCAGTCCGGTCCGCAGGACGCAGTCCTTGAGCTCGACCCGGGGCAGCGGCCTGGGCATCGACTGCCCGCCCTCGCCGGCCTGGGGCCTGGCCAGCAGGGACTGCCAGTTGCTGCGGCCGGTCGCCCTATCGGTCACGAAGCGGAATTCCGGCTGCACGGCGACGATCCGCTCCACGCGGAACCGCCCCAGCAGCAGCGAAATCGGGTCGTGCTGAAGGTGCACGCTGGCGGCCCGAAAAACGGTGCGGGCGTCGTTGTCGGCCGGGCCGAACTCCGCGTCCGGCGGCGTCAGCACCGCAAGGTCCGCGACCTCGATGCCGTCAAAAAAGGAAAAGTCCACCTGGCGGATCTGCACCTGGCCGGACGTGAGGTTCTCAAGGAACGACTGGACGATGCCGGTCAGACGCGCCTCGCTGGTCAGGTACCAGTAGCCGCACGTACCCGCGATCACCAGCCCCAGCAGCAGCGCGGCCGACCGCTCCCGCCAGCCGGGCGAACGGTGCTCGGGCGGCGAGGGCAGGATGTCTCGGATGGAAAACGGGCGCCTGGGCATTGGCAGTTCTACGTCGTCACATGTTCGGGCGTTTCGGGCTGCCGGGTTTTTCCGGCAACGAAGGCCCCCGCGGCCAGCACCATGATCGCCGGCATGACCGGGTAGCGGTAACGGACCGACCCGACGAAGACCATGTGCAGCAGTGTGAAGTAAAGGACCGGGGCGAGCAAGAGCGACCACTTGAAGACATGGCGGCGCTGACGGCCCCAGCCGATCAGCGCCAGCACGTACACCGGCACGGTCGACAGCAGTGCCAGCAGGTCGTACACGGGATTGCGGTAGTCGGAGAAATTCATGCGGACGTTCCAGGTCCGCAGCAGCTTGCCCCAGGCGAGCCGGGCGAACCGGCCGGGGTCCTGCTTGATGTGGCCGATCGCCTCGCTGTGGTCGAACCGGTCGCGCTGGTATTCGTCCGCGCCGGCCGGGTAGTCCCGCCCGGGGAGGAACTTCTCCATGCCCGGCCCGCCGTCCGCCCACGGCCCGACCGATTCCAGCAGACTCGTGCCCACCCCGGTCCGCACCGGCACGAACGCCCCCAGGATGCGATAATTGCGATATGCGGCCGGCAGGAGCACACACGCGTAACAGACGCAGAACGTGACGACCGCGGCGGCCGCGCCGGCGGCGGGCCCTGTCCGGCCGGTCCGACTGCGCCAGCCCGCCCAGGCGACCAGCGGCAGCAGCATGACGGGCAGCAGCAGGCCGCTGCTGCGGATGAGCGTGCCGAGCCCCAGGCCGATCGCCCCGCCGAACAGGTACGCCCCGCCCCCGTCGCGGGCGTAGCGAGCCAGCGCCCAGAGCGAGCCGATCAGCAGCGTCGTGTAGATCACCTCCGTCAGCACCAGCGCGTGGAAATAGACCTGGATCGGCTGGACCGCGACCATGGCCGCGGCGATCAGTCCCACGAGACTTCCGAACAGCAGCCGCCCCAGCCACGCCACGAACACCACCGTCGCCAGGCCGGCAACGACATTGATCCAGCGGGCGGCGGCGGCGATCTTCTGGATGTCGTGCGGCCAGATGCGGGCCGGCCAGCTCAGCAGCAGCGGGTAACCCGGATCATTGCCCGTGCGGTCGGAGGGGCTGACGATCGGACCTTGTCCCGAGGCGACATAGACCGCCGACTGGAGGTACCGCTCGGAGTCAGGCCACATGAACTTGTCGGGGTGGCTGTTGGCGTAGTGGACGGCGCCGATGCGAAACACGGCGGCGACCAGGAGGATAGCCGTGAGGATGGCCGGCCAGTAGTGGTCGGGTCTGGCCTTTGCCTCAGGACCGGCAATGTCTGTCGTCAATATCGCCACATGTCACCGCTTGAGGATCCATAGAACATCCCCTCTTTTGCGACCCGCCAGGCAAGGGTGTTAGGCGTGTTCTTCCAGTGCTCGAACGTCTCAGCCGAGAGAACCACCACATCGACCGGAACTCTGTGCGGACGGACGACCTCGATCAGGCGAAGCATCTCCTGCACCCGGTTCGCGACTTCAGGCTCTACAACGAGGAAATCAACGTCGCTGCGGTCGTCAGCCGTGCCGGCCGCCTGCGAACCGAACAGAAAGAGGCGCGAACCCGTGGGAACCGCGGTCAAAAGGGCGTCAGCCGCTTTTCGGATATTCGATTCGCTGACCATGTCGTGAATCCCGGGTACGACGTCTTCACCGACATCGATGATATCATTTCCCGCCGATGGATGCGACCGCCTACGCCCGGTGATCGCCCTTACCGCTTGCGCGAAAACCGGTATTTCATCAACAGCAACACCGCCTCGATGCCGTCACTGGTCTTGATCTTCTTGCCTTCCCGAAAACCGCGAGGGTTGTACCGGATCGGCACCTCGACGATCTTCACCCCCCGGCGCAGCAGTTTGCCGGTGACCTCGGCGCAGAAGCCGAAGCCGCGGCTCTGCAGGTCCAGCCCCGCCATCAGCTCCCGCGGCATCGCCTTGTAGCAGGTCGCCTCGTCGGTCAGGTGCGAGCCGTACAGCATGTTGGCCACGAACGTCACCGCCCGGCCACCCCAGTAGAACAGCCGGCTCACCCGCGGGTTGCGCGTCAGGTTGCGCGAGCCGTAGACGACCTCGGCCTTGCCATCGACCAGCGGCGCGAGGATCGCCGGAAAATCGCCCGGGTCATACTCCAGGTCGGCGTCCTGGATGATCACGAACCGCCCCGTCGCGTGCCGCAGCGCGGTGTGAATGGCAGCGCCCTTGCCGCTGTTGTGCTCGTGGCGGACCAGCCGCACGCCGCGGTCCTCGAAGCTGCGGACGATCTCGGCCGTGCGATCCACCGAGCCGTCGTCCACGACGACGATCTCCTTGGGCGTCGGCTCGGCCAGCAGCTTATCGAGCACCTGGCCGATGAAAGCCTCTTCGTTGTAGGCGGGTACGAGGACCGAAAGCGTCCCCTCGCATCGTTCCTTCTGACCGCACGGGCACTGACTCAAAACCGGTTCTCCAGGGGGCTGGCTGCCAGCTGCAACACATTGGTCGTATGACGCCGCAACTTCACACGGTCGTCGATCCGCATGCCCATGATCCAGATCGGCCCGAGCTGGTCGCACACGACCGCCACGCGATTGCGGTCGCGGGCGTCGACCTTGCACTCGCTGAAAAAGTCCGCGAGCTTCTTGCTGCCCGGACCGCCCAGCGGCCAGAAACGGTCGCCGGGCCTTCGCGGCCGGGCCACCAGCGGGTAACGCACCTCATCGCTATCTACGTATTCGGTCCACGGGTCGTTCTTGACGCGGACGCAGTCCAGCAGCCCCGGCTCCAGCGGCATCATCTGCGTGTCCAGCCAGAACCCTCTGCGCCGCAGGATCGTCCGGCCGGGCACCTTCAGCGAGATCTCCAGGTACTCCTCGCTGGGGACGTTGCCGCTCGGCAGCGAAAAGACCAGCCGATCGTACCGCCTCGCCACCGTCAACTTGCCCGGCAGGTTGATCTGCTTGTTATTGACGCCCTGCTCGGCCAGGTGCAGCACGGCCATCACGTGCCGCCGGTCGATCTGCTGCTCGCCGACCCGCAACCACAAAAACGCCTGGCGGACCAGCTCCGCCCGGATCACACGCGACCGTTTGAGCAGCGCCGGCAGGTTGATCGCCAGGTCGCAGTCGGTCCGGTTGATCACCAGTGTCTCGAGCGTCCGCTGGGCCGTCTCGGCCAGGTACGAGTCGGTCAGGCGGGCCTGTTCGGCCAGGCGGATCAGGGCGTCGCGGACCTGCTTGTTGACCTTCGATTCCAGCAAAGGCAGGATCTCGTGCCGGATCCGGTTGCGGGTCAGGCTCGTCTCGGCGTTGGAGCGGTCTTCCCGCCACTGCAGGCCCGTTTCCCGCAGGTAGTCGAGGATATCTTCGCGGTGGAGCTTCAGCAGCGGGCGGACCACCTGGATGTCACTGGCCGGCGAAAGCCGCCGCACCGGGGCAATCCCCGCCAGGCCGCGAAGCCCCGTCCCGCGGACGATCCGGTGCAGCACCGTCTCGGCGTTGTCATCAGCGTGATGCCCCAGCACGATCCAGCGGCTCTCGGTGTGCAGGCAGATCCGCTCGAAGAACACGTACCGGACCTCCCTCGCCGCCTCCTCCACGCTCAGGCCCCTCACCTGGGCGATCTCCGGCACGTCCATCTTTTCGACCGTAACCGGCAGGTCGAGGCGATCAGCCAGGTCTTTGACGAAGGCGGCGTCGGCATCGGCCTCGCAGCCGCGGATCCCGTGGTGCAGGTGCGCGACGTGAAGGTTCCAGCACAGCCCCCGTTGCCGGTTCAGTTCGTGCAGCCCGTGCAGCAGGGCAACCGAATCGGCCCCACCGGACACACCGATGAGCAGCCGCCCCTCGGCCGGCAAAAGGCCTTCGCCGTCAATGACTTCGGCAAGATGATCGATAAATCCAGAGGATCTGGCCACCTTCAACAGCCCTCGAGCAGTTCAACACATTACACCGACACTCGGCATCAAACCCGACAGCCCCTGCAACACACCTCTCAACTCGCCGAGGCCACGGACAGACAGGCCATTATAAAGCAACATGTTGTAACGTTGAAGGCCTTATGCGACACAAAACGACAGAGGGCATCTGCGAAGGGCATAGCCGCGGAATGTCGACCTCTGGCACGCAACATGCTTATGGCAGCACGTCGGCCGGGATGACGCAACGTATTGTGCATCCATGAACTTACGATTTGACCGCACCGATAACGTGGTTTATATTTGCTTAATTGTCCGCATAGCCTTCGGCGTGGAAGGCCTGTGCAGGCTGCGGGACGACAGGCCGGACCGGCATACGATCGGGCGTTAAGCGGTGAGCGCAACTCCTCAGGATCATTCGCTGACACAGCAGGTTCTACAGGCGGCCGATATCGTCGATATCGTCGGCCGCTACGTCAGCCTGCGCCGCGCCGGCCGCGAATTCAAGGCCCTGTGCCCCTTCCACGACGACAAGCACCCGTCGATGTCCGTCAGTCCCGAAAAGCAGATCTTCAAATGCTTCGCCTGCGGGGCCGGCGGGGACGCCATCAAGTTCATCCAGCTCCGCGAGAACCTCGGCTTCATCGAGGCGCGGGCGCAGCTCGCTGAACAGCTGGGCATCCGCATCGAGACATCCGGCCCCGCCCGGCAGCAGCAGTCCCAGCGCCGCGACCTGTCCAAGATCAACGCCTGGGCGGGCGAGTTCTACCGCAGCGTCCTGCTGGGGCCCACCGGCCAGGCCGCACGACAATATGTCGACAAGCGGGGCATCTCGGCCAAATCGTCGGAAACGTTCCAGATTGGACTGGCGCCCGACGCATGGGACAGCCTGCTGATCGCCGGCCGCAAGGCGGGCATCGCCGATGAGCATCTGCTTGCGGCGGGACTGATCAAAAAGCGGGAAAAGGGCGTGGGCTTTTACGACACCTTCCGTAACCGCCTGATGTTTCCGATCGCCGACCTTTCCGGCAATACGATCGGTTTCGGCGGGCGGGCGCTCGACGACAACCCCGCCAAGTACCTCAACAGCCCCGAATCGGCGCTGTTCAACAAGGGCAAGACCCTCTTCGGGTTGAACCTGGCGCGAGAGGCGGCCCACACGGCCAAACGGGTCCTCGTGGTCGAGGGCTACATGGACTGCCTGCTGTGTCACCAGTATGGCTACACCGAGACGGCGGCGGTGCTCGGCACGGCGCTCACGGATATGCATGTGCAGCTGCTCCGGCGGCACGTGGACAGCGTGATCCTGGTCTTCGACGGCGATGAGGCCGGCATTCGCGCCGCCGACCGGGCGCTGGAAATCGTCCTGAACGGCCAGCTCGACGTCCGTCTGGCGGTGCTGCCCGAAGGCAACGATCCGGCCGACCTGCTGGTCGCCGGACAGGCCGACCGGTTCGAGGCCGCATTGAACGACGCGGTCGACGCGCTAGAATTCCGGTGGCAAAGGTTTCTGCAAACCTTTGACGGTGCGCAGGAAAGCGGGCCCGCCCGCAAGGAAGCGACGAACGTCTTCCTCCAGTTTCTCGCACAGATGCCGACGTTGCACGCCGCCGACGCCCTGCAGCGGGGCATGTGGGCTGTACGGGTCGGCGGATTGCTCGGACTCGAACCGCGGGAGATTCAGCAAACCCTGCGGCGGTTCTCCAGGCCGCGCGTCGCGTCGTCACCGGATGGCCGGGACGACGTGTCGCCCGAGGCCCCTCCCGCCAGGGCCGACGCCGAGCAAGCCGCCCTGCGGCAGATAATCGAGGTGCTTCTGAACGAGCCCGCCTACTACGACGTCGCACGCGACGTCCTGCAGGCACAGCCGACCCGCGATCCGCAGCTCGCCGAGGTGGCACGCCAGTTGCAGGCACTGTGCGAATCCGGCATGCCCTGGGAGCTGACCGACCTGCTCGCCCGGCTGCCGGACGCCGGTTTCGGCCGGCTCGTAACCGACCTGCAGGCCGCCGGCGAGCGGCGCGGGCAGTTCGAGCGGACCCTTGACGGGGCGTTCGCGTGTCTGCAACATGCGGCGTTTTTGCGGGATACGTCGCGGACGGTTGAACAGCTGAAGTCGGTGGAGCGTAGTGGACAAGTGCAGTCGGGTGATGAAGTCGACGAAAGATTGCGACGAATCGCGGAACATGCGGGTCAGTATCGTCACTTCGCCCCGCCGAAGTGGTTCAAGAGACAGGCGTAACATACATCCGGCCATACCGGGGCTCGGCCTGTTGTAAACGGGCCTGGATATCCGATAAGAGCAGGACGGTTGACGCGGCAGCATCGTATTGGAGGCCAAATGCATATGTCAAGGCCGACCACGGCTAACGACAAGATCGAGGCGAGCATCCTGGAGCTCATCGAACGGGGCAAGGAGCAGAAGTACCTCACCTACGAGGACCTGAACCACCTTGTGCCCGATGAGGCGGTCTCGACCGAAAAGATCGACCTGGTGCTCAGCCGGCTGGAGATGGAAGGCATCGAACTGGTCGACGAGGTCGAGGCCGACCGGCTCGACAAGGAGGCCGGCTCCGGCAAGCCCATCGCCGTCGATGAGGAGGACCTCGAGGCCGAGCTCAAGCATCTGGAAGAGGAGCTGGTCGAGGCGACCACCAAGCGGATCGACGACCCGGTGCGGATGTATCTGCAGCAGATGGGCGAAATCCCGCTGCTGACCCGCGAGCAGGAGATCTTCCTGGCCAAGAAGATCGAGCTGACGCGCCTGGCATTCCGCCGCATGGTTCTCGAGAACGACTACTGCCTCCAGCAGGCCGTCGAGATCCTCGAACAGGTGCACCTGGGGCAGCTGCCCTTCGACCGGAACATGCGGATCAGCACCAGCGAGACCATGGCGAAAAACGTCATCGTCAAGCGGTTGCCCGGTAACCTCGATACGGTCCGCAAGATCCTCGACCGCAACCAGGAGGACTGGCAGGTCCTGCGCGACCCCAAAACGGCCGCCGCGACCCGCAAGGAGATCCAGAAACAGATCACCGGGCGGCGCCACCGGGCGGTCAAGCTCCTGGAAGAGCTCAGCCTGCGGACCAGCAAGATCACCCCGATGATGCGCCGGCTGGAGTCGCTGGCCAGCAAGATGCGGGAGCTCCGCAAGCGCCTCCAGTCCGAAAAGAAAAAGCCCACCCTCATGCCCGAGGACGTCCAGGCAATGAAGGAGGAGCTGCTCGGCATCGAAGATCTCGTGCTCGAGCCGCTCGAGGGCCTGACCAGCCGGGTGCACGGCGTGCGGCGGGTCTACTCCGAATACGAAGACGCGAAAAAGAAACTCAGCGGCGCGAACCTGCGCCTGGTCGTCTCGATCGCCAAGAAGTACCGCAACCGCGGCCTGTCGTTCCTCGACCTGATCCAGGAGGGCAACACCGGCCTGATGCGAGCGGTCGACAAGTACGAGTACAAGCGCGGCTACAAGTTCAGCACCTACGCGACCTGGTGGATCCGCCAGGCCATCACCCGTGCCATCGCCGATCATGCCCGCACCATCCGCATCCCGGTCCATATGATCGAGACGATGTCCAAGCTGCGGAACATCGGCCGGCAGATGCTTCAGGACCTCGGCCGCGAACCGACGATCGACGAGCTGTCCAAGGCCGCCTCGATGACCGTCTCGGAAGTCCGCCGGGTGATGAAGATGGCCAAGCACCCGATCAGCCTCGACCGCCCGGTCGGCGAGAGCGAGGACAGCTACTTCGGCGACTTCATCGAGGACGATAAGGCCGAGGCCCCCGTCGGCGTGGCCAATCGCGAGATGCTCCGCGAGCGGATCGAGCACGTACTCAAGACCCTGACCTACCGCGAGCGGGAGATCATCAAGCTCCGCTACGGCATTGGCGACGGCCACACCTACACCCTCGAGGAGGTCGGCAAGATCTTCAAGGTGACCCGCGAACGCGTCCGGCAGGTCGAGGCCAAGGCAATCCGCAAGCTCCAGCACCCGGTCCGGTCCCGTAAGCTCATGGGCTTCATGGACGGCAGCGTCCAGGCGCCCCAGCTAGAGGTCGGCAACGGCAACCGCGACGCCGACATCATGCACGAGCCGGCCGAGCACGAGGAGTTCGACGCCGAGGATTGAGACGCCGCACCCGGCCTTTGGATGAAACAGGCAAGAACCGCAAAAGGGCCGGACGGCAACGTCCGGCCCTGCTTTTTGCCGGGTGCCGGGGTGTCACGGTCCTGCGCAGCAGGGCCGTGTCCTCCCGACCGCAAGATGGTCTCAGTGCGAGCGGAAAGGAGCCCGAAGCGTAAGCGAGGGAGTCGTCCGGATGCGAAGGACGCCCTCAGCCTTTGGGAAAGAGCCGCGACCGTGAGATTTGCGACAATGCTGTAGCTTGGGCTGTTGCCCACCAATACCTCACGCAAGCATTCGTGCTTCAGCGCAAACGCACGAGCAAGCAACGCAAGCCGCCACCCGCGGCGCCGCGATACAGGCAGAGGAGGCCGACCAGATGTCCCAACAACCGCTCAAAATCGCATCGGTTTCGTTCCTGAATGCCAAGCCCCTCGTCCACTACCTGCTGGATCGGCCGGACGTCCACGTCGAGATGGACGTGCCCTCGCGGCTGGTCGAACGGCTCGACCGCCACGCCGCCGACGTCGGCCTGGTGCCGGTGGTCGACTGGGCCCGCTCGGCTGATTCGCTGCGGATGATCGGCGACGGCTGCATCGGCTCGGACGGCACGACGCTGACGGTCCGGGTCTTCTCGCGGCGCGAACCGGAAAAGATCCGCACGCTCTTCGCCGATACCGACTCGCACACCTCGGTCCTGCTGGCGCGGGTGCTCTGGCGAAAGCACTTCGGCACGGAAGTCCGGATCGAGCCCCTGCCGCCCGGTGAGGCGACGGGCGACGCCGAGGCCGTCCTGCTCATCGGCGACAAGATCATCAACCAGTGGCGCGAGCCCTGGCCGTGGCAGGTCGACCTCGGCCAGACCTGGAAGGAGATGACCGGGCTGCCGTTCGTGTTTGCGGTGTGGGTCGCCCGCGAACACGCGGCGACCGAGCAGGTAGCCGACCTGCTCAACGAGGCGCGGGACCGCGGCTGCGCCGATGCCCGCCGGCTGGCAACCGTCTACGGGCCCGAGCGGGGCTGGCCGCTGCCGGTGGCCGAGGAGTACCTGACCCGCTATATGAAGTACCGCCTCGACGAGCCCAGCCGGCAGGGGCTGCGGACGTTCGTCGAGATGGCGACCGACCTGGGATACCTGCAACAGCCGTCGGGGGCGCAGCGATGAGCGATGCGACGCATTCGATCGGCACGACGGGCCCGGCTGGCGCCGCACAACGGCTCTCGCCGGCCGAGGCCCTGACCCTGTACCGCCAGCGGTCGATCCACGACCTCGGGCGGATGGCGATGCAGGTGTGCGAGCGGCTGCATCGGCAGCCGTACCGCACGTACGTGGTTGATCGGAACATCAACTACTCCAACATCTGCACGTCGTTTTGCACGTTCTGCAACTTCAAGGCCGCGCCCGACGACCCCAGCGGCTACGTCCTGTCGTACGAGCAGATCGGAGCGAAAATCGAGGAGCTCGCGGCAATCGGCGGCACGCAGATCCTCATGCAGGGCGGCATCGTGCCGATCGAACGGCTGGGCCTCGACTGGTACGAAGGGCTCCTCCGCTACATCAAGGACCGCTGGCCCGCCATCCACGTGCACGCCTTCAGCCCGCCGGAGATCCGGGCCCTGCACGCCGCAACCGGGATGGACCTCGAAACACTGATTCGCCGGCTGCAGGAAGCGGGCCTGGCGACAATCCCCGGCGGCGGGGCCGAGATCCTCGTCGACCGTGTCCGGCGGCGCATCAGCCCCAAAAAGTGTACCGCCGACCAGTGGCTCGAAGTGATGCGGGTCGCCCACCGGATCGGCATGCGGACGACCGCCACGATGATGTTCGGCCACCTTGAGACGATCCCCGAGCGGATCGAGCACCTCGAGCGGATCCGCCAACTGCAGGACGAAACCGGCGGGTTCACCGCGTTTATCCTCTGGCCGTTCCAGGCCGGCGACACGCCGCTGTCGCGCATGCCGCACAGCGATCCGGCCGCCGCCGAACCCGATGGCGAGCACCTGCACCCGGCTGGCGCGCACGAGTACCTGAGGATGCTCGCGCTGGCGCGGATCTACCTTGACAACGTGCCCAACGTGCAGGCGTCGTGGGTGACCATGGGGCACAAAATCGGGCAGATGTCGCTGTTTTTCGGGGCCAATGACATGGGCTCGGTCATGATGGAAGAGAACGTCGTCAGCTCGGCCGGCACGACCTACCGGCTGGACGAGGCGAAGATTCGCCGGCTGATCGCCGAGGCCGGGTTCGAGCCCCGCAAACGCGACTGCTATTACAATCTGCTATGATGATCACGACGACAAACCTGTTGACCCTCGACGCCGACTGGGTGGCCACGATGAATGGCCCGCCGATCCGCCGCGGCCGGGTCGTGGTCGAGGCGGGGCGCATCGCCGCCGTCGGCCCTGTCGCCGACGTCCCCGCCCGCGGCCGGCACCGCGACCTGGGCAGCGCATTGCTCTCGCCCGGCCTGATTAACGCGCACTGCCACCTGGAACTCAGCGCCTGGCACGGGACGATCCCGCCGGGCGACTTGTGGACCTGGCTGGGCAATCTGGTCAGGCAGCGGATGCAGCCGGGGGCGGCCGAGAAGGAGCGGGCGGCCATACCTGAGGCGGTTCGGTCAATGCTGCAGGCCGGCACGACCTGCGTGGGCGACATCCACCGCGCGGCGTGGCTTCCGGCCGCACTGGCTGACACGCCGATCCGTAAGGTCTGCTACGCCGAGCTGATCTCCGGGGCAACGAGCCCCCCGCGTACGCCCGCCGAGATCGGCGAGCGGCTGGCGGCGATGCCCGACGACCCGCTGATGGCAAAGGGCATCTCGCCTCACGCACCGTATACGGTCACGCCAGCTGATCTTACAGAGTGCGTGCGGATGGCCCGCCAGCAGCGCCTGCCCCTGGCGATCCACCTGGCCGAAACCCGCGAAGAGGTGCAGTGGCTCACCGAGGGAACTGGCCCGGTCCGGCAGTGGCACCAGGCGCTGTTCCGCTCGCCGCCCGACTCGCCCCGCTGCGGGCCGAGTCGCTACGCGGTCGCCAGCGGTGCCGCCGATCTGCAAGGCTGCGCGCTGATCCACATGAACTATGCCGAGGACTGGAAGCATCTGCTCGACCTCGACGAGAACCGCCGCCCCGTCGTCGTCTACTGCCCGCGGTCGCATGCCTTCTTCGGACACGAGCCCCACCCCTTCGAGCAGATGCTGGCGGCGGGGCTGAAGGTGGCCATCGGCACCGACAGCAGCGCCAGCCACGCCGCGAGCGAAGCCTGCCCCTTGAGCGTCCTGGACGAGATCCGTTGGCTGCACGCACAGCACCCGCGATTGCCCGCCGACACCCTCTGGCAAATGGCGACGGTCAACGCCGCCGCCGCGCTGGGACTGGCCTCGATGATCGGTCGGATCGTCCCCGGCTGCGCCGCCGATCTGGCCGCGTTCCCGCTCGAGAGTGGCACCGGCGCCGAGCCGCTCGAACAAGTCCTGGAAACAGACGTCCCCGCGATCTGCTGCTTCGTAGCCGACCAGGAACCGGGGGCTTCCGCCGATCCGTGGCAGGCGGACGCTTGACGGGGGGCTGACCCCTGGCAGCATGTCTCGGTTGGAATCCACGCCCCAATTCCCATGGGCGCACCGATACCTGAAAGATCCAACGGGGTCTGACCCCCTGGGGGGATGCTACGGTCCTACGACAACGAGCCGCGACAGTGAGGGAGCGGTGAACCCCGCGGGCCCCTCGAACGCCACGGGGTCAGACCCCAGTGGCGTGCACAGGCATTCAGGCCGCCACGAAATCCCGGCGTTGATTCCAGCCGGAGACGTGCGTGTCGGGGTCAGACCCCTGAC
>JAWLBS010000017.1:0-34679 GCA_041687575.1 Phycisphaerae bacterium | reverse complement strand
CGCCAGCCACGCCATCGTCCGCGAGGTCCGCGGCAAGACCGTGGCGGTGGAGATCCTGCACGGCGAGGCGAAACACCGCTTCGAGCCGAAACGCGGGGGCATCCTCGTCAACTGGTTCCCGGCGCTGTGGCTCCGCGAGGTCCGCGACGTGACCATCGAGGGCCTGACCGTCGACGGCGGCGTGCGGCGCCACAAGCGCGACCGGTGCGATTTCGTCGTCGCCGCGATCCACACCCGCAACTGCGAAGACGTCCGCGTCCTGAACCTCACCGTCCGAAACTGGCTGGGCGACGGGGTCGGCATCCAGGGCGGGCGAGGGGCACTGGTCTCCGGTTGCGTTGCCGAGAACTGCGCCGGCCACGGGTTCCACCCGGGCACCGGCGTGACCGAGAGCGTCTGGGCTGACAACCAGGCCCGCAACAACCGCATGGACGGACTGTTCTTCTGCCTGCGGGTGACCCATTCGACCGCCCGCGGCAACGTTTTGGTCGGCAACGTCGGCCACGGCATCGGCGGACTGACCGACCCCGACCGTTTCAACACCGTCATCGGCAACGTCTGCGCCGAAAACGGCAAGCACGGCATCGACGCCGACCGGGCGATCGGCAACACGATTCAGGGCAACGTCTGCCGTGGCAACTCGCGGGCCGAGCCGGGAAAGTACGCCGGGATCTACCTGGCCGGGCATCGCCACTGCGTCGTCACCGGCAACGTTTGCGTCGACGATGCGCCCAGGCCCACGCAGGTCCGCGGCCTGATCGAGCGGGAGCCGGTCGGGTCGAACATCGTCAGCCAGAACCTGTCGCTGCCGGAATAGGAATGGCGGAGGACCGGTTGTTGCCGCGCGGGCGGGGCGTCTGTCAGGGGTCTGACCCCCGCAAGCGTCCGCATACAGGAGTGGGGTCACGATGATGGAAGCGATCTGCGAACAAGCCGTCCGCGACCTGCTCGACCTGTTGGCGATCCCCGGCCCGTCCACCGAGGAGGCGGCCGTTGCGGATCACATCGAGCGGGCGATGCGCGAGATGGGTGTGCCGCCGGAAAACATCCTTCGCGACCGGGTCCACGAGGTCAGCGAGTTCGGCGGGCAATGCGGCAACCTGGTCGTCCGCTTCCCCGCCGTCGGGAATCACCCCGGGCCCGCGCGGCTGTTCACCACGCATCTGGACACCGTCGCGATCGCGGCCGGCTGCAAGCCGCGGCTGGAGGCGTCCAGTGGCCGGGACCAGCCCGACCGCGTCGTCAACGACGCCCCGGGCAGGGCCCTCGGCGGGGACGACCGGGCGGGCTGCGCGGTCCTGCTGCAGATCGCGCGGGCGCTGTCGGGGCCGCTGGCCGGGCGGGACCGGCCGGCGACCGCGCTGGTCTTCACCGTGCAGGAGGAGCTCGGCCTGATCGGCGCCCGTGAGATCGACCTGTCGCTGACGGGGCTGGAGGGGGAGATCCATGGGTTCAACTACGACGGCGGGCGGATCGAGGACCTGATCACGAGGGTCACCGGCACCGAGCGGTTCAACATCCATGTGACGGGCATCGCCTCCCACGCCGGCAGCAAGCCCGCAGAGGGTGTTTCCGCGGCCGTCATCGCCGCTCGCGCCCTTGCCCGGCTGGCCGATGAGGGATGGCACGGCCTGATTGAGCGGGACGGCCGGCGAGGCAGCGCCAATGTCGGGGTCATCGAGGGCGGACAGAACACCAACGTGGTCATGAGCGATCTGCTGTTGCGGGCCGAGACCCGCAGCCACGACGCCGCCTTCCGCAAGCAGGTCCGCCGGGCTTACGAGCAGGCCTTCACCGAGGCCGCCACCCGAACCGTCAACCGGGTCGGCCAGGGCGGTGGGGTGACCTTCTCGACAGGTCCGTGCTACGAATCATTCGCGCTGGCTGACGACGCCCCGGTGGTCCGCGCGGCGATGCGGGCGGCCGGGCGCTGCGGGATCGACCTGCAGCCGATCAGCGACGACGGCGGCATGGACGCCAACTGGTACAACGCCCGCGGCATCCCGACGGTCACCCTGGGTCTGGGCCTGCGGCAGGTGCACACGCCGGATGAGTGGATCGACCTGAACGATTTCCGCGCCGCGTGCCGGCTGACGTGGGAGCTGCTGCAGGAGTGAGGATTGAGGGCTGAGGACCCCCAAGGCTGTCATTCTGAGCGCTGCGAAGAATCTCCAATGGACAGCGTGCTCATGGTGTAGCGGCTTGCGAGGTCGCGATGGCACGGAGGACACAAAACGCAAGCGGATAGGCCTCCGCTTGGCCGAGATCCTTCACTTCGTTCAGGATGACAACTGCACGCAAGACGCAAGCGGACGTTGGCCCGCCTGCGGGGGTGTGTCGGTTTTGGGGCGCGCATTGCTGGGGACGTGGCGCGGCGGTGTCCCCTCGGGCCAGGCGGGCATATAATCTGCAACCAAATGAGTTGCAGCGACATCGGGCGCGGCCTGGGCATGTGCCTGCCCGCCTGCGGTGTCTGGAAGGAGTGCACGATGGCAAGGCTTTTTGAAAGTATCACCGAAACGATCGGCGGGACGCCCCTGGTCCGGGTCCGGCGGATTATCCAGTCCAGTGCCCGCGTCTATGCGAAGCTGGAATTCTTCAACCCGCTGTCCAGCGTCAAGGACCGCATCGGCGTGGCCATGATCGAGGCCGCCGAAAAGGCCGGCAAGATCAACAAGGACACCCTGGTCGTCGAGCCGACCAGCGGCAACACCGGCATCGCCCTGGCGTTCGTCTGTGCGGCCAGAGGCTATCAGCTGGTCCTGACGATGCCCGAGACGATGAGCGTCGAGCGGCGGGCCCTGCTCAAGGCCCTCGGCGCGAAGCTGGTGCTCACGCCCGGCGGCGAGGGCATGCCCGGGGCGATCCGCAAGGCCGAGCAGATGGTCAAGGAGACGCCCGGCGCGTTCATGCCGCAGCAGTTCTGCAACCCCGCCAACCCCGAGATCCACCGCAAGACCACGGCCGAGGAGATCTGGAATGACACCGACGGCCAGGCCGACATCCTGGTGGCGGGCGTCGGCACGGGCGGGACGATCACGGGCGTCGGCGAGGTGCTCAAGCAGCGCAAGCCCGGTTTTCAGTGCGTGGCGGTTGAGCCGCGCGAGAGCCCGGTGATCACGCAGAAGAAGGCGGGCGAGGACCTGCACCCGGGCCCGCACAAGATCCAGGGCATCGGCGCCGGGTTCATCCCGGGGGTACTGGACACGAAAATCGTTGACGAGGTCGTACAGGTGCCCAGCGAAGACTCGTTCGCCTGGGCCCGCCGTGCCGCCCGCGAGGAGGGCATCCTCTGCGGCATCAGCAGCGGCGCCGCCCTGTGCGCCGCCAACACCATCGCCCAGCGCCCCGAAAACGCCGACAAGATGATCGTCGTGATCCTGCCCAGCAGCGGCGAGCGGTATCTCTCGACGCCGCTGTTCCAGGAGACGTAGGATCCCCGGCAAGCAAGCGGGAAAGAGCCCGAAGCGTCAGCGAGGGAGTTGTTATCCCTGCGAATGCGCAGGACTCCCGGAGTTGCTCGGGAAAGAGCCGCGACCGTGAGGTCGCGGCAATCTCCCGGATGCGCCTTGCGTCTCCGTCCCGCCGGGCATCTTTGAACCATGGTCCCGGATGCAGGATTTCCGTATACTGCACCGCGCCCAAACGAGCCCGAAGCGTGAGCGAGGGTGTCTTTTCCGCCGTTACCGGTGATGTCGGGTGCTGCGGTCCTGCGGTCGCTTGCAGGGCCGTGCCTTTGCAGTGACGATTGGACAACAGATGCGCACCAGAGGCCCCAAGCGCGGCAGCGGCCCCCGCTCCAACGCCTACTCCGAGTCGAAGTTCACCAACTGGCAACGGTACAACCCGTTCGACCTTGAGGCCTGCGCCCTGCCTGCGGATCTCAAGCCCGATCGCGTGGTTCAGGTAAGCGAGCATATCAGCATCCCGATTTACGTGAGCAGGCTCCACCCCGCCTTTCTGCGCCCCTGCCTGGCCGAGGACGTTTCACGCGTCCTTCTGCAGGTCCCGGCCGAATACCTCGCGGGCCTGGAGGGGGTGTTCCTGTTGGGAGGGACGGCGAAGCAGGATGTATCCGCCTGCGGGCGTCTCGGGCGGTATGGAGGGTACGAGCGCGGCCGCATCTATCTTCACGCCTTTCCACGGCAATGCATGACCATGTGGTGGCGACGGATGCCCAAGCCCAGCATCGAGCAGGAGTACCGCCTGGCCGGGGCGGAGATCTTCCGCGACAAGGACCGCTGGGCGGTACGTTTCACGGCGGAGAGTCTTCGACGCTATTTTCTGTATGACGTGCTGCTGCACGAGATCGGGCATCACGTGGATGGGAATCTCGGCGGCAAGAACATCCGCACGGCCGAACGCTATGCCGTCTGGTTCGCCAATCAGCGCCGAAAGCGGATGGCCGGGCAGCGGGCGTGAACTGCCGGTCTGGCACTTGTTGAAACGGTACGGGTTGTTCAGTTGACGGTTGCCGCCTGTGTCGCCGGCGCCCGCTCCTTCCCACCCGCCTTGCGGACCTCCGCCAGCACCGTCTCCATATCCGGCCGATCCGACGCGCTCTTGCCGACGTACTTCCAGCGGATCATGCCTTCCCGGTCGATCACGAACGTGGCGGGGCGGACGCCCTTGCCGTCCGCCTTGAGCACGCCGTAGGCCGCGGCTGCCTCGCGGTCGGTGTCGAGGACCATCGGGTTGTCGGGGATCTGCTTGCCGGTGACCTTATTGATGAACTCCCGCAGCTGCTCGGACGTGCCGGGATAGACGGACACGGCCTGGGCGCCGGCGCCGCGAAGCTGCTCGGCGGCCGCCCCGAGCCGTTTGGCCTGCTTCATGCAGTGCGGGCACTGGTAGCCGCCGTAGGCGCGGTAGAACGTCAACAGCACGACGTCCTCGCCCTTGTGGCTGGCCAGGCGCCAGGTGTTGCCGCCTTCGGCGGGCAGCTCGATCCGCGGGGCCTTCTCGCCGACCTGCGGGCCGGACTTGTCCGAGCGGAGCTTGTCGAGCTCCGCCAGCAGCACGTCGTTGTGGCCGCGGATATCCTTCACCTCGCCGACGATGAAGGCCACCTTGCCCGACTTGTCGATCAGGAAGGTGCTTCGCCGGCCGTACTCGTCACCCACGCCGAAGGCCTTGGCCAGTTGCCTGTCGGTGTCGGCCAGCAGCGTAAAGGGCAGCTTGTACTCGTCGCAGAACCGGCTGTGCGTTTCGGCGTCGTCGGCGCTGACGCCGATCACCACGGCGTCGCGCGCGGTGAACTTGTCGTAGTCCTCGGCGAACCGCTTGGCCTGCAGCGTGCAGCCGCCGGTGAAGTCCTTCGGGTAGAAGTAGAGTACGACGTGCTTCTTGCCTTGGTAGTCCTTGAGGCTGACGTCGCTGCCGGCCTGGTCCTTGATCGAAACGTCCGGGGCCGGGTCGCCGACATTGACCGCGGCGAACACATGTCCCGTCAGCAAAGCGGCCGCGACGGCGGTGACGGCAAACTGCCTGATCATCTGGCATCTCCCTCTGTGCAAAGTGGGTGGTTCGGCAACAACCGCATGCAACGCAACATTGTTGGACGGTGGGGAGGGCGGGGCAACATCGGCGGTCGACAGCCGCGGCTCCGCGCCGCGATGTTGCGACACCCGGATTGCCTCCCGTCGGGGCGGGCGTTATCCTGCAGCCGCAGTGAAACGACAGCGGGAGTTCCGGAATCGAAACATGAGCCAACGTTATGCGAGCACGAGACGAAGCATTCTGGCCGCGGCCGTGGGCGTCAGTGTCTTCGGTATTGCACTTCTCAGCGCATGGCACAATGGCCGATCTTTCTCCTTCTTCAGTGGCCGGCAGCATATGACTTACGCTTCGTTGAGAGGGATCAGCGACGCCGTCCGGGCCTACCATCAGGCATACGGCGCCATCCCTGCGTCGCTCAGCGACTTGGCCGGACTTGAGAATGGATATTCCTGGGTCAACCCGAACGGTCCGACGCTTGACGGGTGGGGCCGGCCGTTCATCTATTTGCGCGAGGAATCTGGCTTCGAGGTCCTGTCGTTCGGACGCGACGGCCAGCCCGGCGGGGTGGGTCTCGATGCCGACCTCTCCACGAGCGATCTGAAGGGCCGCGCACCACTGCCCACGCTCGGGCAATTCCTGTTCGAGCTGCCGACGGGCACGATTGTCAGCTGGTGCCTGGCTACGGGGGCGTTGGGGGCGATACTGACGTTCTATCTTGTGCGTTCCCCGCGGGTGTCGTGGTCGCTGATGGGAAAGATCGGGGCTACCGTGCTTGCCGCCGGGGTGGTCGCTGGCTGGATGATGTTCCTCCACATCCCGACGGGGCACTGAGTCATGCGGTTCCAGTACCTGCGAGACCCGCTGTTCCTGTGCTGCGTTGCGGCGTATTTCGTCAACAGGTTTGCGCTCAAGCCAACCTGCGACTGGCCGTTCCTGCACAGTTATCTCAACGATCTGATCTGCATCCCGTTCTGGGTGCCGATCATGCTGCTGCTCATGCGGAAGCTTCGACTGCGGGATAACGACGGGTCGCCGGCATCGTGGGAGATCCTCGTGCCGCTGCTGATGTGGTCGGCAGTGTTCGAGCTGTGGGTCCCACACGTGCGGGGGTTCGAGGGGCTGGCGACATCGGACCCGTTCGATGTTACGGCCTATGCGGCCGGGGCGTTCGGGGCGGCGATCTGGTGGCGGATGTATTATCGTCGAGAGCCTCATCACGGCGCGCGGGAGATGCGTCCCTCGTGTTGTATGAGCCCCGACAGGGGCGGGATACTATAAGCCCAGAGGGCGTCGGCGTAGCCGAAGCCCCACGCGATGCACATTCTGTCAAGTCAGCAACCTTCTGCCTGCCACGTCCACCGGCCACAGCAGGGCGGCGCCGATCACCAGCCACGGCCAGTATGGTACGGCCAGCGGGATCTTGCGGATGACCGTCTGTTGCAGGTCCCGGGCGACCTGGTCTGAACCCGGGTCGATGCAACCGCCGCCCACCTCGGCGATCGCCGTGAGGGTCGCCATGTCGGGGCCGGTTTCCGCCATTTCCGCCGAATCATCCGGCCGGAGAACCAGCGCCCGGTCGACCACGACATTCTCGCGTTGCAGGTGAATCTGGCACAGATGGTTGCCCGGCTGAGACAAGGCCGCACGCCCCTCGTACACGCCCGGACGCACCTCCCGCCACGTCAGGGCAACCGGCGTCGGGTCCTGCCCCGACAGCGGCGTCGCCGCAGCCGAGGCCTTCAGGCCGGTGGCGGGATGGCCGTTTGTGTCGTATGCCCGCAGCAGGATGCGGGCGTCCCGGCCATCGACGCTCGGCTCGATCTCGGTTCGAAGCCTCTCCAGTCGGCGGAGCACCCGGCCGAGGACCTGGTTCCAGAACCGCCCGAAGTCCTGCCACCTCACCCATTGCCCCGCCCAGACGCCCTTGGCGTCGCTGGTGAAGGCGACAACCCGGCCCAGTCCATACTGCCACTCCGCCAGCAGCGGCTTGCCCTGGTCGGTCGTCAGCACCACCTGGCTCAGCGGCCGATCGGAGCTCGACAGCGCCCCGCTCAGCAGCGGGTAACTGCCCAGCGGGATGTTCCGGATGAGATCGGCGTAGCGGCCCGCCTGCGGGGCGAAAGGCGGCCGGTCGATCCGGCTGACCTGCCGGATGGTTTGCGCCTGGCGGACGAAGATCCTGGGGATCTCGTCGGCGTTCTCGCAGAAGTAGTAAATACCGCCGGCCGCTGTGGCGAGATACTCCAGCAGCGCCTGCGCAGAGTCGGCGCCGACGGCCACGGTCGTAAGCGAAATCCCCCCGTCACGGATCCACGTGACCAGGTCCCCGTAGCGGGCTTGTGGGGATTGGTTGCCGGCGATGTCCGTCATCCCGTCGGTCAGCAGGATGATGTGCCCGGGGACGGGCTTCGCCTTGATCAGGTTGATGGCGGCTTCGATGGCCGGATCCATGGTCGTCCCGCCGTCGGCGGCGATCCGGTCCACCAGTCGTGCCCCGCGACCAGCCCATTGGTCCACCGGCACCGAATCGACCAGCACGCGGGTCTGCGAGTCGAATACGACGACCGAGATGATCGCCGTCGGCGGCAACTCCGCAACGCTGGCCTGAACGGCATCCTTGACCCGCTGCATCTTCGAAACTGCCGCCAGACCGCCGGGGTCCAGGGGACTGTCCATGCTGCCGCTCTTGTCCAGCACGAAACAGACGTGCACCGGCTGGAGCTGCTCGATGACACGGACCTTCTCCGGCTGCAGCTGCACCGGCAGGAGCCCAGCCAGCGGCGAGCCCTGCCACCGCTCGGCACTGACGTTGCGGCCGCCGATGAAGACCAGCCCCCCGCCCTGCTCTTCCACGTAGCGGACCAGGGCGTCCTGCGTGGCGGCGTCGAACTCCGGTCTGGCCACATCGCTCAGCACGACCGCTTCGTAGGTGTTCAATTCCTCGGGCGAGAGGGACAGGTCCGCCGCCGACCGCCTCTCTACGACCAGGTCCGTTGACGACAGCGCCGCGGCCAGGGGACCGGCCTCCTGCGGGATCGAATCGACCACCAGGACCTTCGGCGGGCCTTCGACGTAGTATGGCACCGACACCATGGTCTGCTCGCCCTCGATGTCGGAGCTGTCCGCCAGCAACACCGTGCAGCGCTGCAGGCCCGACTCGGCCGGTACATGCCGCAGGACGAGTGCGCGGCTGCCGTCGCAATCGATCACCTGCCGGTCGACCTCGATGCCGGCCCCGTCCATCAGCCGGACATCCACCTTCGCCGGAACATCGCTTTTCAGGTGCACGCGAATCCGCGCCGGCTCCTTCACGCGAGCCTGGCTGGGCGGCTCGACACCGGTGATCCTCGGGCCGGCCTGCCTGTGCCGGCCGACGGGAACCACATAGACGCGAAGACCGGCGGCCCGCAGCCGGGCGGCGGCTTTCAAGGGGTCGCCCCGTGTGGACCGCCCATCGGTGACCAGCACGACCGCCCCCTGGGCGGCCGCCATCTCCGCGGCCGCGTGATCGAGCGCCCCGCCGATGTCCGTAGCATCGAGATCGAGGGCGGCGGGCGACGCATCTCTCAGCGAAACTGCGCCTGCAAATTCCAGATCCACCACGCGGTCGGCCAGATCGCCCAGCAACCTGTACGGCTCGCACCGGGCGTCCAGCTCGGCGGTATCGCCGGCAACGCTGCCGCTGCGATCGACGAGCAACGCCAGTCCCGTCGGTACCTTCTGCTCCTGCCGGATCATCCGGAACGGCTGACTCAACGCCGCCACCACCATGGCCAGCACCAGCGACCGCACGAGCGAGCAGGCGACCTTCGACCGCACGCTCAGCAAGGCCCGGCTGCGCCACGTCAGCAGCCACAGAAGCGGCAGCAGTGCCAGGCCCCAGAGCAGTTCAGGATGTTCAAAGCGGATGTCAGTCACGATTACACCTGCCGCATATCCAGGACCCGTCGCTGGAACAGGACCCATTCGAGAACCCCCGCCGCCAGGGTCAGCCCCAGCAGCACCTGCCACGGCAACGCGAACTGCGACGCGAGGAGCCCCGGCGGAGGCGGCGCCGGTTCATCCGCAGCCCTCGCCATCGGCACGTACGGCATCGACGATCGCGCCGAACACCAGTTCATCGCTACCTGCCGGGTCGTACCGCCCAGCCGGGTCATGTAGACGCCCTGCCTGGTCGTGTCGAGCCAGACCCACCGGTCGCCCTGCCTGAGCATCGGGTGAGACTCGCCCGACGGCGCCTCGACCGTCGGCGGCGAAGCCATCGCCGGTTCGCCTCGCAGCTCGAGCACCTCGGACGTCCGGCGGGCGACGGGCGGCGTCTTGCTGGTCAGACTTGATGCATACCGGATGGCATTCCACAACACGATCGGAAACGCCGGCCGCAATGGCAGGTCCGTGTCCGCCAGGTCGAAGTTGAAGATGACGACATGCCCCAGCGACGAGTCGGTGGATTGACTCGAAGCCCCGCCAGATGGGCTCCACTGGCAGACCAGCGGCTGGTCCTGCCACCCCGCCAGGCTTTCGACCCCGTCTGGAAGTCCGCCCGCCAGCCGACGCACCCTCCACAGGCTCGGGTCGATGTCGCGCAGGACCGGGTGGTCGGGCGACCAGTACGTCGCCGACAGCGGCGCGCCCGTGCTGCCGGGCTGGTTTGGCGCGTTCCCTTGAGACATGAAGACGACCGCCCTGCCGTTGATCCGTTCGAACAGCCCGGGCTCCGTATCATCCACGACCGTCACATCCGCCGGCGCCCCGGGGTCCCACGCCTCCGGCCGGACCACCTGCAGCGACGCCGTCGGCTGGGCCCTTATCGCCTGCTCGAGAAACGGGTTGCCCCGCGTCACCAGCCGGACACGGACCCGGTCAGACGCCGGCCAGACGCCCCGGGCGACGTTGTCCAGCGGCAGGGCATCCTCCGGCGTCAACCGCACGGTGAAGACGGCCCCCGCCGCCAGCTCGGCCGGCACGTGCACCGACGTCAGCGGCCCCTTCAGCTCCGCGGTCGCCGAGCCGACCCGCTGTTGCCCTGCCAGCACCTCAACGGTCGCACGTCGCCCGTCCAGACCGTGCTGGCCAATCGTGACGTTCAGCCCCTCCTGCCCATCGGCCGGGGCCAGTTCGACGATCCCGCAATTGGGGCTGTCCACCCCGACCTGCTCCTGCACCAGCGTCACCGAATTCCCGTTTGCGAGGAGCTCCTCGGTCCCGACGAAGTCCGAGATGCACACAATTCGCGTAGGCCAGTCGCCAACGCGGATGGATGCGGCCAGGCGGACCGCCTCGTGCAGATCCGGGTCAACGTCCGCGGCTGACAGCGCTGACAGCACCGCCCGGACCGCCCCCTTGTCCGGCACCGCCTTGAGCCGCACCCGGGGCAGTATCCCCGCCTCGACCAGCGTGATCAACGTATCGTCAGGCACGCCGGCCAGCAGATCCTCGCCGCGCCCGATCGCTTCTTGCAGGCGGGTGCGGCCGTCGCTCGAAACGGTCTGCATGGTCGCCGAGGTGTCGACGACGAGCACCAGGTGCTCCCTGCGGCGCTGCGGCATGTCGGGACTCGCCAGGGCGAAGATCAGCAAACACAGCAGCACGACCTGGACCAGCAGGTTGAGCAGGTTGTGCAGCGCCAAGGCCGGCGGCGGGCCATCGACCGGCCGGCCGTACTCCTGCCAGAACAGCAGCGACGGCACGGTGATCGGCGTCGTCCGCCGCCTGTGCAGGAACAGCACAACCAGCACCGGGACCAGCAGCAGCAGCCAAAATGCCTCCGGCCGGGCCCAGGTCATTGCAGCACCAGGCTGGAGCGGATCGTGTGACATACCGTCTCGAGGTAGTGGTCCTTGGTGCTCACCCGCACGTAGTACTGGCCATAGGTCCGGCACATCGCCGCAAGGCCCTCGCAGTAGTCCTCCACGCGGCGCCTGTAGCGGGCAAGCGTCTGCTCATCGATGTAGACGTACCGTCCCCCGCCGGTCTCGCTGTCGGTGATCTTGACACTTCCGGAAAGCCCCTCGCCCCAGTCCACCGCGTCGAGGACCTGCACGACAAGCAGCTTCCGCCCGTACGCCATGGCCAGCCGCAGCGCCTCTTCATAGCCGCCGGGCACCAGGAAATCCGACAGCAGCACCAGCAGCCCCCGCGAGCGCACCTGCCCGCAGAACTGCCGGACGCATTCGTGCAGGTCGCTGGCCGGGCCGGCCGGGCTCTCCTGCAGGTAGTCGATCATTCGGGGCAGGTCCTTGACGCCCTGCAGCGGCGAGAGGACAGGCTGCAGCGACTCACCGAACGTCGCCAGCGACAGCCGCTCGCCCCGCGACAGCGAGACATACCCCAGTCCGCAGGCGATCTGGCAGGCCAGCGCCACCTTGTGCACCGGCTCGCCGAAGCACATCGACCGGCTGGTGTCCACGAGCATGCCGATCGACAGGTACTTCTGCATCTCGAAGACCCGCACGAACAGCTGACGCATCCGCCCGTAGAGGTTCCAGTCGATGTGTCGGGTATCGTCACCGGGCACGTACGGCCGGAAGTCCATGAACTCCAGCCCCTCGCCCGAGCGCCGCACCCGCCGGCTGCCCTCCACCCCGACCATCGCGGGGATCCTCGCCGCGAACGACAGCCCCCGCAGCCGGTGCAGATCGTTGACCTGAAACTCGAACGGCGGCATGGCTACCACCTCACCTGGCGCAGGACTTCTTCGATCACGTCGCCGACGGTCACTCCACGGCTCTGCGCCTCGAAGTTGAGGATCAGCCGGTGTTGAAGGCACTCCGGGGCGACCTCCCGCAGGTCGTCGCGCTTCACGGTGGTCCGGCCGTCGAGCAGGGCCCGCAGCTTCGCCGCCAGGATCATCGACTGCAGGGCCCGCGGACCCGCCCCGAACCGCACGTACTGCCGGGCCGTGCCCGCGTCCTCGCCATTGGGGTGTGTCGCCATGATCAGCCGGGCACCGTAGTCCAGCAGGGCGGTTTCGGCCTTGACCTGGCGAACCAGGGGCCTCCACGACGCCATGACCGCGGCCGAGTCGACCACCTGTTCGATCCGCTCCTCCGGCTCGCCGCAGCCGGTGGTCCGCCGCATGATCTCGACCAGGGTGAGCTGGTCCGGAAAGCCGACGTTGACCTTGAACATGAACCGGTCGAGCTGCGCCTCGGGCAGCGGGTAGGTCCCCTCCAGCTCCAGCGGGTTCTGCGTCGCCAGGACAAGAAACGGGTCCGGCAGCGGGTAACTCGTGCCCGCCACCGTCACCTGCCGCTCCTGCATCGCCTCGAGCATCGCGCTTTGGGTCTTGGGCGTCGCCCGGTTGATCTCATCAGCCAGCACCAGGTTGGCGAAAAGCGGCCCGCGTTCGAACTTGAAGGTCATCCGACCATCCGCCTGCTGTTCGAGGACCCGCGTGCCGATCACGTCGGCCGGCATCAGGTCCGGGGTGAACTGGATCCGGCTGAACTGCAGCCCCAGGCACCGGGCCAGGCTGCGGACCAGCACCGTCTTGCCCAGCCCCGGCAGACCCTCCAGCAGCACGTGCCCGCTGAGGAACAGGGCATACAGCACCGCATCGACCACGTAGGTCTGCCCCGCGATTACCCGCTCGACCTGCTCGCGCAGCGCCGCGAACGTGGTGCGGAGCCGATCGCACGCCTGCCTGCCGGCCCGGCTGTCGAGGTCAATTATGTCTGTTGTCGCGGAATCCGTACTCGCCATAGAACGCCTTTCACAAAACTAGTAATGTCCTGAGACACGCCCCGCCCCCTGCCTGTCAGCGACCACCCTATGGTCCGGCCGCAGTCGGCTGGCTGGCCGTTGCCTGCCTCAGATTGCGGAAGTAGTTCAGGATGAGCTGGCGCCGCTCGGGCGGCATTGCCTCGATCGCCAGATCATCCTTGAGCATCCGCTGGTACTCGGCAGGCAGGTCCTCGAGCCGTGCGGACGGCTGGGTCGTCGGGTCGACGAACTCCTCGCGGACCGCCTCGCCCGGCATGCCCGCTCCCGCCGGTCCGGCCGAGCCGTCCGCCTTGTTGGCATCGATGTCCGTTTCCCGTCCTGGAGGGCTTGGGGTGGGGTTTTCCTCCTGGCGACCCGTTTCCAGGCCGGCCTCGGCCCCGCCCGGCTCGGCGGGTGCGGTGTCTTCCTCGCCCGTGTCAGCACCCTCGCCTCCGCCCGTATCGGCGTCGCTGCCTTCGCCTGCACCGGCGCCGCAGGACGAGCATGCGCCGCCGCCGGCGTCGATCGTGGCCCCGCAGCTGGAGCATGTGTTCTTGCTCGCACCGGCATCGGCTGCGGACGATTGCGGCTGGGCGGGCGGCTTCGACTGCCCTTCCGCCGCTTCGCCGGTCTGCTGTGATGGATCCTTGTCACCTTCGCTCGACGGGGATTCCTGCGGCGGGGCAGCGGAAGCCGGCTCGGGAGAAACGTCCGGCTTGTCTTTGGCGCTGTCCGGCGACGGTTCGGCTGGCGAATTGGAGGCGTTCACATCCTGCTGTGCCTCGCCCGATTCGCCCTCGGCACCTTCGTTCGCCGAACCCGATGAGCCCTGCTGGTCCGCGGCGCCGGCATCCGGCTGCTCGCCGGATTGACCATTCGAACGGGACGACTGCCCGCCCGCCGAAGACCCGTCGCCGGCAGAGGACTGGCCGCCAGGCGACGGGGCGTCACCTGTCTGGCCGGCGCCGTCCTGGCCGGACGCACCGCCGGTCCGTCCCGTGCCCTCGTCGCCGCCCGGCCCGGCCCCCGCGCCGTTATCCTGCCCGGTACCCGTGCCACCGCCCTGCCCGCTGCCTTGTCCCTCGGCTTGTCCCGATCCCTCGCCTTGGCCGCCGGCCCCCTGGCCGCTGCCTGCACCCGCACCCGCGGCGGAGCCGCCGCCTGCCCCGGCGCCGTTTCCCGCTGCCGAACCTCCGCCCTGCTGCATCTGCTGCTGGTAATTCCGCAGCAGGGACGAGGTCTCGGGCTCTTGCGGGGCGGGTGCCTGAGAAGAGGAAGGTCGCTCGTCGGACATCCGCGGAGGCGGGGTGTCCTGCGCCCCCTCGATCGGCTTGCCCACGGGATCGGTCTCAACGGCGGGCTGCTCCGGCCGGGCGCAACCTGAGAAGACCGCCGCCGTCAGCGCGACCGCCAGCACATACCCCACCGCTCGGTGCAGATTCCCCCACCGCGGCCGAAGCACGCCGATCCTGTCCGGGTTTCGATCACGCATCTCGATGCTTGTCCCCCGCTTTCCGGGCAAAACGCCCGTGTACTCTTTCCCGCCGGCCGCCGCCCCACTCAAGGCGACTTCAGGTACGGCTCGATTTCGTCCATGATCTGCGGGATCGACAGAGCGAAGTTGTACCCCTGGGTATCGATCGTGGTGCCCGCCAGGGTGACCACGCCGATCGCCTCGTTGTTGCGGTTCAGCAGCGGTCCGCCGCTGTTGCCGCCGGAGGTTTTCGCGTCGTGCTGGATGTAGGACACATTGGCCATCTGCCGGTTGGCCGCGCTGACGATGCCCGCCGTCAGCGTCGGCTCGAACGTGCCCTGATCGAACCAGGTGTGGAACGCCACCTTGCCGCTGGCGGCCTCGGTGAACCACCGGCCGGCCACCTGCAGCACATTGGCCTGCGTGAGGATCTCATCGACGGCACCGGGATAGCCGCCCACGAAGATCTGCTCGCCGAGGGTGACCGCCTCGCGCCGCAGGCGCAGCGGCCGGGCGAAGGTCGCCTTCACCTTCAGCAGCGCCAGGTCGTACCGGCTGCTGACGTGAGGGATCTGGGCCTCGTAGTGCCTGGACGCATCCTCGCCCAGGCAGACGAACGTCACCAGCCCCTGCAGCACCATGCTCGGCATTGCCAGGTCCTGCAGCGTGGGCGGCACGCCGTCGACCGGCGGGGCGATCACGTGGTGATTCGTCAGCATCAGCCCGTTTCGCCCGACGGCGAAGCAGGTGCCCGTTCCGAAGGGGAACTCGGCCTCGCGCATCTGGCCGGCGACCATGCCCCTGTACCGCGCGACCTGGATCACCAGGCCGACGTTCTCCTTGATTAGCAGCGCCCGGTGCCGCTCCGCCAGGGTCGCGGTGGAGCCAGACGAACTCAGGGCAACCGCCGGCGGATTTGAATGGGCGGGTATGCTCTCTTTAATCGCCGGGCCGGCATTGCCTGTCGTTGCCGCAGGCCGCGTGTCGTAGCGCATTCCGGCCGCCATCCAGACGATCGCGATGCCGGCTACCCCCAACAGCACCAGCGTCATAACCAGCACGATCGGCACGATCGAGCCGCGGGACTCGATGGCGATCGGCTCGGGCGGCTGCACACCGGGCATTGCCCCGGGCGCGATCGCCCCCAGTTCGGCGGTGCAGCGATCGGCCTTGGCAGACATCCCCATCGCCTGATAGGCCTGCGCCAGGTCCCGCAGGATCGGCACGAGCACCTGCCGGTCGCCCCGCGCCAAAGCACGGGCCTGCTCCAGCAACTCGACCGCCTTAGCGGCGTTGCCGGCCTGCATGTGGACGCGGGCCTGTTGGAGACGGGTTGTGGCGAGGTTGGTCATGTTACTTATTACCTAAAGAACCGCATCTCCATCTCACTTCGATACCTTCACTATGAGCGCCATGGTTGCATCGACGTCGTCCTTGGCTCTAAGAGTGTACGGATCCTCCACCTTCTGATGTCTCCATTTATAGAGCTCTGTACGCGCCCTGCGCAAAGCATCTTTCACGTTGGCTTCATGTTGCTCGCGCCGTTCATCCATGTAACGGAACTCGTCGTATGCATTTCTGGCGTTCTTTAGCTGGAGTAGCAATCTCTTGTCATTATCATTCTGACGCGACGCGACCACTCGTTCGAGATCTTCGATATGCCCGTCCAGGCCATCCAGAAGCCGGTCCGCGTCATTGGTAGGATGCTTAGGTTCATCGGGCTGCGCGTTGGGGTTGGGAGACGTCTGGGGTGCATCCTGCGATTGCTCGCTGGTGTCTTTCGATACACGTACTGCAAGTCTGCTTGCGAGGGCTTCCTTTGCCAGCCGAGCTTCCATCCTCTTGAGTAGATCTTCCGCTTCTTTGCGTTGGTCCCCATCAGGAACGCGCCTCGCGATTTGCTCGCATACATCCTGGATTTGTCGCTGCTGGCCGTCACTGAGGGGAGGCAAACGTAATTCACTGAGCGCCTTCACATCTGCCAGTACCGCGTTGATGTACTTGTTCCGCCATGCCTCTATCTCTTGCTCCTTCGCCTTCAGGTCGTGCTCGTAGTCTGTGATCTGCTTCTGAATATCCTTAATCGTCCTGTCGGCCCCGGAGGCAGCCTGTGTATTCAGATGCTCCAATGCCGCTATCTCTGCCTTGTGCTGTTCCTTGACTTTGTCCAGTTCCACTTCATACTCCGCCCGCAGCGCCGCCACCGCCGCCGCGTGCTTCCGCCCCGCTAACCGGCTCGTCAACCACCAGGCAAGTGTTACCGCGAGCAACAGCACACACGCCACCATCAGGCCGGCGATGATGCCCGTCGGCCACTTCTCAACAATGACCTGCTGCGGAAAGTCGTCCGGCAGATCCCGCCTCGCCCGCGTCGACCCCGGCACCGATGCACGCTCTCTCATGCCGAACCCCCTGTAGCCGCGGATGAACCCTTCGGGAATCTGCCCCAGTTTGAACCCCGCCTGCGCCAGCGCCTGCGCGTACGGCGAGAGCGAGACCTGCTGCCCCGGCTGGAAGAAATTCCCCGCCGCCCCGCCCGCCTCGCGGGCCATGCAGACCAGTGACGCCCGCAGCCCCGGACCGAACGCCCGGTAGACCAGGGTCTGGCTCGCCCGCGCCCCCGGCGGCAGCAACCGCTCCAGCAGGCAGAACTCCTCCAGCGACAGGTCCTGCTCCCGCACCAGCACCGGCTTGCCGCCCGAACCGTTTCGCTCCAGCAGTGAGACGATCGCCAGCAGCTTGTCCGCCGTCGCGGCAGATGTCCGGCCGTCACGCGACCGGCCTGGACTGAACTCCACGGCGTGGACCGCCGGCTGGCCGTCCCACTTCCACAGGTCCTGCCTGCGGATCAGGGACACCACGTCGCCCTGCAGCACACCGTCCCACTGGGCCCGGCCCGCCGCCAGCGTCACCTGCAGCAGCGTCGGCCGGCCCTGGTCATCGCGACCGCCCGGCCCGATCCGCGCCACCGCCCGCTGCTGTCCGATCGGCAGCACAATGTAGGCTGGGCACGTCCCCAGGGCCGACAGCACCGCCGCGCTGGCAGGCGCACCCACCGAAAGCCCCTCCAGCGTGCGGACGGTTGCATCCGGGAGCCCGTCGCTGCGGGCCAGCGTCCTGTAGCCGGCAACCGAACCGTAAATATGTCTGTCGATCCTCATGGCAGTTCCCGTCAAAGGTGAAACGCGATGATCAATCCCATAATGCACACGCCCAGTGTGATCAGCCCGATGATGAACAGGGCGAACATCCGCTGCCTGTGCTGCTGCGCCGCCTCCTGGGCCTGCGCGTACTCGAGCATGGCCTGCTGCCGCGCCTGCAGCTCGGCCTCCTCCTGTTCCTTCTGCTCGTGCTGCTGAAGGACCGCCAGGCAGTACTTCAGCGGCTCGACGACGTTCACCGGGACCGAGTCGGCCTTGGGCCGCAGCAGCCCTTTCGCGTCCTTGTGAGCCTGGACGGCCGAGGCGTGGAAGAACCGGCTGCGCCCGAGCGTACGCACCAGGGCCGGATAGTGCTCGGCGACGAAGTCCCTGCCCGCCCCCTTGCCTTTGAACAGGGCGAGGTTCTGGTCCGCCTTGGTCAACACCAGGGCGATCGGCACCTTGTCGCCGTCCGGCCAATCGCGGATCCGCCGGATCGCCTGCACGACGCCGAAATCGTCATCGACAAAGGCGTCCGAATCCCCGCCGACCGCCACCGATGGGTCCACCAGCAGGATCACCGCCGCCGCCCGGTCGATGTGGTCGATCAGGGCTTTGGCCTCGGGCGATTCGCTGTCGTCGTTGACGAAGGCGTCGCGGAAGACCTCGCCCGCATAGTCCAGCCCGACCAGTGTGCTGGTCGAACCGCGGTAGGTGATCTCCACCTCCATATGGGCCAGCGTCGTCTTCAGCGTGGCGGCCGGCCACTCCCCGCGGCGCAGCGTCTCGCAGATGTCCATCAGTTCCTTGTGGACCTGCCCGCTCAGCGCCTTCATGGTCATGCCGTCGCGCGATTTCCACAGGTGCTTGTAGAGCGTCGCCAGGTAGATCGTCTTGCCCGAGGCGCGGCGACCGATCACCACGATCCGGTCCCGGCGGGGCACCGTCGCGACCGGCTCGGCCTGGCCGGACCCTTCCGGCGAGTCGGCGGCAGGCACATTGGTCGTGGGCGCAAGTGATTGCAGCAATGCCGGCGGTACACCGGCACCGGCCGCGTGCGACGCGCCGACGTTGGCGGCTTCAGCCGCCGGCTCCAGTTCGAGAACCTCCTCATCTGGCACCGCCTCGAGTACGATTTCTTCCGGCTGGGAACCCGTCATTCGTGCGATGGCCTCGGCGACGTCCATCCAGTCGGCCCCGCAGGAGAACTGCGCGTCCGTGCCGAACCTGCCGTCCCGGATCCAGCCGAGCACCTTGTCCCGAGGGTAGGGCCCGTAGCGCTGGCCGCCTGTAAACACATACCACGTTTGAGGATGCATAGATTTTGCCCGCTGACCCATCACGATGTCTCGCACATACTATGTTTGAGATGATACCTGCATACTCCGCGTTTGCCCCGGTGCTGTCAAGGCTCCTGCTTTGTCAACAATCCGCTTAACATCGCGGGCAGGACCCGGCCGGCACGCCGGCGACCGTGTGGCCGGGGGCGATTGCGTCGGTCGCGCCCGCCCGCCCTTGGCACCTCGGCCTGATGTGTTAGAATCCCCGAACGAACAAATCGCTCGCAGCGTATCGACAGCCAGGAAACGAAAGCACAATGCAAAGCACCCATAAAAAGTCCCTGTGGTTGAGCCCGGTCGGCTGGTTCCTCTATGCCGCGATCCTGATGGCGTTTCTCACGTCGATCCTGATCCTCTGGAAGGTCAAGCAGCGCCAGGCCGAGTACCGATACGAGGCCCTCGTCACCAAAGCCGCGGCGATGAGCGATCCGCACGAGGCGCTGGATCTCTTTCAGACCTACATCCAGACCCACGCATCGAACGAACTGACCCGTCGTGCCGAGCGGCAGCTCCATGAAACCCGCGAGCGGGTCGCGGAGTACGAGTTCGAACAGACCATCGAGCAGGCGAAGCAGCTGGGCGACGAATACGAGGCCGCCATGCAGGTCTGGCAGGCGTACCTGGACGCCCAGCCACCCGAGCCCTACCGCAAGCAGGCGGCCGACCACCTGTCGCAGCTGCCCGCCCGCATCGACGACCGAGACTTTCGCCTCATCGACGAGAAGTACCCCGCCGACGGGCCCGACCTGCCGGATCGCCGGGCCGCCCTCGATGACTACCTGGCCCAGTACCCCGACGGGCGCCACGCCGCCGCCGCCCGCAAGGCCATCGCCCGCATCCCCGAGGCCATGGACCAGCGGACATTCAAGACCATCGCCGACGAAGTCGCCCGGCTCGCCGCCGCCGATGCGGTGCCCGCCGCCATCGCCTGGCTCGACGACCACGCCGGCGACATCCAGTCTGCAACCCGTAAGGCCCAACTGGACCAGGTCCGCAAGACCCTCCTGGCCGAACTCCAGCGGCGCGACCTGGCACGACTCAACGAGGCCCCCCTGGACACGCCCGGGCAGCAGAAATCGCTCCTGGCGGCGTGCCGGCTGTTCCTGCTGTGCTATCCCGACAGCGAGCACGAACAGCAGGTCCGCCAGCGGATGACAGCAGCCGCGGAGAAACTCTGCGGCGTCCAGTGGCGGGCGGTCCGCCAGACGGTGGACAACAACACCCCCGCCCCGGATCTGTGCATCCGCGAGCTCGACGCCTTCGTCGAGCAGTGGCCCCAGGCCCTGCTGGTCGAGGAAATTCGCGCCCCGCTCTACGCGTGCTACACCCGTCTGTTCGTCACCCGCTTCAAGCAGCTGCCCTTCGCCCGGATCGGCAAGATCGTCAGGAAGGACGGCACTGAGGTGACCGGCAACATCGAGGAGCTGGAGGGGCTCTACAAGGTCGTCGATCCCATCACCGGCAAACGATTGCCCAGCGTCTGGAAGGATGACGTTCACGCGGTCACCCTGGCGGCGCCGACACAGGCGGGGCTCGATCTGCAGGAGCAGGTCAGCAATCTCGACCTGTGGGACCCCGACCGCAAGGCCCTTCGCACAGCCGTCCAGCAGGCAGACAAGTACAACCTGCAGGAGGCGACGGCCCTGCTGTGTGGGCTTCTCGCCCGCATCGACTCCGACGCCCCCGACACGCAGCAGCTCCTCCAGGCGCACGGTTTCCACCGCATGGCGGGCCGCTGGGCGCACCCCAGGGGCGTCGATGACAACGCGCTGATCCAGAAACTGATCGCCCACTACCAGCCCGCGGTCGTCAGCGGCGTGCAGCAGACGATGAAGCAGCTGCCGCTGACCGTCCAGTACACGCAACTCGGCATCCAGGAGGAAGTCCCCGTCGAGTGCCTTGCCGACCTGGTCGGCAACGAGATCCAGTCGGTGCGACGCTCCAGCGCCTCGCTCACCGCCAACGTCCTGCTCCGCTTCCACATAGCGCTCGAGCCCGAGACCGCCGGCAACCGGACCGTCCGCAAGGTCGCCGACGAGATCGCCGCCACCGCCAAGTGCGAAGCCGTGCTCGAGATCAGCGAGGCGCCCGTAGCACACACCGGAGCCGGCCTGGCGATCGAAAACCACGCCGGCCAGTGGCGCATCACGCAGATCGACTCGGCCGGCCCCGCAGCCAGCACCTGGCTCGAGGTCGGCGATACGGTCCTGGCCATCGACGGCCAGCTGCTGTCCGACCAGACGACCCCGGAAGAACTGGCGGATCTGCTCGCGGGTTCGGCTGGCGAGGTGCAGCTGCGGCTTATGCGTATGGATCGCACGTTTCATCTGACGGTGTCCAGGGGCCAGTGGACCGAATCGACCTGGCAGGGGCAGTACCAGATCCGCCACAACCTCAACGCGGCCGGGGTGCTTCAGTTCATGACGGCGGCGCCATTGCCGCCGGTCAAGGACCTGCGCTGAGGCAAGCCCGTATATCGCTGCCGGGCTCGCGCCAGCCGCTTTCGTCGGGCTTGCCACGGCCCTGCCCCAACGAGCCGCGACCGTAAGGGAGCGGTAGACTTGCCAGGCGCCACGGTCCTCCAACCCGCCACGGCGTGGCCGCGATTCGGCGAAGCCGGATGCCGGGCCGCGCTTCATCCGCGGCCTGCGCCCCGGCATATCGGATCAAACGCCTCCAGGCAGAGCTCGAATGAGGCGACTGAATCCCCGCCTCATCCAACCTGGGCGCCGCTCTTGTCCAGGCTGCGGCGAGCCCGCTCGGCCGCACGCGTGTCGGGGAACTGGCAAACCAGGTCCTGAAGCATCGCGATAGCCTGAGACCTCTGGCCGGCCTGGGCGAGTTTCTTCGCCTCGGCGAACAGGTCGCCAGCCATGGCCTCCAGTTCCGCGGCCGCATAATCGGTCGACGATGCGGCGGGCGGCGGTGGCGGCGGCAGCGCCGGCTCGCTCGCCGGCGCCTCAACGGGGACCGCAGGCACCCCGCGGGCGGCGGCGGCCGCGGCGGGCCCTTGCTGCATGACCAGGTCGCGGATCACGCCGATCACGTCCAGCGCCTGCTCGACGTCGATCGGCACCCCCTCCAGCACGTTGGGCTTGAACATCAGGATGATCGGCGGCCCGCCGTTGGCATATACCTCGACGTAGAACTTCTTGCTCAGCAGGTAAAGCACGACCAGGCCGATTGCCAGCACCAGCCCGATGGCAACCGGCGCCCAGCTTCCTGACGCGATACTGCCGTAGATACCCAGCACCGTCATCAGTGCAGCCATAACGATTGCCGTCAGCGGCTTGTGCACGCCGGCGGCCACGCTCGCGACGCATCGCAAGGGAATGAAATGCGATCGCTGCCCCAGCAGGCTCGTTGTCTGGTAGCGAAGCTCCGTCCCGGCGATCGTGAAGCGGGTGATCGGGCTGAAGCCCACCAGGGTCAGCACGAATGCGATGATGCCCCGCACTCGCCCCACGATCTCAACGGTCGGCCGCGTCGCCGGCTGCGGCGGCGCCGAGAAGCTGAACTTCTGGAGGACCAGCGTCGCAGCCTGGCGTCGCATGAAATACCCGATCACCCCGGCAGCAGTCGCCAGGAGAATGATCCAACCGAAAACCACCTCATCAGATACCGGCATCGAATACCTCGCTTCCAATTTTCCCGGGGACACAAGGCGCTGGCAAGAACCCGCTCACGCAGCGACGGTGCTCCGCAGCACGTGCATTACTGCATGACGCGCCCACATGGGCATCTCTATACCGCCAGGACGGACTGCCTCCCGAGACACCCGCGCTGGCAGAGAGAAGATGCGGCTGCTGTTGTCAGAAAGAGACGTACCTACCGGTTCCGCTGCTGCTGCTCTCGCCGCAGTTTTTCCTGTCGTTGCTGTTCCCGCCGCTGCTGCTCAACGCTGTCGCGAGCGTTGTCCTGGACCGCCTGGTTCATGCGTGCCGCACTGGGGGCTCCCGTGCGACGCACGTTCTTCTTGCGACGCTCCCGTTCGGCCTGCTCGGCGATCTGGGCGACCCGCATCTTCTCCGGCAGCTCCTGCAGGGCATGGCGGATTCGTGCCAGGGTCGCCTCGGGGGCCTCGATCTGCGGATATTGGGTCGGCATGTTCAAGGCCTTCGTCCACATCACCCGGGCCCGATGCAGGCTGGCAACGGTGCCCGTCGACTCGCACGCCTCGGCCGATTCGATCATGCGACTCCACGTCCGCTGCAGGGCGGCAGCCGGAATGGTGGATCCGGGCTCTTCCTCCTCTTCCTCGTCCTGCACCGCCAGCACGATGGTCTGGGTCGTCGCCACGGGCTGGCTGGTCGGTACGATGCCGACGGGAGCCGGTTGGCTCGTGGGTACAATGCCGACAGGACCTGGTTGACTCGCCGGTGCCACGACAGAAACCAGCGCCGTCATCAGTACGGTGTAAAGCATCTTGCTGCCTCCATTCTCAATGAGCCGTAGGAAATGTGCCCTCCAGCATAACAGGTGGCACGGGATGTCGCCAGTCCGCGGTGTCCGGGACGGTGGCATTGATTGCCCGGACACCTGGTACAGGACTCCTCTCACGCTCCGGCGGCCAGACGTGCGACAGCCGCCTCTACCGCAAGTATGGCACAGGGGTATGACAAGTACGGTCGCAGGCGGCTCCAGGCAGGCCAAAAAAGTGTGAATTCACGTGAACGCCGGCAGGTGCGACCGTACTTGTCATACCTGTTACACAAACTACGTTCAGAGTCGCGTGCTTTCGGGTGTGATCGCGCCCTGGCTGCCTTCGGATCGGCCGAGGCCGGGGCGTGCAGGCCGATCCGGCGTCTGGCTTCTACGTTGCAGTTCGTTGTCCTGGTGGATGTCCGGACCTATAGTGGGCGGATCATGTCGCAGGGCGCGGGCCTTTGTCTGGCGAGAGAGCATGTTATCGGGCCCATGCACTGAGAGTCGAGGACGAAATGACGCACTACGCACATACATTGCCGCCGCCGCACGGGCGGCAGGATTGGGAGTCCCTGATCGACCACCTTCGACAAGTAGCCGAGGGTGACGGCGGGGCCTTGCCGGGGGCGGCGGATTTTGCAGCCGCCTTCGGGGCCGGCGAGTGGGGTCGCCTGGCGGGCTGGTGGCACGACCTGGGCAAGTACAGCGATGCGTTTCAGCGATATCTGTGCAGCAGCACGGCGGCCGGCGGGGACGACGACGAGCACCGGGGGGAGGTGGCCGGCCGGGTCGACCACTCCACAGCCGGCGCCCAGCACGCCGCCAGCTGCGGCGCGCTCGGGGCGATCCTGGCATACTGCCTCGCCGGCCATCATCCGGGGTTACCGGACCATATCGGCGGGGAGGCGGGGCTATCGTTGCGACTGAAGAAGCAGATCGAACCGTTTGCGGCCGCACCGAACGATATTCTGAACATGGCACTGCCGGCCCCGCCGAAACTGCAGCCGACCGGTGATCGTCGGCGGGATGCGTTCACAATATCGTTCTTTATCCGGATGCTCTTCTCCTGCCTGGTCGATGCGGACTTCCTGGCGACAGAGTGGTTCATGCAGCCGCAGCGTGCAAGAGAGCGGCCGACGCAACCTGCCACTCCCGCCGACATGCTGGTACGCCTCGACAAATACCTTGAAGACAAACAGTTGGAATCCGCGGATACCGAGGTGAACTGTCGGCGGCGGGAGGTGTTGGCTGCCTGTCGCGAGAAGGCGGTCCTGCCCCCGGGGCTGTTTTCGTTGAACGTGCCTACGGGCGGAGGCAAGACGCTGTCGTCGCTGGCGTTCGCGCTAACGCACGCCCAGCGGCACGGGCTTCGCCGCGTGGTCTATGCCATCCCGTTCACCAGCATCATCGAGCAGACAGCTGGCGTGTTCCGTGAAGCATTGGACGATCTGGCGGACCAGGTGCTGGAGCATCATAGCAGTCTCGATCCGGATGATCCGCGACGACAGTCGGAGCGGTCCCGGCTGGCGGCGGAAAATTTCGACGCTTCGTTGATCGTCACGACGAATGTGCAGCTGTTTGAGTCTCTGTTCGCCTGCCGGACCTCCCGCTGCCGAAAACTGCACCGGCTGGCAAAAAGCGTGATCGTCCTGGATGAGGCCCAGTCGCTGCCGCCGAACCTGCTGGCGCCGACGCTGGCAGCGCTCGACGAACTGGTCCGCAATTATGGGGCGACGGTGGTGCTGTGCACCGCGACGCAGCCGGCTGTCGAGAAGCGGGAGGGCTTTGCGATCGGGCTTGCGAACGTCACGCCGATCATTACCGATCCGCAGTCGCTGCACGACGCCCTCCGCCGCACCGACGTCCGCCCCGCCGGGGACCTGACCGATGAGCAGATCGTGGAGAAGTTGCGGGGCGAGCGGCAGGTGCTGTGCATCGTCAACTCGCGCCGGCACGCGGCCGAGCTGTTCCGGCTGCTGGACGACCCCCGCGCACTGCACCTGAGCGCCTGCATGTGTGCCGAGCATCGCAGCGAGATCGTGGCCGAGATCCGCCGCCGGCTTGATCCGGCGGTCAACGAGCCGTGCCGGGTGATCTCGACTCAGGTGATCGAGGCGGGCGTGGACGTCGATTTCCCGGCTGTCTACCGCGCGGCCGCCGGTTTGGATTCGGTGGCGCAGGCGGCTGGCCGGTGCAACCGCGAGGGGCGATTGACGGACGACACCGGGCAATCCCGGCCGGGTCGGGTCGTGGTCTTCGATTACGACGAGAAGGCTCATCGCCCTCCGCCGTTCGTTCGTCACGCGGCAGGTCATTTCCGGGAGGTCGCGCCGGAACACGAGGCCGACCTTCTTGCGCCCGGGGCGATCGAGGCCTATTTCCGCCTGCACTACTGGCAGCAGGGCGGCGAGGACGGGCGAGGCTGGGACAAGGGGCGCGGCGGCGAGAGCGTGATGACGTGCTTCGGCGGCGTCAGCGGTGAGCCGCTACACCATCAGTTTCGCGAAGGGGCCCAGCGGTACCGGTTCATCGACGACAGCCAGGTTTCGATCCTGGTGCCCTATGGTCGCGGCGAGCAATTGATCAAAGAGCTGGAGCGGATGCCCGATCTGCCCGACCCGAAAGATCTGCGGCGGTTCGATCGGATGGCGCAGAGGTATGTGGTCGGCGTGCGGGAGCATGATCTGCGGAAGCTTCTGGACAATACCGTCCTGCTGGAGCGGCACGGGCGGTACTACCTGGCGAATTATGCGGCGTATGACAAGAAAAAACTGGGGCTGACGTTTGAGGCGATGGGGTTGGGCATCGATCGGCTGGTCTTCTGATCTATCGGAAGGGCCTATGTCTGTCTTCGAACTCGATGTTGTCGGGATTTACGTCCAGAAGGTGAATCCCCGCCTTTTGGGCGAGTGCGTTCACGATGGCCATTGCATCGGCGAAGTGCGACCCGAAGCGATCGCGGATCTCCTCGTGCCACTGAGAGATATGCTCGTCCGGGAAGTCGGGCGGCGAATCCAGCCACGCGGACCCGAAATCCAGGAGATACGGCGGGTTCACAAGCGTTATTTCGAGTATGCGGCATGCGTCGTCATGGTTCAGCAGCGACGGGACGGTCAGTCCGTGAATCTCCTGTATGTCAAGGTCGTGCAGGCGGAGGTAGGCATCTCGCTCGCGACGATAGCCACCGTCCTCTCGGTGAACCTTGAGCGCCGTGCCACGGGTAGTCTCATACACGATCCCTTCCCTGCCACGGCCGAGCTCACGAACCAGGCTGATTCCGTGACGCAGGCAAAACCTCTTCGTTGGATCGTCCATGGCAGAATGGTAATGCAGGTCGGTAGGCAGGGTCAACGATGTCGGCTATCATGCACTGCTCATCTCGATTCGAGGTGCGGATCGAACTTCGTTCTATGTGCGAGCTTGCCCCGCCTCGTCCACGGGGGTCGGGGCAGAGGTTTCGAGAATGATCGAAGGCTGGCGCCTTCGATCTGTGGCGACGCCGTCGGGCAAGAATACGCGTCGAATGACGGCGATGTCGTCGACAGTAACCGTCAGAATGGCGTTCATGGGAGGTAGTGGAAACGCATCCCGTATTACGATGAAGTCGGGGCCGACCTCGTTCACTCGGCACTGCCGGCCGTCGACATCCAGCGTTATGCGGATATCGGGCGAATAGCGTGAAGGGCTGGGCATCTGTCTGTGCATGGGCCGGGCCTTTCGAAAACAGCGTTCATGAACGCGTCCTGACCAGTTCATTCTACCCGCGGTGCGGTGATGCTCAAGTGCCGCGGCGGACAATGTTTGCACGTCGTCCGACCCTTCTCGGGCGGCTTGCTGAAGAATCGTACCTGAAGCCGGAAAAGGAGACATCGATGGCAGGCATAAGGCTGCACGTCTGGGGCGAGTTCGCCTGTTTTACTCGGCCGGAGATGAAGGTGGAGAGGGTGTCATACGACGTGATCACTCCTTCAGCCGCACGGGGGATCGTCGAGGCAATCTACTGGAAGCCGGAGATCCGCTGGCGGATCAGCCGGCTGCACGTGCTCTGTCCGATCCGGTTCACCTCGCTGCGCCGCAACGAGGTGGCCAGCAAAGTGCCGGCCGGCAGCGTGTCCAGGGTGATGAAGTCCGGTCGGGGCAGCCTCGCGCTGTACATCGAGGACGATCGCCAGCAGCGGGCGGCGACGCTGCTTCGCGATGTCGAGTACGTCATCGAGGCGAGCTTCGACATCCTCGGCGGCGAGGACAATCCCGGCAAGCACCTCGACCAGGTTAACCGCCGGGCCCGAGCCGGGCAGTGCTATCACAGGCCATACCTGGGCTGCCGCGAGTTCCCGGCCGATTTCGCCTTGATCGAGAAGGACGATCCGTTGCCGGCGTCTCACGACGAGCTCATGGGCGAGCGGGACTTGGGCTACATGCTGCACGACATCGACTTCGCCGAGGACATGTCGCCCCGCTTCTTCCGGGCGGTCATGCGCGACGGCGTGATCGACGTGCCGCCGCTGGCGAGCGAGGAGGTGAGGTCATGAGCCAGGTCACAAGCGGTCCCCTGCCGGCATTGATCAAGTACTACGAGCGGCTGGAGGCCGACCCGGACCAGGCGGTGGCGAGCTTCGGGTTCAGCATGCAGAAGGTGCACCTGCAGGTTCTGCTCGAACCGGACGGATGTCTTGCGGGATTCGAGGATATCCGCGATACCAACGAACGAGGCAAGCCCATCCCCAGGTCGATGCTGGTCCCCGACGGCGGGGGGCGGTCCGGGACCGGCCTGAAGCCCTTCTTCTGCTGGGACAATACCGGCTATGTCCTCGGGCGCGACAACAAGGGTAAGCCCGAGCGTGCCGAGCAGATGTTCGCCGCGTTCCGCGACCTGCACCTGTCGTTGCGGAAGGAAGTTGGCGACGATGCGGGCTACATCGCGCTGTGCCGGTTCCTCGAACAGTGGGACCCGAACCGCGCCGAAACGCTGCCCAACTGGCAGGAAGTGGCCGGGCTCAACGTGGTCTTCCGATTCCGCGGACACCAGGGATTCGTCCACCAGAGTGAAGTCGTCAAGAGAGTTTGGCGGTCGCAGGCGAATTCCGCGACGGAGCAGGATGACGTCGACCGCGGGGTCTCACTCCTGACCGGCCAGCGGGAAGACCTGGCCCGTCTTCACCCGATGATTTCCGGCGTGGCTGGAACGAACACGACCGGGGCCGCCATCGTCTCGTTCAACCTCGACGCCTTCACCAGCTACGGCAAGGCCCAGAGTTACAACGCCCCCGTCGGTGTGCACGATGCATTTCGCTACACAACCGCCTTGAACCGCCTGCTGGCCGACAGCGACCGGCGGGTGCGGATCGGCGACGCCACTGTCGTGTTCTGGACCGATCGCCCAGAGGCGAGTGACGCTGAGGAGCTGTTTCACGCGTTCTTTGGGGAAGATGCTCCCAAAGGCGACGAGTCGGCCGAGCACGGCCCGACTGTCGATCGGCTCAAGGCTTTTCTGCTTGCCGCCAAAGAGGCCCGACTCGCCGACGAAGTCGCCTATCCGGATGCCCCCTTTTACGTGCTTGGCCTGTCGCCCAACGCCAGCCGGATCAATATTCGTTACTGGCTGGCGGGTACGGTCCAGCAATTCGCCGAACGGCTCGCTCGGCATGCCGACGATCTGGCGATGAGCGGAGCCCGGCCGGATGATCCGCCCCTGGTCATCCGTCGCCTGTTGTGGGAGACCGCCCGCGAGCCGAAGGACATCCATCCCCTGCTGGCCGGGCAGCTCGCCCGCGCCGTGCTCGCGGGCCTGCCGTATCCGCAGATCCTGTTTTCCGCAGTCATTCGCCGCATACGGGTCGACGCGGCCGTCAACCACCGCCGTGCGGCGACTCTTAAGGCCTGTCTCGTTCGCAACTATGGAAAGGAGGTGCCCATGGCACTCGACAAGGACCATCCCGACCAGGCGTATCACCTGGGCCGGTTGTTCGCCGCGTTGGAAAAGACACAGGAGGATGCCACGGACGGCAAACTGAACAGCACCATCAAGGACCGCTACTTCGGGGCAGCTGCCACTACCCCAGCCAGCGTATTCCCGCGGCTGCTTCGGCTGCACCAGCACCACATGGGCAAGATCGACAACCAGGGACTATGCGTTAATCGCGAGAAACTGATCGGCGAAATCTGCGGTCACATCGGCCATTTCCCATCGCACCTGCCTCTGGAGAAGCAGGGGTTGTTCTATATCGCTTACTACCACCAGCGTTCGGACTTCTTCACGAAGAAGGACGCCAGCCAGGAGGAAACAGTCAATGAGTAACGAAAACGGCAACAGCCAGCCTGTCAGCAACCGCTATGATTTCGTGTACTTCTTCGACATCGCCGACGGCAACCCCAACGGCGATCCGGACGCCGGCAACCTGCCGCGGATCGATCCGGAGACCGGCCAGGGGCTCGTCACGGATGTCTGCCTGAAGCGCAAGGTCCGCAACTTCGTCGGGCTTGCCCACGAAGAGAAGCCGCCCTACGAGATCTACGTCAAGGAGCGGGCCATCCTCAACAACCAGCACGACCGTGCCTGGCAGCAGGTCGAACCCGGCGCAGCTGCCAAGGACAAGAAGAACCTGCCGAAGGACCAACAGAAGGCCCGCGATCTGACCGCCTGGATGTGCGGGAACTTCTTCGACGTCCGCGCCTTCGGCGCCGTGATGACTACCGAGATCAACTGCGGCCAGGTTCGCGGCCCGGTCCAGTTCGGCATCGCCCGGTCGCTTCATCCGATCGTCAGCCAGGAGCACGCCGTCACCCGCTGCGCCGTCACGACCGAGCGCGAGGCCGAGAAACAGGAAGGCGGCAACCGCACGATCGGACGCAAATTCGCCGTCCCCTACGCCCTCTACCGCGTCCACGGCTACATCAGCCCCAGCCTCGCCAACGGCGGCAAGGGCACCGGCTTTTCGGAAAGCGACCTGGAGCTGCTCAAGCGGGCTCTCGACATGATGTTCGAGAACGACAAGTCGGCCGCCCGCGCCAACATGCGCCCCGTCGCCTGCATCGCCTTCAAACACGACTGCGCCCTGGGCAATGCCCGTGCCGACCGGCTCTTCGCCCGCGTCACCTGCAAGCCCATCGACGGCGTCCAGCCGCTGCCGTCGGACGGCCAGGTCAACGGCAACGGCGATGCCCGGCCGCCCCGGTCGTTTAAGGACTACGAGCTCAAGGTGGATGACCAGAACCTTCCGGAAGGAGTCGCCGTTGAACGGTGGATCGACTGGGAGTGACCGGCCGCCGCCCTACGGCGACGACAACCTCCTCCCCATCTCCGCCCTGCAGCACCTGGTGTTCTGCGAGCGGCAGTGGGGGCTGATCCACCTCGAACAGCAGTGGCTCGACAACCGCCTCACCGTCCAGGGACGACACCTGCACGAAAAGGCACACCAGCCCGGCCACGAAACCCGCGGCGACCTTAGGGTCGCCCGCGGGTTGCGGCTGTGCTGCTACCGGCTGGGGCTGGTCGGCCAGGCCGACGTCGTCGAGTTCCACCGGCTGCAGGCGGGGCCGGACGCCTCGGTGCCCGACGCTACAGATTCATATAAGGTGGACTATTGCCCACCACCGCCGGCAGGCGGCGACAACCCCGCCCGGGACGATCCGCTGGCGTTTCTCGATGCGGCGGTTGAGAATGCGGAGGCGCAGGCCGAGCAGGCACCGTCGGCGGATGCCGTGATCGCCGAACCGGATCAACCGGCTGACCCGGGCGATCCGCCGCCTGGTGCCGCTTCCGCATCCAACGCATCCGGTGCCGCCCTTCCCGGAGTGCAGGGTCTCTGGCAACCCTACCCCGTCGAGTACAAACGCGGCAAGCCCAAGGCCGACGACTGCGGCGAGGTCCAGCTCTGCGCCCAGGCCCTGTGCCTCGAGGAGATGCTCGGCGTGCACATCCCAGCCGGGGCGCTCTTCTACGGCCGGCCGCGGCGGCGGCACGAGGTGGTCTTCGGCGAGCAACTCCGCCGCCGGGTCGAATCGCTCGCCGCCCGGCTGCACGAACTGACCGCCGCCGGCATCACCCCGCCCGCCCGCTACGAAAAGAAGTGCCGCAACTGCTCGCTGATCGACATATGCGTGCCGCACCTGGCCGGCGGGCGCAGTGCGCGGGCGTTCCTGTCGAATGCTCTTGATGCTTTGAGAGAAGAAGCGTGACTGGAGGAGCGATGTATCACGAGCTGATCTATCACACGACGCAGGCCACAGGCGAAGCCATCTCTCCGTTCGCTACGGCGTGGCAGGAAGTCATACGAGGGCCGGAACCGTGGATTGCATGCCCGTACCTTGACCTGTGCCATCTGGAACGGATGTTGAACAGTGCGACTGACTGGCGCCTGCTGACGGACCTTTGGGAGTGGATGTCGATTTGCTCGCACCGCACCCGCCCTGACGTGTGTGAATGGATAACGAGGCACGCCGAGCACATTCGCGACCTGCCCGGATTGCACGCAAAGGTTGCAGTAAGCGGCAATGGCGCTGTTGTAGGATCCGCCAATCTGACGCAATACGGCCTGTGCCGCAGGCACGAGATGGCCGTGCGGCTTCGGGATGATGAAGATATCCGTTGTATTCGTCAATGGTTTGACTCGTGCTGGAACGATAGAGACGCACGGGTTGTTGCCAGGGCGGCGCTAGATCGTGTAGCCCGAGAAGCGCCGGCTCACGATGGGCTATCGCAGGGCTTGAACGCAAAGCGGCAGCCACGGCGGCTGGCCCGGTTGGCCGCCAGCGGCGAACGTAACGAAACTCTGTCGCTTTCGGCTCCGGAGGCGGAACTGATCCGACGCTTACGGCTTCTGAAAGACTGGGCATGCGCGGCTGCGTTTCTGGAATGGGCGGGCGATTTGCTGGATATAACAGGACTGCGTGAGGGAGATGAGCGGTTGACGATGACAATGCCTCCGTCAGAGCGAACCCTCACGGTTCATTTGAACGACAGATATGCATTGGCCACCAGGACGACGGTCAAGCCCACCGTTTGGCTCATGGTAACGGCGAAAGGCGCGGCCTACCTGGAAGAGGAGGCCCCTGAGCTGGCGGTGAAGATCCATCACTTCAGCGGCGCGAATGCCCCCAAAGCCGCTGTCGTTTGCTTCCCCCTACCCCCGCGACACCAGGGATCTTTGCGAAACGCTTGGACCGAAGCCATCACTGCCGAATCCAGCACGTTCCGGAGAAAATCTCCCAAAGCCAAGCATGTGCCGGTGCTTTACCGTGCTGCAGCGGACCGCAGGTACCGTGCAGCCGTACTGAACGCAGCCTATTCCAGCAGCCCGGAGCCCTGACCCATGCGCCAACTCCTCAACACCCTCTACGTCACCACCCAGGGCGCCTACCTCGCCCGCCAGCGCGACACCGTCCTGGTCCGCGTCCAACGCGAAACCCGCCTGCGGCTGCCGATCCACACGCTGGAGGGCATCGTCTGTTTCGGCCGGGTCGCGTGCAGCCCGGCGCTGCTGGGCCTGTGCGGGCAGCGCGGCGTGGCAGTCAGCTTCTGCAGCGAGTACGGCCGATTCCTTGCCCGCGTGCAGGGGGCGGTCGGCGGCAATGTCCTGCTGCGGCGGACGCAGTACCGCTGGGCCGATGACGAGGCCAAGACGGCCGACGTGGCGCGATCCGTCGTGGCCGGCAAGATCGCCAACTGCCGCACCGTGCTGCTGCGGGCGGCCCGCGAGGCGGGCAGCGACGACGACCGCACCAAACTCACCGAGGCTGCCCGCCACCTGGCCGACCTGGCGGTCCGGCTGCGCGAGCCGCTGGGCGTCGACAGCGTCCGCGGCCTGGAGGGCGAGGCCGCCCGCGCCTACTTCGGCGTGTTCAACCGGCTGATCACCTGCCAGAAGGACGAGTTCTTTTTCGACGGCCGAACCCGTCGCCCACCGAAAGACCCGATGAATGCCCTGCTGTCGTTCCTGTACGTGCTGCTGTCAGCCGACGTGGCGGCGGCGTTGGAGACGGTCGGACTCGACCCGCAGGTGGGCTACCTCCACCGCGACCGCCCCGGGCGGCGGGGCCTGGCGATGGACCTGATGGAGGAGCTGCGGCCGGTGCTGGCCGATCGGCTGGCGCTGTCCCTGGTCAACCGCCGACAGGTCAGCGGCGAGGGGTTCGAGGCGAGCGAGTCCGGGGCGATCTGGATGACCGACAAGACCCGCAAGGCCGTGCTGACGGCGTGGCAGACCCGCAAGCGCGACGAGCTGCAGCATCCGTTTTTGGAAGAGAAGGTGCCGCTGGGGCTGGTGTCGTATGCGCAGGCCCTGCTGCTGGCCAGGCGCTTGCGGGGCGACCTGGACGCGTATCCGCCGTTCCTGTGGAAGTGAGGACAATGCGATGATGGTGCTGGTGGCGTACGACGTGAACACCGAAAGCCGCGTGGGCCAGGCCCGGCTGCGGCGGGTGGCGAAACTGTGCGAGGACTATGGCCAGCGGGTGCAGAACTCGGTGTTCGAGTGCCTGGTCGAGCCGGCCCAGTGGACGGAGCTGCGCCGCCGGCTGATCGATCTGGCGAACCTGGAGCTGGATAGTCTTCGGTTCTACTATCTTGGGAAACAGTGGCAGCGGCGTGTGGAGCACGTCGGGGCCAAGCCGGCGTACGATCCGCAGGGGCCGCTGATCGCGTGAGGGGCGTGGCCGGCGGTGTCGTCGTGCTGGCTATGGTGATGCGGTTGCGCGTGCGCGTCGAGGGCACTCTTGCGATGGTGACGCGGTCTCGGCGATGTGTTTGCAGCGGCTGCGACGGGTGAAATGGACAGGCCTCGGCCAGGAGCCGGTGCCAACCCGGGATGTGCCGAGAGGGTCCGCCGGGCGGGAAAAGCCGCCCCGCGGACCCGAAGCGCGCAGGAAAGGCCCCGGAGGTTCGCGATTGCGATAGGTCTTTGACAAGTGAAGAGTTATGGAAGGCGGACATGTCGAGTCGTCTGTATCTGGCGGGTTGAGCGAAGGGGTTCGCGGAAAGGCCCCTCTTAACCTCTGATGTGGTTGCAGTTATAATGGATGCGGGTCGCCCCCCACGCGGGGGCGTGGATTGAAACCGTCAAGGAACTGTACTGCCGGGGCCGCAGCAATCGGTCGCCT
>JAWLBS010000016.1:0-34993 GCA_041687575.1 Phycisphaerae bacterium | reverse complement strand
GTCAGAAGCTTAGCCCGCCGGCCCGGCCGATCAACTGCCCAATCGCCTGCGTTGCGGCACCTGTTCCGTAAGGTCGTCTCGCTGACGGTAAACAGTTACCAACTCGATAACTGGATAACTAGGGACAGTCACCTGTTATTCTCGCATCCGCGGTCTTTTTGTGCCGCCGTCCCTTCGGGCGAGCCACGTATCGCTGCCCAGGGGCCGGCGTGCGACACGGAGCATGGCAAAGCCCTGCATGTTCCTTGCGACGGCTCCCTTGCCTCACGTACCGGTCGGGTCGTGCGGCAGGGGCCAGTCATCATACAGGATGACCGGCGGGCGGGCCATGGTGAAGGGGACGCTTGACGTGTTTTTGGGAGAGGTGGGGGGGGTGGTCGTTGATGGCGAAATGTGACGGCGTCTGTGACGGGGTGCATTTGGCATTTTGTGATGGTGGAACAGGGGGCGGTTGTGCAGCCCTTACAGGGCTGAGCCAACAAAATGGGGTCCGCCACCCGGGGTAAGCGGGTCGCGGGCCTGCTTCGCCAGACGACGGCTTCGCAGGCCTGTGACGCGACCCGCTGACCCCGGGCTGAATTGTGCTGCACTTTCAGTGCACTGCTGCCAACGGCATGGATTGGCGGGCGGAGCCCGCCCTACATGCGTGCCTACGGCGTGGATTGACGGGCAGAGCCTGCCCTACATGCGTGCCAACGCGCTGGTTGGCGGGCAGAGCCCGGCCGGTTCCCCCGAAAAGCCGGTTTCAGATCTTCATTATTGAGGGTTGCGCTGCCAAAGAAGGCTGACGGTGATTACCCATCGCAGCAACGCGGCCCGCAAGCGGGCCGGCTAAATGCGGCCGATGGCTCCGCGATCCGCGCCGGGGCGGGCAACCATCGCCGGATGCATCGCTTCCTTGTCGGGGGACCTTCATTGGCATCGTGCTTTGGCATCGGATACATTACGACAGCCGCGGCTGAGTACCTTGCCGCGCGGGCGGGTCTTCGGGCAGGCCCGTCGGTGCCATTCCGTGCCTGCAGGCGCAATATGAAGGGAAAGACAATGTGTGCTGATATCCTGTTTGAGAGAAGGATTCGGGTCGCAAGAAAGGTCGATGTGCTGGTCTGCGGCGGCGGGTCCGCGGGGGCAGTCGCGGCCATCGCTGCTGCACGGCAGGGAGCGCAGACACTTGTAGTCGAAAGCGGCTTCGCCCTGGGCGGCACGGCTACCAGCGGTCTGTTGGCCCGCTTTGGCCCCTTTCACGATCAGGAGAAGTTCATCGTAGGGGGCATTCCCTGGGAGATTCTCCAACAACTTGTCAAGATGGGTGGTGCGAGGCAGCCCAAACCGGCGCCGCGCAGTGATGGGGTGCACTACTGGTTGCCTTACAGCGCGGAAGTCCTGAAGGTGCTTCTCGACCAGCTGGCCGCGGACGCCGGAGTCGAGGTCCTCTATGACGCACGCGTAGTGGAACCCATCCTCGAAGACAACCGCGTTGCCGGCGCGCTGATCGCGACCAAGACTGGCCTGGAGGCGATCCGTGCCAAGGTCACAATCGATGCCACAGGCGACGCCGACGTCGCCGCGGCAGCCGGCGTGCCGGTTCGCGTCGGCCGCGCCCCTGACGGCCTGACCCAGCCGGTCAGCCTGGCTTACTACGTCCACGGGATGCAACATGCGGAGGCCCAGGCGTATTATGCGCAGCACAGGGAGCGGATCCGTCAGATCCGCGCAGAGGAAATCGCCGCGGGGAACTGCCCGCTTTCCGGTGCCGCCATTTCGCCCGACAACTATCTGCATGCCGATGCGGTTCATTTCAACGTCGACCACGTCTACCGCATCGATGCGTCGGATCCGTGGGCGCGAAGCAAGGCCATGGTCGAGGCCCGGCGGCAGGTCTGGGCCGACGTGGATTTTCTGCGCCGCCATGTTCCTGCCTGCGGGGATGCGTATATCGGGGCGACCGGCTCGCTGCTGGGGGTGCGCGAGACGCGGCGGATCCTTGGCGAATACGAACTGACCCTTGATGATGTCGCGAATACACGTGATTTCGATGACGGTATCGCCCGCTATCACTGCTACGTGGATATCCATACCATCGCCCCCGAGCTCGGGCGCGGCGAGAACTACGGCGTGGAGCCGCGGCCGGGGACGTCCTATGCAATTCCTTACCGCACGTTGCTGCCAAAGAAGGTGGAGAACCTGCTCGTGGCTGGTCGGTGCCTTTCGGCCACACATGAGGCCTTGGCGTCGGTGCGGATGATTCCGGCCTGCATGGCGATGGGCCAGGCGGCTGGCACGGCGGCGGCACTGTGTGCCACAGGGGGAGTCACTCCGCGTGATCTGGATGCCGGGCATTTGCGCAACGTGCTGGAAGGGCAGGGGGTGAAGCTCTAGGTCCGAGGCACAGTTCGCAGGAAGGAAGGGGGGGGCCGGGTAACCAGGGACGGTCACCGTGGGTGTCCCTGGTTATTCCAATTACTCGCGGGGCCGGCGAGGCGGGCGCGCCCGGCACGTGCGCGCGTGTGGGCGGGGAGCCCGCCTTTGCCAGGCGCACGCTCGCGCGGCGGCGGCCGGGATCGCCCTGCCAGTGAATCAACCGTTCAGACCTGCGTCAGGCCGTCCGACGGCGGCGGATCAGCGCCAGGCCGCCTGCGGCCAGCAGGACCATCGAAGCCGGCTCGGGCACCGGGACGGTCTCGATCGTCAGGTCCCAGACCCCATGGATATCGGTGTACCAGCCGGAACGGGCGCCCAGGCCGAACTGCCAGCCCGGCTGCGGGTTCCAGTCGTCGATCTGGCCCAGGACCTCCGCGTAGAGGCCCGGGCCCAGCACGAGCACCTCGCCGGTCTCATCGACGCCTACCGCCAGCGGGAACCATTGAGGCTCGTGGATCAGCTCCTCGTATCCGTACTCATCGTTCCAGACGTATTCCGAGATCATCGGCCGCAGGTCGATCCAATCGCTCTCGGCGACGAAAACGCCCCCGTACGTGACCCGGATGCGGCTGTAATGATCATCCGGATCGTCCCAGTTTTCGAAGGTATCGAGCATGACGCACAGGCCCGAGCCGGCCCCCTTCTCCCCGAAGCCGGCCGCCGGCAGGTCGCCGAAGCAGAAGCTCAGGCCATCGCCGCCCATCGTGTCGCCGTTGCCGATGTACAGCATCACATCCATCCAGAACGAGGCGACCGGGAGCCCCGGATCCAGGTCGTCCAGGATGACCGAGCCCTCCTGGAACTGCCCGTTGTGCGTCAGCCAGAAGGCCCGGTCATGCCAGGTGGCGTCGCCGTAGAGGTTCGCCTCGCCGGGCAGCGGCGAGCCGATCACGTTGCCGCTGCTGAAATAGCCGGCACTGGCTGTGCAGGCGCACACGCAGATGACGGCCACTGAAACCAAGGCATGGATACCCGTTCGAATCGGTGAACAGCTCTTCATGATCGCCTCCCTGTAGATCCCGGCAGAACCGCCTTGATCGTGATGCAGCCCATCGGCCGAACCCCATGGGCCACGCTATATTCCAGTATTATCGAAAAGTTTCGGCGTTGTCAACTGGCAATATCCGTCGGGCCTGCATTGCGGTGCCACACGACTATATGCAAAGAGGCATGCATCACGGCGAATGGTCCGGCCGCAGGGCAAACTGGCCCTGTACTCCCCAAAATCGCCCGAACCGGCTGGAAGGTTGCCGGGGCCTGAATGTCCCTGCCATGACTCCGTTTCCATCGCCCGCTCATCGAACCGGGCGTGCGGTTCTCCCGCATCTGGCTCTCGGACAGGAGATTCACGCGTTCACCCACGGGAAGCTCCGCGTCAGCCGGGGCAACCGCACCAGCCCCAGCCAGGTCGTCGTCAAGTAACTGTTTACCTTCAGCGACTTTACGGAACAGGTTCCGCAGCCGGGGCGATTGGACACCGGTGTGGAGATTACCACCGCATCGCAAGCAGGAACAGCCCGCCTATCACCCAGCAGTAGTAAGCGAAGAGGTGGAAACTCTGACGGCGGAGCATCGCCAGGAAGAAGCGGATGGCCAGGACGCCGCTGACCAATGCGGCCACGCAACCGACCAGCAGCGGGCCGAGGCCGATCGCCTCGCCGGCTTCCATGGCGTCAGGGACCATGAGCAACCCGGCGGCCGAAATCGCGATGATGGACATCATGAATGAGAACTCCGCGGCCGCGACTGCATCGATGCGTCGCCACGTTCCGGTCAGCACGGTGGAGCCGGAGCGGGTAATTCCCGGCAGGATGGCGGCTGCCTGGGCGATGCCCATGAGCAGTGCGCCGCTCCACGTGGGCTGCGCATGCCATTCGCGTGACGTGGTGGCGCGCGCGACGCCGAAGAGGATCGCCATAATGCCCATCACGATCAGGAATGGGATCAGGGTGCCCGCAAGCAGCGCGATCGTTGCCGTCGCACCAATCGGCAGTAATTCCAGCGGGGTGATCCGGGTGCGGCGCTTGCGTGCCCACCGTATGGACCAGACGGCGCAGCCGCTAACCATGACCATCGTGGCAGAGAGGGCTGGATCATCGAAGAGAGCCTCGAACCAATCCTTGAACAGAAAGCCGACCAGCGCCGCCGGCAGGCTGGCCAGTACGAGTCGGACTGCGTATGAAAGGCTGTTTTCATCCCCGTCGGGGCGACCGAGCAAGCCAAGCAGCAGAGAACGGATTCGCTGCCGGTAGACGATCAGCACCGAAGCAAGCGTGGCGACGTGTACGGCGACTTCGAACACGATGCCTGGCAGTCGCAGCCCCAGCGCATGCGACCCCATGACCAGGTGACCGGAACTGGAGACGGGGAAGAACTCCGTCAGGCCTTGGATCATGCCCAGGATCAGTGCTTCCCACCACATCATACCTGACTCTCCCGCTTGCTGATCCGTCGCGTCGTATCCCACACCATGATCGTCTCCGATGGCCTGGCGGCGCCGGACCGGAGCACGTACATGGCTGGCCCGGATATTCCATCTGTTCTTTCAGAGCGCCTATGGCGCGAAAGCCTTACTGTCGGGCAAAGAAGACCTACCGAAGGTTCCTCAGCGCAACAGCAAGGCCGGTCGCGTGACAGACTGTACCATACGGCCGCTGCTGTGTGCCAGCCTCACACGCCCGAAGATCCAGGCCGACTTGGACGGGGCATCCTGACCAGCGACACCGGACTGCCCGCCCTGCGGGAGGTCAACCGTCGCATCGGCCCGGTCGAGGCCATCGACGCCGCCGTCGAGGACCGCCGTCGTGGTCTGCGTTGGTGTCGATGCCGACGATCAGCTGCGCAAGTGGCGGGACATCCTCTGGAGCGGCCGCGGGCGGGCGAGGCGTCCGGCGGGCGCAACCCCTATGGGTCGGGCCGCCGCGCGGGGAAGATTCTTGCCGGGCGTCGGGTCGCGCCGATAATGGGGGGACTGGCGTGAGCGCGCCGGGGAAAGACGAGACAAGTGGGGACCGGGGACCGACCATGGCCAGACAGGACTACAGCAGGCACCAGAAGAAGATCATCGAGCGCTACTACGACAATCTCGACACGATCATGCTGACCAGGCTCCAGGAGCTGGCGACGGAGATCTACCTGGCGGAGGGGAAAACAAAGAAACTCGACCAGCTCTGGGACCGCGTCGCCAAGGCGATGGACAACATGAAGATCCCCGGCGATGTTCAGCAGCACATCCTGGAGAAGCGCAGTCCGGAGATTCTGGCGAAGAACATCGAGGACTGGTTGAGGCATTCGGGGAAGTAACAAAGCGTCCCGCGCGGCGCGAGACTGCTTGCTTCGCGCTGCGCGGGACGCTCGTTATGAGTATCGGCCGCGTCCGGCTGCCTACCGTTCGCTCACGTGGCGGCGCTCCACGTCGACTTCCGTCGCTTCCCAGTAGGGCCTCTGGCCGTAGAAGCCATGGACCTGCGTCTCCCACTCGCGGTTGGCGAAGTCCGGCCAGTTGTTCTTGTCGAAACCCGGGGCCCTCTCCAGCGTCTCTTTGGCGACGTCGAAGATGACCTGCCTGTTTTCCAGGTCGACGTGCAGCGAATTGTACGGGATCGCAAAGAGCTTGTCCCCGATCCCCAGGATGCCGCCGAACGATAACACCGCGTAGGCCACGCGGCCGCTGGAAAGATCCAGCACGATCTCCTCGATCGAGCCGAGCTTTTCGCCCGATGAGTTGTATACGGGGTCGCCGATCAAGGTCGACACCGAAATCACGTTGGTGTATCTGTTGTGAGCCACGGTTATCTCCTGCTTAGAAGCAACAATCATTCGGTCTGTAACTCCTACACCAACCAAGCTTATTCCCCGCTTCGGGCACAAGGCGAATCCGTGCGATTTGTAACAAACCTGCCGTGCATCCCCCCCGCCGGCCAGGGGCCGTTGCCGCCACACCCCCGGCAAACGGTCCCCGCCGCCCGGCGCCGGCAAGGCCGTATTGCCGGCCACCGGGTTGCGTCGCCGCCCCGCCCGTCGAGGATCCCGCCGCCCCGCCGCCGGCCTGCATTCGGTGCGGCCCGTCGACAGATCCATGCGGCGGGCAGGCGCCATCCTCGCACTTTGGTCGCGCATCTGGGGGATTTCCCGGCCCCGGATCGCGGGCCAGACTCCCTCCCGCCGCGATCGGCGTCCGCTGCGGACACCGACTACAATAGACAGGCAGTAAACCCCGCGGTGGGCGTTTCTGCCGGGTCGTGCACATGGCAAAACCGGAAGCAACATCGGCCGGCGTAAAGCTATTGACGCTTGTGGCCATCGTGGTGGCTGTGGCGGGCCTGTACCTCGCCCGGACCGTCCTGATCCCGTTTGCGCTGGCGGTGCTGTTCAGCTTCCTTCTGGCGCCGCTGGTCCGCCGGCTGGAGCGGCTGGGGCTGTGGCGGCTGCCGTCGGTGCTGCTGGTCAGCGTGCTGGTCTTCGCCATCCTGGCGGGGCTGGGGTATGTCGTGGCGGGGCAGGTGGTGCAGTTCGCCGAGCGGCTGCCCGAATATCGCAGCGCGATCGAGCAGCGGATCGAGTCCCTGCAGGCGGGCGCGGGCAGCTGGTTCGGCCAGGCCACCGCGAATATCCAGCGGCTGAGCGAGGACCTGACACGCAAAGCGCCCGCCACGACGACGGCGCCCACGGCCGACGTCCAGCCCACGCCCGTGCAGGTCGTTGAGGGCCCGACACCACCGCTGGAGATGATCGTCGAGGCGCTGGGGCCGCTTCTGGGGCCGCTTGCCACCGCGGCGATCGTGGTGATTTTCGTGATCTTCATCCTCGTGCAGCGTCAGGACATGCGCGATCGGCTGATCCGCCTGGCCGGCGAGGACCGGGTGGATGTGACGACCCAGGCCATGGATGACGCCGCGCGGCGGATCAGCCGGTACCTGCTCATGCAGGTAGCGGTCAACGCCTCGCTGGGCGTGGCAACGGCGATCGGGCTGTCGCTGATCGGCCTGCCGAACGCCATCCTGTGGGGGCTGCTGTCGGGGGCGCTGCGGTTCATTCCGTACATCGGGATCTGGGTCTCGGCGCTGCTGCCGATCACCATTTCGCTGGCGGTGTTCCCGGACAGCTGGTGGCCGCCGCTGGCGGTGGCGGGGCTGTTCATCACGCTGGAGTTCGTCTCCGGCAATTTCGTCGAGCCGCTGCTCTACGGCGGCAGCACGGGCATTTCGCCGCTGGCGGTGCTGGTGGCGGCCGTGTTCTGGGCGTGGCTGTGGGGGCCGATCGGGCTGCTGCTGTCCACGCCGCTGACGGTCTGCCTGGCGGTGGCGGGCAAGTACGTGCCGACGCTCTCGTTCCTGGACGTGCTGCTGGGGGATCGGCCGGTGCTCGACCCGCCGGTGCGGCTGTACCAGCGGCTGCTGGCCGAGCGGCCGGACGAGGCCGAAGACCTCGCCGAAGAGTGCCTGGAAGACCACGGGCTGATGGAGGTCTACGACGATCTGCTGGTGCCGGCGCTGCACCTGGCGGAGCTGGACCGCCACCGCGGCCGGCTGGACAACGACCGGCTGATCGCGGTCCAGCGGGGCATGCGGGAGCTGCTGACCGAGTTGGCCGACCGGGCGGAGGAGCTCAGCGGCACGAGCGTCGGCGACCCGCAACCGATGGTCGCCGCCGAAACACCGCCTCCTGCGAACCTGCAGGCGCTGTGTTTGCCGGCGCGGGACGAGAGCGACGAGATCGTCGCCGGCATGCTCGCCCAGGTCCTGACGAATGCCGGCATCGCAAGCCGCATGCTGCCCGCCAACGCGATGGTCGGCGAGATGCTCGACCGGATGGCGGCGATCAACCCGAAGATCGTGTGCATCTCGGCCATGCCGCCCGAGGCGATGGCCAAGGCCCGCTACCTGTGCAAGCGGGTGCGAGCGCGTTTCCCCCAGACGCGGATCATTGTCGGGTTCTGGAACCAGGCTGTTGACGCAGCCAGGATCCGCCCCCACCTGACCAGCGCCGGCGCCGACCATGTGGTCACGGATCTGGCTGGTGCGCTCAAGACCGTCCGGCCGTCGCTGGCGAGCCGGACGACACCGACGTGAGATCCTCGCTTCGTTCAGGATCGCCTTACGGTGAATAGTAGTTGTGACACTGCTTGAGGCGCCGGTAGTTGCGGTCATCCCAGAGCCGCTTCTCGCGCGGGCGGGGGTTCGGCGCGTTGTTCTGGTAGATGTGCAGCTCGCTGCCAGCCAGCACGAGGATTTCCTCTCGCCAGTCGCCGAAGACGTCCGCCACATAGAGGCGATCGGCCTTTTCCGGGATCCGCAGAACGAACCGGCCGAAGATTGGCTCGAACAAGGCGACGTCCCCGCTGGTGTGCCGCTCCTTGGCACACGCCAGCTGGTGCCGCTCGCCCGTCCAGTCGATCGTGTGGATCACCTCGACGCCGCTGTCGGTCCAGCCGGCCGGGGCGACGTCGTCCATCGCATACTCGCTGACGAGTTCGCCGGCCGCATCGAACACGAACGGCTTCTGGTGCTTGTTGTAGCGCGAGCGGCACCAGACGTACATCGCATCGGAGCCCTTGCGAAACCGCCCGACGGCAGCGTTCTGCGGCTCGTGCCGGCGATGGTCCACCCGCCAGATGGGCCTATCCGCCCCGAGCAGCTGCACGCAGTTGCTGTCGCCGCGACCTTCCTCCAGGAGCACCACCTCGAGGCCCTCGCGGTCCGGCAGCACGTCGACGACAAACACGCTGTCAATGTGACCGTCGTGCGCAGCGGGCATGACCATCGGCTTGCCCTCGTGCGAGAAGATGCCCGCCCCGAGCACTTCGTCCCGGCCATCACCGTTTAGGTCCGCCAGCCGCGCACCGTTGTGGGCGCACGCGCGGAATTCGTCGGTCGCCCAGAGCGGGCCCTTGCCGGCCAGCAGGTCGTCGATCGCATATGCCGCGAGGTACTTGCCCATGCGGTAGCCTGTGGCGTTGGTCGCCTGCAGCAGGATGTCGCGATCGCCATGTCCGCGAAAATCGGCGATCATCGCCTGTTCCCACCGGGCGGCGCCTTCGGGCACCGGCGGTCTGGCGGTCGCCTTCGCCTTGCCCGTCGCACCGTCGACGACGTGAAGCGTGCCGTCTTTCGTCAGGTAGACGACCTCGACCCGTCCGTCCCCGTCGACATCGCCGGCGGCCACGCCGGGACCGTGATGACCGGGCAGACCCTGCGACTCGCTCTGGCCGCCGACGACAATGTCGGTTTTGGCGATCCAGAGTTTGCGGCCGTCATTGCCATAGACCGCCAGATGCCCCCGCACGGTGACCAGGAAATCCGGTTTGCCGTCGCCTGTGACGTCGGCGACAAGCATTCCGCCGGCGGAATCCTGATCATCCGGCCCCGGGATATCCAGCGCGATCACCGTCCGGGTCACGCTGTCAGGTTGACTGGCCGGGGCGGGCTGGCTGTCAGGGGCAGCGCAGGCGACACCGACAACCGTGATGGACAGGACGAGCAGAGCGGTCGGACACATACAACGGCCTCCTGTTGCGGGGACATCGGAAATTCAAGGAAGATGCGATGGTACCATGAGAGCAGGGGATCGCAATGGAGCGGCTTTGGCGGGTGGGCGCTTCGGGGGTCTGACCCCTGGCAGCACACCCGCAACCGAATCCCCGCATCCGATTCCCTCGGGGGCACAGGCACCTGAGGCATCCACCGGGGTCTGACCCCCTTGCGGAAGACGCCCCGGAGGGGTGCCACGGTCCTGCGACTCGCCGCGGCGAAGTCGTTGCTCGACGAAGCCGGGAGCAGGGCCGTGTCCCTGCCAGCGCCACGGGGTCAGACCCCGGTAACGTACACAGGCAGCCGGACCGCCAGGAAGTTTCGGCGTTGATTCCGCTGGAGGGCGTGCACTTCGGGGTCAGACCCCTGCCAAGCGCAGCGGGCCCTACAGCGCCGCGATCAGAGGGTCGAAGAGGTAGCGCTTGAGCCCGAGCCAAAAGTCCTCTCCATCCTTCGGCTCGCCGAGAAGGCCGCCGTTGCGGACGACGATCGTGTCCAGCGATGGGATCACCAGCAGCACCTGGTTGCCCGCGCCGGCCCCGCAGAACGCATCCCGCGGCAGCGGGTCCAGGGCCCCGTCAACGTTGCACCACCAGCCGGGCGTCGGGGCGGGCCAGGGGTTGGCCGGCGGGCGGGCGGGGATCGGCGTATCGGCATAGCGAACCGCCTGGCAGACCCGGTCGCGATCCAGCACCTGCCGGCCGCCCCAGCCGCCCTCGCGGAGCATCAGCCGCCCCAGCCGGGCGACCGCCCGCGTCGTGAACGACCCGCCGCCCCAGCCGGCCACCAGGTCGAGCCCGCCTGCGTGGTACGTCGTGCCGTAGCCGATCTCCCACTCGTTGTCGTCGATGCCGATCGGCCGGTAGACCCGCTCGCGCAACAGCGTGCGGATGTCGGCATGCGGCGTGCCCTGCAGGGCCGTCGTCACCGCGTAGTTGAGCATCGCCGTGCCCGGGTTGCTGTAGCGGAATTTTGTGCCCGGCTCGGCCACCAGCGGCACCTGGTCGCGGGCGATGGTGAACGGGTCGACCGGCTCGCGCTTCCAGAACGCCGCTTTCCAGCCGGGCAGCAGCCCGTGCGGCTTGCCGTTTTCCTCCGCGTCGTCCAGCCCGCTGCAGTGCGTCGCCAGGTGCAGCACCCGGACGCGGCAGCGGGCCTGGTCCACCTGCCACGGCAGGATGTAATCGCAGGCGAAGTCGTTCAGGCCGATCAGCCCGTCCTGCAGCGCCACCGTCAGCGACAGGCCCGCCACGATCGACTTGGCGAGCGAGGCGGTGTAGTGCCTGCGATCAGGGGGGAAGTCCGGCGCGTACCATTCGAAGACTATGCGGTCGTTGCGGATGATCAGCAGCGTCCGCGTCCGCCGGCCGGCGATGTCGTCGCGGAGGGCGTCGAGCTTCGCCGGCGAGAAGCCGTGATCGGCGGGGTCGGCGGGTTGCCAGGTGAAAGCGTCTCGCATAGGTCATCTCAAACTTTGGACTACATGCCGTCGGGGATTCCCCAGCCAGCTGCCTCTACCACGCGAGTTACATCCGCCTCCAACTGCTGAAAAGCCGGCAGGCCGCGCAATATGGTCATATCATGCATATGGTGGGGTATTTGAAACGCGCACTTGGCCGCGGAGAAACGCCTTAGCCGCCCGGATGGCAGACCGCTGGCCTGCCTGAGCGCCTTATACAGTACATCCTTGGGGTCAGGCAGACTCTCCAAGTCGGCAAGTGGAGGAAGGTCCAGGTCGTCCCTTCCATTGGGATTGGATGCCGCTCGCCGGATGGCCTCTTCGTCAGCCAACAGCCAGGCTTCACGCATCCGCACCGGCACGACTCGCACATGGGGAGGAATCGCAATCCGCTCGCGAGCCCTTGCCACCGCCTCGTCAATCTCGTACAGCCGATCCTCCCGGGGCACTCGCTCAGCGTCCCGGTGCACGAAAAGAACGTCGCACGGATACAGTTCCATGCACGCCTGAATCCGTTCGGCAAGGCGCTTTGGCGGATGCGGCAACCTTCGCAAGTCCGCCCAGGCTTCATCTACCGCCACGGAAGGCACGTACCACCGCAGAACCCGGGTCAGGAGGGGCAACAGCGCAGCATCCGATGAACCGTCCGGAAGGAGGGTATATCGCAAACGCATCAATCCACGGTTCCTCCAACCGGGAACAGCAGGTGCTGGATCTCGGGATTGTCCACGACCCGCCGACGCCTTTCGGCCGGATGACTCTCAGGGGCGGATTCATAGGCGCCAAGCTGATCGGACTCGCGAATGGCAGGATTCAGGTAGGCGAGGAGTTTGCCTTTGGACACGACGTTGTCGACCGACCCGTTCATCTCGGCTCGCCAGGTTTGCGGCAGGCAACTGAAAAACGCTCGCTTGAACCGCTTCTGCCCGCACACCTTCTCTCGAAGTTCCGCCATCAACACGCTGTCATCCGGAACCTGCATGACTACGGCGGGAGAATGCGTGTTCACGATGACCTGGCGCAACGGGTTCTCCGGCCCGATCTCCTCGTATGGGTCCGTGCAGATATCCTGCAAAAGCTGCAACATGGCGGGTATCCGCTCGGGATGGATGCCGTTTTCCGGCTCCTCAAGGCATATCACCCCTCGCGCCCCGACGTCGAACTTGAGCACCGCCAATGCCAGGAACCGAAGCGTCCCGTCGGACAGCGACCTTGCAGAACACGGGGTCCCCCCCTGATCGATCACCTGAAGGGTAAGCATCTCCCGTTTTTCGTCGCGATCGACACGAACCTCTTTCACATCGGTGATCAGACCTGCCAACTCCGTGGCAATCCGCCCGTAAACCACCGATTCATCCGTGTGTGCCGTTTCGGATACCGCACGCGTCGAAGCCCGGGCCAACTGATAAAGCGTCGAAGGCAGATGTGAACCGTCCCAACCGAGGCGTCCTGGAGCGGTGAAGTCGTCAGGCTTGCGCAGCGCGGACGGCTCCAACTGCAGCAGCTGCCAGGACTGCATCTCCCGCCGGGCCAACAAGGCCGTCGGGCTTTCCGCCGCATTCGTCGCCGAAAGTACCGTTCGCGGAAGCGTGCTCGCCAGTCGGGTCAACGGCCGTCCGCTGCGCCCGTCCTGGTGCAGCTTGATCAACACCTCTCCACCCTCGACGTCCGTTGAGATGAAGGGATTCGCCCTCTTGCCACGAACCGCCGATCTGCGCCACGCAGTCGAGTGCTTGAACGGCAGATGCCTCTTGGCGTCCCCCAGGTTTATATGCTCCAGCTCTTCCCGGCGGATCTCCAGGTTGTCCGGCAGCCCATGCGCCGCATCCTGCTTGTACGCGAGCTCCAACCCATATCGCAGGAAAGTAATCCCCGCTTCCGCCGATTGCCCGAGATCGTCCGCCCCCGTCGCCGGAACAATCATCTCGGCGACAAATGACATGGTCTCGTCATATTCCGTGCCAACCCGGTGGAACAGCCCTCTCACATCTCCCGTCTTGCCGGCATCGTCGCGGACCGATTTCGCCGCCTCCAGAAGCGGCAGATCCGCCAGTGCAGAGAGAAAGCGTATGGCATCAAAGAGGTTGGACTTGCCTACGCCGTTCGCGCCGGCTATACACGTGAAGGGCCCGAAGTGAACGTCCACGTCCACCAGGTTCTTGAACCCGTTTACTGTCAACCGCGTCAACATAACATGACCTCGACGCTCTGGACCCCATACGTATTATAACACTCCGCAAACAACTTTGCAGTCATCGGCGCTCCCCCATGCCTCACAAGCGTCCGCGGCCCCCCCCCTTGCGTACCACGGACACTCCTTCATGGCCCTGTTCTACCCCGGCGGCTCGTACTGCTCGACCATCCGCTTGACCTGTTCGACCGGGATCACGTAGTCGGCGACCTTTTCGTTGGAAACGTCCTCCAGGCGGATCGCCCGGGACAAATCGAACGGGCCGATCGCCGTTCGCCGCAGCTCCATGCACACCGCTCCGCAGCCCAGCATCTGGCCGAGGTCCCGCACGATCGACCGGATGTACGTGCCCCGCCCGCACCACAGGTCGAACCGCAGCATCGGCCAGGCGTACTCCCGCAGATCCATCGAGTAGATCCGCACCGGCCGCGGCCGAATCGTCACCGCCTCCTTGCGCCGCGCCAGCCGGTAGGCCGGCACCCCGTCGATCTTGACCGCGCTGTGCGCCGGCGGCACCTGCTGGATCTCACCGCAAAACCGCCCCAGCGCCTCGCGGACCTCGTCGATGTCGGGCTGCCGCGCATCTGGGTACGACTGCAGCGGCCGCTCGGTGTCGTAGCAGTCGTTGGTCACCCCCAGCTGCACCGTCGCCTCGTAGTGCTTGGGCAGGCCCATGATCATCTCGGTGCACTTGCAGCCGCGGCCCACCCCGGCGATCAGCACTCCCCGCGCGAACGGGTCCAGCGAACCGGCGTGGCCGACCCGGCGGATGCCCAGGATCGGCCGTAGGCGGTATACGTACCGGGCCGAGAGCTGGTTGCGGGGTTTATCAAGGATAAGAATTCCATCCATCGACCCGCTCAGTTGAACCCCCACTGCATCCCGAAGCCCAGCAGGTTCGCCCACTGCATGTTCATCTCCGCCGCCCGCTCGAAATGCTCGCGGGCCTGCTCGTTTTGCCCCTGCGTCTCGAGCACCAGGGCGTACAGGTAGTGGAAGTGGCCCACGTTCATGCCCGGCCGGTTACCCTCCAGCCGCGGCTCGATCTCGCCCAGCACCTCAGCCAGCACCTTGCCCGCCGCCTGCTTTTTGCCGAGCTTCATCAGCACGCGGGCCCGGTGGATCTCCGTGTACGGCGGGTGCATGTGGCCGGCCCTGGCGATCTGCACCGCCTGGCGCAACAGGTCCCGCGCCTGCGCGCGGTCGCCCATCCGCTCGCACGCCTGGGCCGCGGCCAGCAGCACCGGCGAGGCGAACTGCATCGCCATGTCGTCCTCACCGAGCGTCGCCGGCGGCCGCGAGCCGGCCACGCCATACTCGTACGCCTGCTCGTACTCGCCCTCCTGCAGGCACCGCAGCGCCACCTGGTGGTGCGCCAACAGCCAGTACCGCCGCCGCGTGTAGAAACCGTGCGACGGGCCGAACCGGTGCCCCTTGATCAGCTCGATCACCTCCTGCCACCGCTGCTGGCCGATCAGCCAGTGGCATGTCCGGTCGACGACCTGGTCGGTCCGCCCGATCTTCTCGCGGGCCTGCTCCAGCCAGTATCCGCGCGTCTCGACGTCCTGTGCCTCGCTGAGCACGTCATCCAGCGCCAGGTAGAGCCGCTCATCCAGCGACTGGACCTTCAGCGCCGCCGCCAGGATCCGGGCGGCGCTGGGCCGATCCCCGCCGGCCTCCCATAGCGCCATCGCCAAGCCGTAGTGGTGCCCTGCGTCCGCCTGGCCGTCGCGATCGACCAGGGCCCGCCAGTGCGCGATCGCCTGCTCGTGACGCCCCAGCCAGTACTCCAGCGGCGCCAGGTACGCAAGCGGCTTGATATCCGCCGGGCTCGAGGCAGTCGCCCACTCCAGCACGCCAGCCCAGTCCGCCGCCGGGGGATACGTGGCGGTCAGCGGCAGCTCCGCCGCCCGCGCCAGGCTGCGGCCGGCCCCTTCCGCCTCCCCCTGCAGATGCTGCAGATACGCCTTGAGGTACCAGACCAGCGGCTCGCGCTTCAGCGGCTCGCTCCGCTCCAGCATTGCATCGACAATCCGCTCGCCCATCTCGGGCATACCCAGCCGCATCGCCCACGCCGCCCGCTCGCTCGCCAGGTCGAACAGCTCCGCGTCGTCGGCGATCGTCCAGCCGCCGGCCGGGTCCGCCGCCGCCGGTTCGCCCGCCAGCGCCGCTTTCAGCCACACGGCAATCGGCATCGACGCCGCCGGCTCGCGCAGGCCCCTGACCGTCCTTACGGCCTCCTTCTTTCGCCCGCACCGCGCCAATGCCGCCGCCAGCAGCAGCCGCGCCATCTGCCCCAATTTCGTGTGACGCCGCGCCGCCGTCAGCATTTCCACCGCCTGCTCGCCATCGCCCGCCAGCAGTGCCGCCGCCCCGACCAGGTACGCCCCCGCCTGGCGCCAGCGCGCGGCATCGAGGGCCATCAGGGTCTGGCTGAGCTGCCGTGCCCGCTCGAAGTCTGCATTCCGCAACGACAGAAAGCCCAGCCCCAGCAGCGCCTCGCCGCACCGCGGATCAGCCTGCAGGGCGGCCTCGTAGCTCTCCGCCGCCCGCGGCCAGAGATTGTTCAGCTCCGCCGCCTCGCCGATGCCGGCCCGCTGCGCCGCACCCTTGCCCTCCAGCGAGGCGAACATGTTCTCCCACTTCTCGCGTGGGGCCCGGGGCTTGCGCGGCCGGCTGGGCTCGCCGATCGTGATGCTGTGCTTGCCGGCCGTCTCGCCGTCGGCGTCGATGACCTCGACGCACACCTCACGCCTGGCCGGCTCGGGCAGCTCGACCTCCCGACGGATCGGCGCGGCCGGCTGCAGGTCCAGGACCTCGCGGTACACCACGCGCTCGTCGGCTGTGACGACGACGGTCGCGCCGCGCAGGTCCGCCACACTGTGCAACCCGACGCGGACGGAGCCGACCGGCCCGGTATCGTCCACCCGCACGTGCATCGCCAGATCCCGCCCGGCATGGCTCAACCCGCCCAGCCGGTGATAGCCGTACCAGGCATCTTCGATCACGTCGGTCTGGCCCGGCCAGAGCCACTCGTAGTCGGCCTGCGTGCTGAACCGCCCCGCCTGCAGCTCGGCGTACGGCCCGGACTTGTCCGTCACCGCGACCTGCCAGGCCGCCGCCCGGCGGCCCCAGTTGAACAGCTTCTTGCCCGGGCAGCTGGCCGGATCGCCGACGTGCACGAGCCCGGTATCGGTGTCGGACCACCAGCAGCCGAAAAACGGCGGCTCGGCGCTGTGGGCGAACAGGCTGATCGTCTTGTGGAAGTTCGGCTGGAACCGCAGGTCCTCGCCGTCGACGATCGGCCAGGGGTGCACCTTCCGCCCGCCGTGCGCCTGCATCCAGTGCGTCGGATAGACGTACTCGGTCTGCGGCCGGGCGGAGATCGCCACGTTGGCCCAGTAGTCGTACGGCCGCCGCACGGGCGAGGGGTTGAACATCTCGGCGCGGACCCGCAGGTCCCGCCGGCCGGGCTGGAGCGTCAGCCGCAGGGTCATCTCGATCCGCCGCGGGCGGTCGCGGTGCCAGGTCACCACGGCGGCCGAGCCGTCTTCGCCCCGCTCGATCCGGTACGGCAGCGGGTCGATGCTCTGCAGGGAGTGGGCAACCGGAAAGTTGAACTCCATCCCCAGCGCGCACCAGCCGCGGCGAAAGCCGATCCGCGTCGGCTTGATCACGTCGTTGTTGTAGACCAGGTGCTCGCCGGCCACCTTGTCGAACATCTCCCAGACGTGCCCGCCGAGCTCGGGCAGGACCGCCACCCGCAGGTACTCGTTTTCCAGCGTGACCGCCACCCAGGTCCGCTCGTGCCGCGGCCCGGCCGGGTGCTCGAAGCGGCCCAGCGGGTAAAACGGCGCGAACCACTGCGTCTTGAAAAAGACGTTGGGCCACGGGTCCCGCCCCAGCGGCCCGTAGGTGGGGATCGATACGACGTTTTCCGTGACGGTCACCGGCTGGGTGGCGATCAGGGTAGAGCGGGTTTCCATACCTGCGGTCCATCCTTTGTTACGGCTGCGATACCATCTTCGAATGCCGCCCGATTATAGCGCTCCGGACGGCCATGCCCGAACCTCTCATGCCGGGTGCCAGGGTCCTGCGGCTGTCTGCAGTTGCAGGGCGGGCTGCGCCCGCCACTCCCCCTCCAAGCCGGGTGCGGCCCTGCGGCCTTGCCACGGCGTAGCCGTCGTCTGGCGAAGCCGGGTGCAGGGCCGTGCCAGTCGTAGACGAGACCCGAGACCCGACACCCGAACCCCGCTGCCGGGTGCGCGCGACACCTGGACCGGGGATGCTCTAGAGCTTCCATGCCCTGGCAAACGCCTCGAAACTGCGGTCGTACGTCTTTTCCGCCTCAGGGGGAAAACAGCACCCGGGCAGCTCCTTGCGGGCCAGGTGGCTGGCGATGCAGTCGCAGCACACGCCCCGCTTGCCGCAGGACATGTACGTACACCCGCAGTTTTCCGCGTTGGCCTGTTTCTTGCATTCCACGGTTCGGCTCCTCCATCTGCATCCACTCACGTTCTGCCGCCCAATGTAACACGCCCAACCGCCCCGACAAGCGCAAGAAAGAGGCCGCCGCATCACGCGGCGGCCTCTTTTCTTCATTCATCGTCCTCGAGCGGATCTACGGCTGGCTCCGCGGCCCGCCGCGGATCAGGTACACTTCGCCGACTTCCGGCGACAGCACATTGCCGTCCGGGTCAACCCCGTTGTAATTCGGGTTGCCGATCAGGAAGTCGGCAAAACCATCGCCATCGACATCCCCAGCCGGAGCCACAGTGCCCAGTGGCGCATTCGCCTGAGGACCGACATAGATCCTCCCTGCAACCGCGCCCGTGCCGACGTCGGCCAGCTGCTGCACGCCGGTATGGTTCGGGCCGCCGTAGATCAGGTATGCTACGCCAGGCCGGATCCGGTCCGTACTGTCGCCAAAGGTCCAGTCCATCTGCGGCGCGATCACGACGATGTCATCGTACCCGTCACCATCGACGTCGCCCACGCCAGCTACGCCCGCACCTGCTCTGACACCGGGGAATTCGCCGACGAACAGCACGCCCGGCAGCTTCGGCGTGCCGATGTCAGAGATACTGAAAGAGCCCTGCAGGAAGTCGCTGCCGTAGACGACCGCCGCCACTCCCTGGCCTCCGTTTCTGTCCGGAATCCCGATCAGCCAATCACTGAACCCGTCACCGTTGAAGTCGCCCGCGGATGCCTGCACCGTTCCCACCCGGTCGCCGGCCGCTTCCCCGACGATCTTGATGCCTGCCAACGCTCCGGGAGCGATCTTGCCGATCGTATTGAGCGAATGATCACCGAAATTGGCCCGTCCGAAAATGAGGTAGACGCACCCGGCGTTATCGAGGTTATTGGGATTGGCATTCGGGGCGCCGACGGTGATGTCCTCGCGGTAGTCACCGTTGAAGTCCCCGACGTTCGCCAGCCCACCCAAGTGCCCGTTGGGAGCCTCGGTGCCGTCGCCGCGGACGTAATCCGAAACCACCGGCCAGCAGTACCACCGGTCACGCGTGTCTGATTCGACGGTCCATGTCACCACGGCCGGGTCCTGCGTCTGGTCCTCAGTCCGAACAATGATAACATTGCCCTGCGTGAAAGCGTACGGCCACGACCACGCCCCCCACGAATAGGGCGGCGGGGCCGAAGGTGTCCCGTTCGTCCTTGTGGCTCCTTCTGCATTGATGGTAACATTGTCGATCCGGACCCAGCCGCCGTTTTGCCACGCTCCCGGGGCCGTTGTATCGCCGTATGGGGCATTCCATAGCGTCGTCTTGTCGCTCCAGATCACGTGCAACCACCCTTCGTTCAGACCTGTTCCGTTGCTCAGGTCCGGGTCAAACGGTTGCGTCGCGATCCAGTCGGGATAGCCGTCGCCGTCGAGATCCGCCTCAATCACAGATTCGGCGAAGTAACTGTCGTCCTGCTGGGTCTGTATATCCCTGTTGATCGACACGAAAGGACCGCCCTTGTGTTCCGCGTAGGCCGGCCTGTCGCCATTGACACCCGAAACGGGCGAGAACCACCAGGGGCAGTAGAAGCGAACACCGTTCGGTCCGCGCAGCCCGCCGGGCAGCGTACCGTTTACCACCGTCGGGTGCGGATCAACTGCCGGCTGGCCAACATTGTCCAACGCAACCACAACCTGCTGAGGCATGGGCGAGCCGATCTGCGTCTGAAGCGCCGGGATGTTCCCCGAAACAGCGACCATCATTCCGGCGGTAACTTCTTCCCATCCAGTGTAATCGGTCGTGGTACCCTCGGGGTTGCGCGCCGTACCGGTGCCCGGGACGCGGAACCCATCGCTGTAATCGACAACGAATTCCTCCTCCCCGAAGTTGCCGGCGCCACCGACGAGGTACTCGTAATTGTCCCACGGGTCATAATCCTGCTGCTCCTGCACGATCTTCGCAACGTGTGGAACCCCGAAGACAAGATCTGGAATCCCATCACGATCCGCATCCCGCGACAAAGCAACGGCTCTGATACCCGAACTGCTGGCCGCGTCAGTCGCAGCTGGACCGCTGAATATCACGCCCGGCAAGGCAGTTGTCGCTGTTGCCCATACATCGATGGGACCATAAGCCCTAGCAGGGAACAAAACGGCAGGATCTGAGAGAATCAGATACGTCTCGCCACAACCCCATCGCTCCCTATTCCACGCATCGCCCTTCGGAGCTGTCAGGGCAAAATCGTCATAGGCATTACCATTCATGCTGATACCCGGCGTGAGCCGTGTACCGCCTGTCGGGTGTGGCACGCGTTGCCATGGTATGTGGGCCGGCACCCCCCCGAGGCGTCCATGCGGACTCCGGCCCCGGAAGGTCCGCCCCAGCCGCTCCGGATCCAGATCTTCCAGGGCTGTGGTGTAGTAATGCCGGTCCAGCACCTCGAACGTCCCCGACGAGTACGCCGTCACTGGCGGGTGCGTGCCGTCGTCGATCGTCGCGCCAATGTAGTACTGCGTGCCGCCAGACAGCCCGCCCGGAATCGTCCAGGCATAGTCGTCGCTGCCCGGCCCGTCCGGGTCCTCATCCAGGCCCGCGACGATCAGTGTCGTGCCGTTCGTCGGGTCCGTGTCGTCGTCGTAGAACAGCTCGATCGACGCGTTGCCGCTGGCCGTGTCATTCCAGGCGATCATCAGCACCTCGCCCGCCGAGACCAGCATCGCGCCCGACGGCGAGGTCACCGCGATCGTCGGGGGCTGATCCGCACCGCCCACATCGCCGACCAGCAGCCGGCCCGGCGCATACACGATCAGAGGCTCGTTCACGCCGTCGTCCAGCTTCCCGCCGATGTAGTAGATCCCCTCGGCCAGCCCCTGCGGCTGCCAGACGAACTGGTCGCTGTTGCCGTCGGGGTCTTCTTTGACCGTGGTGATCGGCGTCACGCCGTCGTTGTAGTTGGTATTCGTGTCGTAGAAGATCGTCACGTCCGCGTTGCTCGCCGGCGCCGTGTCATCCCACCAGATCCGCACGCTGCTCGTGGTCGGGTAGTGCGTGTCCACCGTCGGGCTGCGGAAGGTCAACCCAAGGCCCGAGATGTTCACCACGCCCGCCCCGTAGGCAGTAACCGCCGGGTGGATGCCATCCTCGATGGTCGCCCCGATGTAATAGGCCCCGGCCGGGATTGCCGGCACGTTCCAGACGTAACTGTCGCCTTCGCCGTCCGGGTCCTCCTTCAGCGTGGCGATCGTGCCGAGAAAGCCGTTGGCGATGGAGTTGTCGTCGTCGTAGAACAGGCGGACATCCGCATTGGACAGCGGGGCGTAATCCGTCCACTTGATCACGACGTTCTGCGCGGGCAGCACGTTGAGGTTGTAGGACGGCTCGACCACCGTAATCCGCGGGACCGACGACTCCACCGTGATCGTCGCGGGCAGATAGACGGTGATGGGCGGGTTCGTGCCGTCATCGACGACCGCCAGCACGTTGTAGGTCCCCGGCTCGACGCCGGTCAGGTCCCACACGTACGAATCGCCACCGGCGCCGTCCGGGTCTTCCATCGTCGTGGTCAGCAGCACCTCGTCGCCGGTGCCAGCCAGCCGGTCCACGTCGTAATACAGCTTGATCGTGGCGTTGTCGTCCGGATCATCATCGTACCAGGTCAGCGTGACCGTCTGACCGGCATATGCAGTGACATTCTCAGTCGGCTGCAGAAAAACGAAGGTCGGTGCCTGGTTGGAGACCTCCCCCCCGACAACGCCGTCCTGGGGAGTGGCCGCAGGACAACCGCCCAGCGCCAAGACCACGATCCCCAGCAGCGCCGCGCCGGCGACGGACGTCCGCGTCAGCGCCCTCAGCCCCATGTATGCTTGCATGACCTGTCCTTCCAACTAAGTCCTGCCCCTGTGCGGCCCGCCGGTGGTTCCGGCCAGCTCGCTCTCACTCGCACTCATTCCGGCCTAGCGGTAAGCCCGCGCACTGCCGTAGATCAGCCAGACGCGGCCGGCATTGACACGCCCACGGGCCGTCGCGCCGGGATACGCGATCAGGAAATCGGCCCGGCCGTCGCCGTCCACGTCGCCGGCCTTGGCGACCGGCCCCACCATCGCGCCGGCCTCCGGACCGTGGTATACCTTGCCCGGCAGTTCCGGCGTGCCGACCAGCGCCAGGTCCAGGTCGCCAATCAGGTGCGGCCCGCCGTAGATCAGGTAGACCGCCCCGGCATCGTCACCGTTGATCGAATCGAAACCCGGGGCCGCGATCAAAAAGTCCGGGATCCCGTCCTTGTCCACGTCGCCGACGCCCGCAATGTACAGGCCCGCGTTGTCGCCGGCGCTGGCCCCGTACAGCACCGCCCCCGGCACCGTCCGGCCGATGTCGGTGAATTTCGCCCGGCCATACTTCTGCCGGCCGTAGACGATCGCCACGGCGCCGCAGCCGGCACGGCTGCCATCGGGGAAGTCGGCCCAGGGGGCACTGGCGAGCATGTCGTCCAGGCCGTCGCCGTTGAGGTCGCCCGGCCCGGCCAGCTTGTACCCGAAACGGGCCCCCTGCTGGGTGCCCGAGATCTCATAGCCGAGCGCCTCCAGCGTGCGGAACTGGCTGACGTCCGTGCCGCTGAAGCCGGGCTCGCCGAAGATGATGTAGACCGCCCCGCACATCGCCTGCCCATCAAGCGACGCCTCGGGAGCCGACGTCGCCAGATCCTCGAAGCCGTCCGTATCGAAGAAGCCCAGCCCCGCCGCCTGGCCCAGGTGACCGGCCGACGCGTTGGCGGCGTCGCCAGGGGTCTCGTACCACAACATCGGGTAGGAGGGGATGCGGTCGTCCCACTCGCCGTCGAGTTGTATGCTATCCGCAAAGGGCCACGACCAGGTCTCCGGCTCCGTATCAAAGGCCCACACCAGGGCGCCATTGTCGGCGGTCATCTCGCTGAGCTCGGAGGTCCAGTTGACCATGGTCCGCAGCGGGATCGTCCGCAGGCTGCCCACCGTGCCGGGCGTGAGGCCGAACCCCGACCGGCTGCCGTCCGCGTTTGGCCGCGTGATGTGCAGGTCCGTCAGGAAGTCGCCGTCGAGGTCCGCCGTCGCGATCGACGTGCCCCACAGCGTGTTGTCATTACCGGGCAGCGGGTAGAGACGCACGCCGTTGGTCCGCTCGACCCGCGTGTGGGCGAGGACCGTCTGCTGCCCCGTCTCATCAAGCAGAGCGATGATGTTCTCGAGGTTCGAGTTGCTGCCGACCATCACCACCATGCCGCTGCGCAACATGCCGGGGGGGTTGTTGTCGCTGCTGGGTTCGGAGCTTGACCACGGCTGCCAGCCGTCCAGCGGAAAGGTGAAGTTCGGCACCTGGTAGAACCCGGTCGGCCGATAGGGATCGTCCTCGTCGCTGTGAATCTCGTCGTCGTCAATCGGGTCGTAGTCCTGCTCCTCCTTGACCACGCCGTCGACATACGGGATGCCGAAAACGATCTCGGGGATCACGTCCCCGTCCTGGTCCTCGACGAATTGCACCTCCTGGATTCCGCTGGTGCTGCTCGTGTAGCGCGGGCCGACGAAAACCGCCCCGCGCGTCGTCCCGTAGCCGCCCACGTCCGCCATCGAAATGGTCTCATACGCCGGCCAGCGGTTCGCCCCGCGCGAGTAGATCAGGTACGCCTCGCCCACGTTGCTGTTCACCAGCGACGAGCGTCCCTTCGGCGAAACCAGGATGAAGTCGTCGAACCCGTCGCCGTCCATGTCGGCCCCGCCGTTCATGACCTCGCCCAGCCGGTGGTTGTTCTGGTACCCCTCGAAGATGGTGGCATCGAAATCGTTGTAGGCCCGGCTCAGGTCGCGGATCGCGTCGTTTGGCGTCAGCCCCCCGATCATCAGCACCGCCGGGGCGTACGAATAGATGTCCTCGTCCACGCCGTTGGTCATCCGACCCAGGATGTTGTACGTGCCGTTCGGCATGTCCTCCGGGATCGTCCAGCCGAAATCGTCCCCGGCCCCGTCGATGTCCTCAGGCATGATGGCGATCAGGCCTTCGTTGCCGTTGGTCGGGATCCTGTCCGGGTCGTAGTACAGGTGGATACTCGCCGAATGCTGCACATCCTCGTCCGTCCAGCGGAGCATCACGCTCTGGCCGGGCTGATAGGTGTTGTTCGCCGCCGGCAGGAGCATCTTGAATGTCGGCACCACTGGCTTGGGCTGCTGCGGCGTCCGGATGGCCACCTCGTACGGCAGGTAGACCGTCACGGGATCGTTCACGCCGTCGTCGATCGTCGCGCCTACCCGGTAAATCCCCTTGGGCATCCCGGTGGTGTCCCACACGAACCTGTCGTCCGGTCCGTCCGGGTCTTCCTTGAGCACCGCCAGGGTGATCTCATCGCCCGTTCCCGCCACCCCATCGAGGTCGTAGAACAGCGTGATCGTGGCGTTATCGTCCGGGTCCTCGTCATTCCAGACCAGCTCGATCATCGCCCCGGCTTCGACGTTGAGCGCCGAGGCAGGCTGAATGAACCGGATCGTCGGCGTGTGGTTGGCCAGGGTACCACCCGGCAGAACCGCGCCCGGGCCGCATGCGGCGCCCTGCATGGCGGCCGCCCCCACGAGGGCGCCGGCCAGGACGATCCAGCGGTTGCGGATGATCTTGAACTGCATCATTGTCTTATCCTCCAGCAGGCACCGGGACGCCGCGGCGTCCCGCCAGCTCATTTTCTAGAAGTCGCTGCCGAACACCACGTAGACCATGCCGGCTCCCGTCCGGCCCAGCGGGGCGGCGGTCGGATCGGCTACCAGCCAATCGCCGAAGCCGTCCGCGTCGATATCGCCGGCGGCAGCAATCGGGCCGATTCGCGCGCCTGCTCTCGGGCCGTAATAGACTTCAACCTTGATGTCGTCCCGCGCGATCAGGTCGGCGACACTGACCGTCCCGGTGAGATTCGGGTACGCTGCCGAACCGACGGGCGGCCCATAGATGATATAGATGGCCCCGGTGTCCTGCTCACCAGTGATCGGGTTCTCGGCGCCCGGTGCCGCCACGAGCAGGTCATCTGCCCCGTCGCCGTTGATGTCACCGCCATTGGCGACGTACGTGCCGAAGGCGTCGCCCTGGTTGGCGCCTGTGATCACAAGGCCTGGAATCTCGTCCGTGCCGATGTGCTCCCAGGTGAAGGCCCCGTCCAGCCGGCTGTTGCCGTAGACGATACCCACGGCGCCGGCATCCGTGCGGCCGGGCGCATCGCGGCCGGGCGCCCCGATGACCCAGTCACCCAGACCATCCATGTTAAAGTCGCGGTTGCGAGGATTGCCCGCCCACGCCAGGTTCGGATTGCCCAGCGAGGTCATCGATTCCCCAACGCGGTCGCCGGCGGCCGTGCCGGCGATCAGGATGCCGGGCTGGGCGTCGCGGGCAACGGGGTTCTTGATCTCGCGGACCGAGAAATCGCCGAAGGGCGCCCGCCCGAAGATCAGGTAGGCGGTACCGGCGTTGGGAATCAGCCCCGTCGGATTGGCCAGCGGCGTCGAGCAGGCGAAGTCGCCCAGCATGTCATCGTTGAAATCGCCGACTCCCACCGGATTGCCCAGTTGACCGTTGGCGGCCGCGACCGGATCGCCGAAGACGTTGTCGAACACGTTGGTCGGCCAGCCGAGCGGACTGCCCCGCCGACTCGCGTTCCCACTGTCAGGATAGGGGTATGAATGGCAGGCAGCCCCAGGCGGCGGCGGTGCGTTCCAGATGCCCGTCCGGTTCGGCCAGATGAACTCAATGCTGCCGACGCCCTCGGTCATCGGCGCCGCCACCAGCCACTCAGCCACGCCGTCGCCATCGACATCCGTCTGGCCCAGGCCCGACCCGTACAGCCGGGTGTTGTTAAGCAGGTCGAACTGGTAGGCCTCTCTTGTAAATGGATACCATCGCATCCCATGAATGCCGGGGGTGCCGGGCTCCGTCTGCGGAAAAATGACCCGCGGGTGCGGCTCACGTTCCAGCGTACGCTGCCCGATCTCGTCGATCGGGATCACGGCCCCCAGCTGCGTCGCTGTGTTCCAGAACTGCGTCGTGCTGCCGCAGATGGCGACGTACCCTGTCTGCCTGATCACGCCGTAAAACCAGTGGAAGTCATCGCCCGGAATCTCGGTACTGCCGCGGGGGAACGCGAACGGGGCGTAAAGGAAAGGCCGGCCGTCATCCTGTATGTCGTAGTCCTGGTCTTCCCACAGGCCACCGACGAGCTCCGGGATGCCGAACATCAGTTCCGCCGCGCCATCCCCGTCCACATCCTGCACGGGCAGCACCGACCCGATGCCCCGGCTCGATGTCTGATACGCGGGACCGGTAAAGATGGCCCCGATCAGTGCGGGGTGCGTGCCCACGCTGTTGACGTTGAACCGCACGCCTTCGCGCCATCCGCGGTTCCTGTTGGGGGCGCCTCCGAAGATCAGATACGCCTCGCCGACATTCGGCTCCTGAATGTAGTAAGCGTCCGCCGTCGGGGCCACCAGGATGAAGTCGCTGATCCCGTCCGGGACCGCATCCGGGCCGCTGATGTCGAAGTTGCCCGCCATGAGATTGCCCAGATTGCCGGCGAAGCTGAACCCCTCGAAAATACATCCCGGGAACTCCGTGCCGATCTGGTCCAGCGAATGCTGCCCCGGCACCAGCGTCGTCGAGATTGTCACCTGCCCCGGCGCGTACGAGGTGGCCGTCGCCACGCCGTCGGTGATCTGGGCGCCGACGTAGTACGTGCCCGCCGGGACCTGGGCAGTGTTCCAGGTATACTGATCAGGAGCGGCCGGCAAACTCTCGTCAATCACCGCAAGGGCCGAAAAACCGTTGCCCGCGTTCATGTCAGTATCGTAAAAGACGGTGACTTCGGCATTGCCCGCGCCATCGGTATCGACCCAGCTGATAAAGACCGGCTGGCCCGCCATGATCGTAATGTCGCTGATCGGCGAGAGCGTGGAAATCGTCGGAGGGGGCGACTGTGCGGCCGGGTCCGAGCCGCCGGCACCGAGCACTGCCTCATCGCCAGTGCAGCCTGTGCTGCATAGCACCAGCAGACACGCAAGCACGGCCGGTCCGGCCACCTTCACCTGCCAACGGGAAACGCTTGGGGACATATCGTCCTCTCCTCATTGCAATGTCGGTATGCGCTGACGCTACCGGGACAGCCAGCGTCCTCGGACCAGCCGCCGCCACCGGATCGCCAACCGCACCGTAGAGGCGGCACGAATCGAACCACTCGGCGCCATAAGGTCCAATAAGCCGGCCAGTTACTTCCCTGACAGCCGCCGAAGTCCATTGTGCCGCCGCCCCGACAGGCTGTCAAGGTACGGTCGACCCTGCCGGACAGGCACCGGGGCACACCACTTGCGTCCCGCCGCGCTGCCGGAATCCACCTGCAGCCAATAAAAAGGCTGCCCATGAATGGAGATTCATGGGCAGCGTATCTTACCTTTCAGTCTGACCTTACAAAACAAGGGGCATGCAAGGCATGGAGGCGACATTGCCTGTCGGCCACCTCGCAATCACCTGCCCTTGCGCCCCCGGCCGCGACCGGTCGAGGCCTTGCCGTCGGAGCTGCCGGCGGCGACTGCGGCCTCCTCGGCGCCGGGCTCGGCATCGGCATCGGTCTCGGCCTGCTCAGCCGGGACCTCGTCCTCACCCATCAGCCAGGCGAAGCCCATCTTGCGGAGCACCGCCTGTTTTATCTGCTCGACGACGTCCGGATTGTCGCGCAGGAACATCCGGGCGCCCTCGCGCCCCTGGCCAAGGCGGGTGTCGCCGTAACTGAACCACGCCCCGGCCTTGTCGATCACGTTGTTGTTGACCGCCAGGTCGATCAGGTCGCCCTCGGTGCTGATGCCCGAGTCGAACAGGATGTCGAACTCCCCCTGCCGAAACGGCGGGGCGATCTTGTTCTTGACGACCTTGGCCCGCACGTGGTTGCCGATCACCTGGTCGCGGTCCTTGAGGCTCGTGATCCGCCGCACGTCGATCCGGACGGTGCTGTAGAACTTCAGGGCCCGCCCGCCCGGCGTCGTCTCGGGACTGCCGAACATCACGCCGATCTTCTCGCGGATCTGGTTGATGAAAATGACGATCGTACGGCTCTTGCTGGTCGCCCCGGCCAGCTTCCGCAGGGCCTGACTCATCAGCCGGGCCTGCAGGCCGACGTGCGAATCGCCCATCTCACCCTCGATCTCCGCCCGGGGGATCAGCGCCGCGACCGAGTCGATCACGATCACATCGACCGCGTTGGACCGGACCAGCATCTCGCAGATCTCCAGCGCCTGCTCACCGGTGTCCGGCTGGCTGACCAGCAGCGCCTCAAGGTTGACGCCCAGCCGCTTGGCCCAGGACGGATCCAGGGCGTGCTCGGCATCGATGAACGCGGCCGTGCCGCCGAGCTTCTGCGCCTCGCCGATCACGTGCAGCGCCAGCGTCGTCTTGCCGGAACTCTCCGGCCCGAACAGCTCGACAATGCGGCCCCGCGGCAGGCCCCGGCCACCCAGCGCCAGATCCAGCGAAAACGAGCCGGTCGGCAAGCCGTCGACATTGGCGGCCTGGTTCCCGTCCATGTGCATGATCGAGCCCTTGCCGAAGGCCTTCTCGATCTGCTGCAGCGCCCGCGAGAGGGCCTGATCCTTGTTGCCATCCGTTTCTTTGGCCATTGCAGTGCTCTCCAGAAATCCTGCTTGCGCAACTGTTTGCGTTACGATTTGGTTACTTTATCTTCCTTCGCCCCGCCGCACCCGGCATTGTCCGTGCGATTCGACACCCGAAACCCGTGCCCGACACTCGCAGACGGGATCTTCCCGCGCCTGTCGCCACACCGCTTCCGCTGCCGCAGGTTCGGGCTTTGTTAGTATAGCCGGAATTCCGCCCGTAGCAACCGCAAATCCGCCGGAAATCGCACTTCCTTACCCCATGCGCAGCTTGACCTTATGCGCGACGACATACTCGGCTCCCTGCGGCCGCAGGACGCTCTGGAACAATACGACCTGATCGGCCGGTTGCACAAGGCGGTCATCGACTTGCGCCTGCAGGTCCTCGACCGCCTGGGCAACCTGTCGGCCGGCCCGGAAATCCTTGACCCGCCCGAGCGTCAGGTGCGGGCGGAAGACCCGCCCCTCCGGGGCAAAGCCGATATCCGCCATCCACTGCTCGCACTCCTTCTGCAGCCGCTCGAGCGGTTCATTGGGCACGTGCACGCCCGCCCAGACGATCCGCGGCGAACGGGGCGAGCCAAAGGTGCCGACTCCGCCGATCTCGAAATCGAAAGCCGCCTGGTCCGATAATACATCCAATGCCTGTGTCACCTCGGGCACCCGCTGGTCCTCGACCTCACCCAGGAACTTCAGCGTCAGGTGGACCTGCTCGGGGCTGACCCATTTGACCGCCCGGTCGATCGAGGCCAGCCGCCGCTGGTAAGCGTCCAGCAGGTCCCGCCCGGCATCGTCGAGCTCCACTGCGACAAACAGCCTCATGATTCACCTCGTCCGGCTCCGCTGCCACGCCGCGGTTGGCGGGTCCGTGCGGCGGGCAACCCCTCCCGCAAGGTCCTTCCCCGTCGCCCGCCGCATCGAACCTGATGAGATGCTATGGCCCCCCTGCGACAGCCACGGTCACGGGGGCGACAATCCTTCCAGAAAAATCAGGACCAGCTGCCGGCCGCGACGACCTCGGGCTCTTCCCGCGCCGGCGGGTCCGGCTCGCTCTGCGAGATGATCCTGGCGCCGACCGCGTCGCCCCAGACATTGATCGAGGTGCGGCACATGTCCAGGATCCGATCGACGCCCAGCACCAGGGCGATCGCCACCGGCGGGATCTGCGCCATGCCCGACTGGTTCACGGCCGCGACCACCAGGATCATCGTCGTAAGGCCGGCCTCGGGGATGCCCGCGGCGCCGATAGCCGCCAGCGTGGCCGTCAGGGCGATCACGATCATCTGCCCCCAGTCCAGCGGCACCGGGCTGAAGGCTTGGGCCAGAAAGACCACCGCTACAGCCTCGTACAGGGCGGTTCCATCCATGTTGATCGTCGAGCCGAGCGGCAGCACGAAGCCGGTCGCCCGCTTGGAACAGCCGCCCGCCTCCCGCGCCGCATCGATCGTCACCGGCAGCGTCGCGCTGCTCGAGGCGGTCGACAGGGCCATCATCAGGGCCGGCCGCATCGCCATGAAGTATCGCAGGGGGTTGGTCCGTGCAAGCAGCCACAGCAGCAGCGGCAGCACGATGAATCCGTGCACGCCCAGCCCGGCCAGCACGGTGAACATGTACATCCCGATCCGCTCGGTGAAGGTGCCCAAGCCGATTCTCGCCACACTCATCGCCACCAGCGCGAAGACCCCCACCGGCGCCAGCCAGAGCACCAGTTCGGTCATGCGGATCATCGTGGCCATGACCGCCTCGAAGAACTGGATGACCACGCGGTTGGCCGGCCCGATCGTCGTCAGCAGGATGCCGAACAGCAGGCTGAAGGCGATCGTCGGCAGCGCCTCGCCGCGGGCGGCGGCGGCGATGGGGTTTTCCGGGATCATCTGCACGACGATGTTGAGCAGGGCTCCGCTGAAGGAGGCTTCGCCGCGCTCGGCGGCGGCCGCACGGCCCTCGACCTCATGGGCGTGCTGGGCGAGGTACTGCTGGCGCTGGAAATCCGCATCGGGCCCGCTGAAAAAGCCGATGCCCGGCTGAACGATGTTGACCAGGATCAGGCCGATCACCACCGCGACCAGCATGGTGGCAAGGTAGTAGAACAGGGTCTTGCCGCCGAGGTTGCCCAGGTGGCGAAAGTTGCCCACGCTGGTGACGCCGACGATCACGCTGGAGATGATCAGCGGGATCACCAGCATCCGCAGGGCCCGCATGAAGATGTCCGAGCCGAGCACCGTCAGCAGCCCGGTCCAGCCGGGCAGGTCGCCGCCGTAGCGACTGTGCAGCATCTGCCCGACCACCGCCCCGGCGACCAGCCCGATCAGGATCATGATTGTCAAGAGACGTCGTCGGTCCATAAGATCCTCCCGAATCGAACGACAAGAGCGGCACTGCCTGTCGGCGAGTATAGTAGGGGAAACAGGGCAGCGGTGGCAACCGGGGCGGCGGTGGCAACCGGGGCGGCGATGAGAGTCCCGCCTTCAGCCGGCGTTCGCAATGCTGTAGGGCGGGCTGTGCCCGCCAAGCTCGGAGTCCCGGCTTCAGCCGCTGTAGGGCGGGCTGCGCCCGCCAAGTTGGGAGTCCCCGCTTTAGCGGGCGTTCGGAGTCCCGCCTTCAGGCGGTCCGCCCGAGCGAGCGAAGCGATGCGAGTGGCCGAGCCTCAATGTCGAGGACGCACCCGAAGCGAGCGGGCGCGGCAATGAGGCCGCTTCGATCTGGCCGGCGTCGTCCGCGTGGCCGAGCAACGCCTCGGCCGCCCCGTCAGCCTGGCGTTGTACAGGCCTGACGAATTCGCTATAAAGGCGTCGGACAACCACTTCGTCCGGACGATCCTGGACAAAGAGAAACTCTTCGTGATGGGCAACGAGCATGATCTGGGCGCAGCACAGACCGCAAGCCTCCTACGACCTGCACCTGCACACGTACTGGAGTTATGACGCGACGGCCGAGCCGGCACGGTACTTCGAGCGGGCGGCCGAACTGGGCATGCGGTGCCTGGCGATCACGGAGCATCACAACCTCGACTCGCGGGAGGAGGTCTTTGCCGCGGCGGCGGACCACTCGGGCGTGCGGGTCATCCGCGCCGCCGAGCTGAGTGTCAGCACGTCCATCGGCCCCGTCGACCTGGTCTGCCTGGGCCTGCCCCGGGTCTGGCCGGAGGCGCTGCGGCGGCTCATGGACCGCTACCACCGCTGGCAGGTCGAGTATGGCGAGGCGCTGTGCCGGGGCATGCAGGCGCTTGGCTTTGCCTACACGGACGAGGACCGGCGCCGGCTGCTGCTGTCGTACCGGCCGGTGAGCACGCTGGCGCGGCAGGGCATCACCCACGTCGGCAACGACGTGCAGCGCGACTATTTTATCGAAAGGGGCTTTATCGCCAGCAGTGAGCAGTACGGCCCGCTGCTCGACCGGCTGGGCAACCAGCAGGGACTGCCCGGCTACCCGCCCGTCGCGGAGGTCGTCCCGATCGTGCACGAGGCCGGGGCCATGATCTCCATCGCGCATCCTGCGGGCTACTTTGGCGGCGCCGACCGCGGGCGAATGGACCGGCTGCGGGAGGAGTGCTTGCTCGACGCCATCGAGTGCGCCCACCCGAGGGTACCCGCAGACCTGACCCCCGTGTACCGCCAGTACTGCCGGGAGCACCGCCTTTTCAGCACGGCCGGCAGCGACTGCCACACCAACGCGGATATCGACAGCATGTTCGGCCGCCACGGGGGCGAGGATCGGTGGCTGGACGAGCTGCTTGAACGCTTGTAGAGCATCGACAGTCCAAGCCGAGGGTTGGGGGGGGGAGCGGAACGGCGGCACCCGGCGAAGCCGGCCTCGATGGCTAGTGAAGACCTGCCCCCCGTCTTTCCCCATTTCTTATGGCAGACCGTTTGACAAGGGGGGGGGCAGGGGGCGATATACTGCATCCAGATCTCCAGTGTCTCCCCTGCGCAGAGGCAGTTGGCAACTCAGGAGGATCGATGATGCGTCCCGAGAAGTCGCGTATTTCGCTTCCGCCATTCTACGAGTATTCACTGGGGCTCTGCGGTCCGCTCAAGCAGTTCTCAGGAGCTGATTCCGCCTCTGCCCCCGGAGTCGCCCCGCCCGCCAGGGGACTGGGCACTGCCCGCTCCCGTGGAAAGGTGTCACGTAATCGCAAGAGAACGCATGGGCTCCCCGGCTCATCCGCGGATAGGTTTTGCGGCCGTGCGGCGTTCACGCTGATCGAAGTCCTGGTTGTGGTGGGCATCATCGCCCTGCTGATATCCATTGCGCTGCCCCTGCTGGGCCGCAGCCGCATGCTTGCCAGGCAGACAGTCTGTGCCAGCAATCTGCGGCAGATCGGACTGGCTATGACCATGTATGCATCATCGAATCGAAGTTGGGGCCCGCCTTGGGCTGGTTGGGTTTCCGACTTTGTGCTGGCGAACAACTCTGGCCCCAAGGGCTATCGAAGTACGGGCTGGACCGAAGCGCTATATCCCTTCCTTGGCGGCAGAGACGATCCCCGGCTGCTGGAGGCCGATCCGGACTTGGAGGCGAAGTGGCAGGGCTATCCGACCCTGCACGTGTACCACTGTCCCGGACGTCCGTACGAACCACGGTACTTCAGCTCTTATTTTTACAATGCATTGCCCAGTTTCGTCGAGTTTCTTTCCCGCAGCCGCATAACGCGCGACGAGTTAGAGACGAACGACCCCGGCAGCCCCATTGCAGTCCATTTCCAGAAGGTGACCGTGCCTTCGGCATTCATCCTCGCGGCGGATTGCGGTTCCGCCAAGCACTTCGCCGCAGGCCTCGACTGGGACCGCGACAACGCCTCGGACGACCTGTTGCCATGGGGTGCGGCAGATGGCGAACAGTCCAATGCACATGACAGGGTATGGAACATCTTGTTTCTCGACGGACACGTAGATCCGAGGGAGTCCTTTGCCCCTGGATCAATGACCTACGCATACGAGAACGTTAACGTTTCGTATGATGACCTTTTACGGTAGGCAGAGCATCAGATGCCACCTTCGGCAGGCGAGTCCCAGGTCGCCACGACCTGAGTCGCACAGGAAGCGGGCGTGCCCCCGTGAACCTGCGTATGGTTCCGGCAGTTATTGAGTCGCGCATGGAGGATCTGGACATGAGATGGCGACGGTTGGTTCTTGCGGTGGCGTTTCTGGGTGGACTCGCTTGCCCCGTGGTGGTATCAGCAGGCGTGAAGCCGTGTTGTAGCGGGTCCCCGGCATGTGTGGCGATGTGTGCTGAACCATCGGGGCAGAACCGTAAGTTGAAATGCATGGACTGCTGTGACGAGGCGAAGCCTGGGTCACACTGCTATATCAACTGTGGAAACGACGGAATGAACGGTCCCTGCGACTGCAACTGCTGAATTCTGTTTTGCTGCGAACACATGTGCAGGGCCGCAACCTGGGTTCTGTACGTGTGTTCGCTAAGCGCAGATGGAGGATTCCCATGTCCAAGTCGATTGCAGTGGGAGGATCAGGAGCCATTCTTCTGATCATGGTGATTCTGCTCGTCTGGCTTTTGCCTGGTTCACGGCAGAACGGCGGGCACGCTCCCGCCGCTCAGCCTCCCGAAGTGCGTGCGGCCAGCCAGCGAGCGATGGCGATCGCTGCGAAAGAAGACAACCCGGCTGCCCTGGAGGCGCAAGATTGGGCCCAGACGAACGAGCTACTCTCCAGCCAGGACTGGCGAATTCGTGCCCGCGGGCTTACGGTTCTTTCCCAGTTTAGCGGAACAACTTATGAACCGGAGGCTTGGCAGATTGCGCTCAGATTCCTTTCGGGGGAGTCCCCCGTCGACCGCGCGTATGCCGCAAGTGCAGTTTCGAAGCTGCGTCCTGTCGAGGCGCCGCGGTACATAGCGCCTCTGCTTGAAGATCGCGATCCGGATGTTCGAAAGCAGGTCGAGGATCTTCTGTCGCGCCTGGGCTACTCGCGCAGGAAGCAGTAGACATATTCATGGTTCAGTGAGGAGCCCATCCCTTGCATAGTACCAGTGCGGAGACGGCAACATCTCAGGTTTCATCGGGTGAACCTTCCATCAGACGCGAGGCGCGGCATCTCGCAAGGCCTGTGTGGTTGGCGTGTGGCGTCGGGATGCTGATAGGGTGTGTCGTGATGCCGAAGCCGATTGTCCTTGGACCAGCGAGCATCCTGGATGCGCAGGCCTTGGAGGGAAGCGTCATATACAGGAGTGTCAAGGTGTTCAACGCTGGGCTCATGCCGCGGGCTGTACATCCGGTGCCGCACGTGGCTGAGCCCGGTCTCGTTGTCGTGGAAGTACCCGGC
>JAWLBS010000015.1:0-36942 GCA_041687575.1 Phycisphaerae bacterium | reverse complement strand
TCGGCGGGCGGTCAGGTCCACGACCGTCAGGGCATCGAGCCGGCCCAGGCCGAGCAGGGCGACGTACCGCCCCGTGCTGGAGACAGCCAGGGGCTGCGGGCTCGTCTCGATGACCCGACCGGACAGGGGGATCCAGTCGATCTCGCGGGTGGCAAAGCCGATCATCCCCAGACACGTGTCTCCGCCGGCGGGGCCCTTCTGCTCGAGCAGCACGGCGACGTACCGGCCGTCGGGGCTGTTACAAAATCTTGAGCAGTACCAGCCGGCGGCGAAGGGCCAGCGGCGAACGATCCGGCCGGTGGCGCGGTCGATGGCGGCGACGGCGGGCTGGGGGTCACTGGCGTCGGGCGGCACTTCGGTGACCAGGTAGCGCGGCCCGAGCAGGACCGCCCCGAGGGCCTGCCCCCGGTCGTAGGTGCCGGGAGATCGCTTCAGGTCGCCCCAGTCCCAGACGCCGGGCATATCGGCGAGGTAATCGACGGCCAGGACGGAACCGCTGGTGGTCAGGGAGGTCGGCTGGCCGCGGACCGGCAGTTCGTAGAGCGGCTTGGTAGCGCTGCAGCCGGCGGCCAAAAGTGCGGCGGCGGCAAGCAGGATCCTGAGCCAGCCCGATCGACGGATGAACGGGATGCGTCTGCGGTTGTCACGGTCTGACATCGCTTGGACTCCCCCCCGTAGCCGGGACAGCTTCTGGCCGCCGCGCGGCTGAAGCATATCGGGGCCGCCGCAGTCCGCAACGCGTTTGGACCCCGATGTGGTTCACAAGTCATGGATATATCGGCACCGCGGGCGGGGAATGCTGGCTATGCAGTGCACGGCAACGTAACGGCCGTGGAGCGCGGCACGCGGACGGATATCCGTCTGCCGTGGCTGCGGGTACGGACCTGCGGCATCCGACTGTAACATACGCATCTATCGAGTGTTACAGAAAGGTGTTGCCGGCGCGAAACATTGTGATTGACATTAAGTGCCTGTGTCGAGATAATTTATACGGAGAGGCAGGCGGTTACAGGATGCCCCCCAGCGGTAACGAGTGCGGCTGCGCAAGCGTTTATGCCTCCCACAACAGCCGAGGGCGAGCCATGAGCACCTACAGGCTACCGCGCATTGCCGATCTGGCCCACCAGCTGCGGCTGTCCCCGGCCAGACTTCGCTATCAGCAGGTCCTGGCGGCGGATCACCTGCTTACGCTTCTCGAACCAGACCAGTACTATCCTTTTTCCTGGGTCCAGTGGAAGATCACCGGGTACCGACCGTCGGCCAGCGAGGTCGAGCGGGCGGACCTGCGCGGTTCGGCCCTGCAGCATGACCTGCTGCTGATGTGCCGGGAGATCACCAGGCACAACCCGATTCCGCAGGGCGCCCTGCGGTGGCCGGCCTGGTCGATGCCGGAGCTTGCCGAGCGGCTCAGCGTCTCGGTCAAGACCGTCTCGCGGTGGCGGGCGCAGGGATTGCCCGTCTGGCACGTGGCGCGGGCGGACGGCGAGGTGCGGCTGCAGGTCCCCGAGCAGGGGCTGCGACGGTTCGTGGCAGCGCGGCCGGAGGCGGTGCTGCGCGGCCGGCGATTCACCCAGCTCAGCGACGAGCAGCGGCACGAGGTGACCGAACGGGCCCAGCAGATGCGGGGGAGCGGCTGCACATCGATCAACCGGATCTGCCGGACGATCGCCGAAGAGACGGGCCGCAGCGTCGAGACGATCCGCCTGACGCTGCTCAAGCACGATCCGCAGACGGGACGGGCGCGGCCGCCGCAGGAATCGCCCCAGGGCGGCCAGCACGAGGCAATCTTCCGGTGCCATGCGGCCGGCGACAGCGTCGAGGACCTGGCGCGGCGGTACTGCCGGACGGAGCGGACGATCCGCAAGATCCTCGCTAGCCAGCAGCGGAGGCAGCTGCTGGGCCTGAAGGTGGACTACATTTACAATCCGGAATTCGACCTGCCGGACGCCGAGGAGCGGATCCTGGCGGCGGGGCGGGACGAGGGGCCGGCGGAAACCGACCTGGTCGGCGAGCGGAGCGAAGCGGCCGGGCTGGGCGATCTGGACGGGCTGCACCCGAATGCCGCGAGGATTCCGCTGTACATGCTGGAGGGGGGCACAGCGGACCCGCTGACACCGGAGCAGGAGGTGGATACGTTCCGCCGGTACAACTACTGCAAGTTCCGCCTGGCGGGGCTGTTGCAGCGGTTGCACAAGACGGGTCAGCCGGACCTTCTCGAGCAGGCGCAGGCGTGGCAGGAGCGGGTCGAGGACCTGCGGGCGCGGCTGATCGAGGCGAACCTGCGGCTGGTGATCTCGATCGCTCGGCGGCATCTGCGGTACGGGCCGAGCCTGGAGGAGATGGCCAGCGAAGGCAACATGATCCTGCTGCGGGCGATCGAGAAGTTCGACTACGGACGGGGCTTCAAGTTCAGCACGTACGGTTCGTGGGCGCTGATGAAGCACTACGGCCGACTGGTACCGCTGTGGCAGGCCAGCCGGCGGCGGCAGGTGACCGGCTGCGAGGAGGCGCTGGCGGCGGCGAGCGTGCCGGAGGAGGCGTCGGAGCGGGTGGACCGGCAGCTGGTCGGGAGCCTGATGCACAACCTGTTGGGCCGCTTGAGCAAGCGGGAGCGGAAGGTGATCCAGCTGCACTACGGTCTGCCGGAAGGCGCCGCACCGCACAGCCTCTCGCAGATCGCCGCGAAGCTGGGGGTGAGCAAGGAGCGGGTCCGCCAGATCGAGAGCAAGGGCCTTGCGAAGCTGCGGGGCCTGCTCGACGAGCGTCAATTCCACTATCTCCAGGCCTGATTCGGAGTTGCTACTGTTGGCGAAGCTGGTAGAGTTGCCGATAGACAGTGTGTAGATCAGGACTGGAGCGCCATGAAAGTAGCATGCCCGAACTGCGATCGGACGTTGAAAGTGCCGGATGACTGGGCGGGGCGGACCGCACGCTGTCCCCACTGCAAGTCGCCGTTTGCCGTGCCCAGCGAGGCCGCCCAAGCCGCCGACGAGGCGCCGCAAGCCGCCGCAGCGCCCCGGCAGCACCAGTCGGTCCCCAGCGACGACCCCGACGCGGTCAATCTGCAGGCGCTTGAGGGGCTGATCCCCGAAGAGCGGGTCGGTCCGATGGAAATGGACGCCCCCCCCAAGCGTAAGCGGGCCTGGTTCGGCGGCAAGAAGAACCAGCCCGATGCGCCGGACCGACCGACGGTGATCAAGTCGGCCGACGGCAAGATCTACCGCGTCTGCCCGCACTGCGGCCGGCAGGTCAAGAGCGATGACCCGTACATGGACGTGTTCTGCTCGAACTGCGGCCAGACGATCCCCGCGGTTTCGAAGATCGACCAGATGAAGATGCCGAAGCACCAGACGCTGGTCGGGGGGCGCGGCCGGGACGTCAAGCGGACGGCGGGCTTTTACGACGGGCTGCTGGCGGCATTCGGGTACCCGATCGGGGCGGGCGAATCGATGCTGATGGGCACGGGCATCGCGGTGGGGGTGGTGATCATCCCGACGGCGCTGCTGATCGCGCTGATCTACGTAATGCGGCAGGAGCCGGTCCGCGGGAGTGAGTTCCAGCCGCCGCCGTGGTCGAACGCGGCGATCGCCGGGGTGCTGGTGGCCGAGCTGATCTACTGTGTCGGGGTGGGCTTCTACGCGCTGATCGACAGCATCCGCAGCACGGTCAGCGGGGCGGAGCGGCCGCCGGACCTGGTGTGGAACCTGGCGACGGTGACGGGCAGCCTGATCAGTTACATCGGCTTCGTGGTGTTCTATGCAGCGCTGGCGGCACTGGGCGTGTGGATGTTCGGGCACTGGCCGGCCACCGTGCCGGCCCGCATCGAGGACTTCCAGGCGATGCTCACGCCGGGGATGTACGGATATCTGGCGGTGCTGACGCTGTTTATGCCGATGACGCTGATCGGCCTGGCGATCGGGGGCGGCCTGCAGGGGCTCAACCCGTTCAGGCTGGTACGGTCGATCGCCTCGACGGTGGCCCACTACATCTTCCTGTACTGCATCGTGCTGGTGTACACGGGGCTGATGGGCGTGGCGATTGCGGTGATGCTGGACTACACGGGCGAGGCGATCCTGACGGTGGTGCGAGAGGGCATCGACCGGGGCGTCGGCGCGATGGCGGTCGGCGTGCTGTTCTGGGGCCTGCTGCTGGGGGCGATGTTCTACGGGCAGTACGTACTGGGGCGGATCCTGGGGCTGTTTGCGCGGGAGTTCCGGGACGACCTGGCATTTGCGTCGTAGGGGGCGCAGGACCGTAGCACCCGTTTCGGATCGTATCTCAACCGGAACGCACAAAACGCGAGCGGAGGCGCTTCGCTTGGCCGAGCCCCTTCGCTCCGTTCAGGATGACAGCGTCTGGTCCACGATGGCAACGTCTGGTTCAGGATGAGAATTCCGCCGACGCCTCCCGTACGGGCAACGCCTGCTGTCCGGCCGAACCCGGTTGCCCCGGCTGCCCCACCTCTTGCACCGGCGTGACTGCCTGGCCGGACGGCACCACCTCCGGTGCCGGCGTCACCGCCTGTGCAGGCGATGCCACCGCTGCGTCACTGGGCGCGCCCGCCGGCCCCAGCGCCCCCGGGATCGCCACAAAACTGCCCCATACGACCAGCACGACCACCGCGGCGGCCACGCCGCGGCCCGTCCAGTTCGCCCCGGCCGACCGCCCCGGCTGGACCAGCTTGCCGTACAGCCATGCCGCAAACGCCACCCCCACGCTGAACAGCAGGGCCGGCATCACCTGGTCGCGCAGCAGCCACAGGATGTACACGGCCGTCAGCAGCAACAGAAACGCCATCGCCTGCTTGAACGTCTCCATCCATGCCCCGGGCCGCGGCAGGAACTTCATCCACCCCGGCTTGGCCGCCAGCACCACGAACGGAAACGCCATCCCCAATCCCATCATCAGGAACACCAGCAGGCCCATGTAGGGCCGGCCCGTTGCCGATTCGGCCGCCGACCAGGCCAGCACCGGCCCCAGAAACGGCCCGCTGCAGGGCGTGCCCAGCAGCACCGCCAGCATCCCCTTGCCGAACGAGGCGGTGTAGCCCTCGCCCTCAATGGCAACGTCGGCGTCGCCCACGGCCGACGGCACCGTCAGGGTGAACGCCCCGAACAGGCTGGCCGCCATCGCCACCAGGATCCCCAGCATCGCCACCAGGAACGCCGTCGACTGGAACAGCGCCCCCCACGTCTGGCCGACCACCGTCACCAGCAGGCCCAGCACCAGGAACAGGAACACCATCCCCGCCGCAAAGACGACCCCCAGCCCGAAGACCCGTTTTCGACTCTCGCCGGCCTGGCTGACCAGGCTGAGCACCTTGATGCTGATCACCGGCAGCACGCACGGCATGAAGTTCAAGATGAGCCCGCCGATAAACGCGGCCAGCAGATACCACCCGATCGAGCCGGCGATCGCATCCAGCGTCACCGGAGTCTCCAGCGTCAGGGGCGAGCGGCCGGCCGCCGAGTCCACCGAGGGCCCCGCCTGCCGCAGCGCATCGAGCAGCGTGCCCTGGCGGTAGGTGTCACGCAGGACAATCGGCTGTGACGGATTTTCGCCGGGGACGATCACCGTCAGGGGTACGCTGATGCTGTTGAACTTGCCGAGCCAGGCCTGGATCACCGGGTCCTGCCGGGTGAAGTCGGCCAACAGCGGCACGACGTTGTTGCGCCGGACCAGTTCGGCGGTCTCCCGCGTGTTCAGGGCCCACGCCTCGTTGAGCTTGCAGTTGGGGCACCAATCGGCCGTGAAATCGATCAAAACGGTCTTGCCCGAGGCGGTCAATTCGGCCAGCCGCTCGCTGCTGAACGGCTGCCAGGGCAGGTGCGCGCTCACCGGCAGCTCGGCATCTTCGGCCGCCGTAGCCTTTGCCTGCTCCGGCTCGCCTTCGCGAACGCCCGCGACGGGCGGGGCCGGCACGCCGCTGGACGCTTCAGGGGCTGCGGCCGATATGTCGCCGGAGGCATCTTCGGCCGCCGCGGCCGCATCACCGGGAACGATCTTCAACGTCGCATCCAGTCGTCTACTCGTCGGGGCGAAGCACATGCCTCTGTCATTGCACCCCTGATATTGCAGCGTCAGCGCAACCTGCCGGGCGCCCGGCCTGGCGTCAGGCGCCACCTTGCCGGGCAGAGTGATACGCACCTTCCCGGCGTACTCCAGGACGTCTCCGAGCCCCGGATAGGCATGGCGCTCGGGTTCGGGATATTTGGGCTGGCCCCAGGCTATGCCCTCGACCGGCCCGGCAACCAGCTTTGTCGCATGGAGATTCGGGTCCAGCGGCTCAGCGGCCTGGATGTGCACCTCGGGCCTGATAGCCAGATCGACTATGACAGTGAAGCTTTGCCCTGGGGCGACGCTCGACGGAGTGGCCGTTGCGGTCAGGCTTTCAATCACCTCGGGGGGCTTCAGCTGCGCGATCGCCGTTGGGGCGAACGCCATCGCGGCCGCGGCGGCCAAAATAATGGCAGCCAGCACCTGCGGCGCGACTCGGCGCGCCTGCCTGCGGCACCGCAACGACCCCGTATCGACACTCGGACTGCTCCTGACCCACGGCATAGGCGATCTCCCTGGCACTGAAACGGCACACAATCCTGCTACGCTCGCCCGAGGCGGGCGGTGCGGACTTCAATTCTAGGCACTGTCCCGCCGACGGTACCCCTTGATTTCTAAGCCCTAAGGGCAACCGGTCAATAAGTGGTTGCCGGAAACGGACTTTCGCAACCAACAGACTCGCCGCACGTCTTGACGGCTTCTATAAGTTATCGATATAGTAAGTACGAAGACTGGGTGACGCTCGTGTCACGAGTGACGCGTCCGCGTTCATGCGGGAAATGCAGTCCAATCTCGCCGGCAAAGGCCCATCGGGGCTCAGGCCGGATAGAAATTGAGGTAGCGCTTACTTTTTTGACCACGGAGACGTTTGGAATCCTGGCTGTTTGCGACATTGCTCGACAACATTGAGCCTTGCATGACTCTGCAATCCGGCTGCGCGTGTGTTGGCCGGCTATGAAACATCGTAACGCCATCAATAGTGCGTCTCAAGCCGTACGAGGGTACCTGTAGATGGTAGACGGACCAGCAAGCACGGATTTACGATATCGACCGCCCGCCCCGGCCGCCGGCCGGTGCGTGGGGTCGTCTTGCTGTGTCGACATCGGCTGGATTTCGTAGTCTCGCGACACGCTCAGGCCGTGCCGGCCTTACGACCGGTTGCCGGGTCACGCCCGAAACGGTAACTCCTTGCGCTATTTGCATTGTACCTGCCGCCTGCGAACGCGTTCTCGCTTGGACACGCCGCACTGAACCCTATTTTGATGTAGTCAGGCCGCGAAACGCGTTGCGAGAAAGAAGGTATGGATATGGGACCGCAGGCATTAGCCGCCTCGGTCGCGGCGATGGAGCCGTTCGAAGGACTGCTGGTTGGATTGCTGGGCCTGTTCCTCGGGATCGGGGTATGCGCGATTGCGTACCTGATCCTGGTAAAGAACAACCGGCTCGCGACACAGCGGGAAGCCGAACGGATCCTCGGCGAGGCCAGACAGCGGGCAGAACAGACCGTTCAACAATCCAGAGTCGAAGCCAAGGAGGAATATCTACGCCGGCGCGAGGAATTCGAAAAGGAAAGCGCCACCACCCGAAACGAACTGAAGGAACTTGAACGCAGGCTCACCAAGCGAGAGGACGTCGTCGATCGGAAGGTTGAGGAGGTCACCGGCAAGGAACGGGACCTGAAGGTCAAGGCCAAGGACCTCGAAAAGAGCGAGCGGACCCTTGAGGCCAAGCACGCCCAGCTCGACCAGGTGCTCCAGGAGCAGCGCGACACGCTCCTGCGGATCACCAGCATGAGCATCGACGAGGCCCGCGAACTGCTGCTCAAGCGGCTGGATCGCGAGATGGAGCAGGAGACCGCCGAGGTCATCAGCCGGCACCTCGCCCAGGCCAAGGAGGTCGCCGAGGACAAGGCCCGCAACATCATCATCGCCGCCATCCAGCGCTACGCCGCCGAGCAGACCTGCGCGGGGACCGTCAGCACCGTCGAGATCCCCTCGGATGACATGAAGGGCCGCGTGATCGGCCGCGAGGGCCGCAACATCCGCGCCTTCGAAAAGGCCACTGGCGTCGACGTGATCGTCGACGACACGCCGGGCGTAATCGTCGTATCCGGCTTCGACCCGGTCCGCCGGGAGGTCGCCCGCATGTCGATGGAGCGGCTGATCCAGGATGGCCGGATCCACCCCGCCCGCATCGAGGAGATCGTCGCCGAGACCCAGCGCGAGGTCGACCGGCAGATCCTCGATCTGGGCAAAAAGGCTGCCCTGGAGGCCAACGTCCACAATCTGCACCGCAAGGAGATGGAGATGCTGGGTCGTCTCCACTTCCGCACCAGTTACGGCCAAAACGTCCTGCAGCATTCGATCGAGGTCGCCTATCTCTGCCAGATCATGGCGGATGAGCTGGGCCTGGATGGCACGCTGGCACGCCGCTGTGGCCTGCTGCACGACATCGGCAAAGCGATCGACCACGAGGTCGAGGGCTCGCACCCGCAGATCGGCGCCGAAATGTGCAAGCGGTTCAATGAGCCCGACGAGGTGATCGAGTCGATCGTCGGCCACCACGGGGGCGTGATCGCCAGCAGCCCGTACACACCGCTGGTCGCCGCGGCCGACGCGATCAGCGCCAGCCGCCCGGGCGGGCGGCGCGAGTCGCTGGAGCGTTACACCCGCCGCCTCGAGCAGCTCGAGGACCTGGCGGTCGGTTTCACCGGCGTCCGCAAGGCCTACGCGATCCAGGCCGGCCGCGAGGTCCGCGTGATCGTCGACGCCAACCGACTGGACGACAAGTGCTCGGTCAAGCTGGCCCGCGACATTGCCAAGAAGGTCGAGCAGGAGATGACCTACCCCGGCGAGGTGAAGATCACCGTGCTGCGGGAGGTCCGGGCGGTCGAGTACGCCCGGTAGTGAGAAAAACATCCACTGATCGTGGATGAGCGGTAGCCACGCCTGCCGGACGTCCCATAACTGAAACGTCCGGCAGGCGTGCGGCACTTTGTACATAGAGGGGATCGTCGCGGGCGCGCAAGGCGGCCCGGGACGAACGAATTGCGGCCGGAAGACGGTCGCCGGGAAAGGTTTTCCGATGCTGGTCAAGATCGCGTGTGTGGGAGATGTCGTGGGGCGGCCGGGGCGCGAGGCCCTGGCGCATTGGCTTCCGAAGCTGCCCGCCGAGCACAACGTCCACTACATCATCGTCAACGCCGAGAACACCGCCAGCGGCTCGGGGCTCAACCCGCAGCTGTACGACAAGATCATCCGCTACGGGGCCCACCTGATCACCATGGGCGACCACGTCTACCGCCGCCGCGAGCTGCTGCCCGTGCTCGAGCGGAGCGAGCAGATCTGCCGGCCGGCCAACCTGCCGCCCGAGGCGATCGGCAGGGAGTACGCCATTTACCGCCCGCCGGCCGGCGGGCCGCCGATCGCGGTGATCTCGCTGCTGGGGCGGCTGTACATGAAGACGATGGGCGAGTGCCCCTTCCACGCCGCCCGCCGGGTGATCGAGCACCTGCCGCCCGACGTGCGGCTCGTGCTGGTCGACATGCACGCCGAGGCGACCAGCGAGAAGGTCGCGATGGGCTGGTACCTCGACGGCCGGGTCACCGGGGTGTTCGGCACGCACACACACATCGCCACGGCCGACGAGCGGATCTTGCCCAAGGGCACCGCCTACATCACCGACCTGGGGATGACCGGCCCGTATGAGTCGATCCTGGGGCGGGACGTGCAGCGGGTGCTGCGGGCGATGACCACGACCGTGCCGACCGAGTTCGACGTGGCGACGGGCGACGTGAAGCTCTGCGGGGCGATCATCACGGCCGACACCGAGACCGGCCTGGCGGTCTCCATCGAACGGCTGTGCCTGCCGGTGCCTGACACGGCGCAGAACGCTTGAAAAACGGCCTTCCGCAGATTTCCCGGATTGTCTCAGATTAACAACAACGAGTGATCCGCAGATTTCGCAGATTACACAGATTAGATACAACAACAACGGCAACAGCAACAGCAACGACAACGGCGATATCAGCCACGGATGAAACGCGGATAACAACAACGAAAACAGGGCCCTCTCTTTGGTGAGCACCGTCCAATGCCGTCATTCTTGAGTTGAGCCCAAACGAGCCCGAAGCGTAAGCGAGGATCTCCATTTATCGTTCGGAGGCGTTTGCCCCCCTGCCCCCCCGTCGCCGTTTCACCCTGTCACCGCGTCACGTTGTCACGTTGTCACGTTGTCATACCGCGCCCCTCACCTTGCCACCCTGCCACCCTGTCACCTTGTCATCCCCCACTCCCCCGTTTGACCCTCGCCCGACACGCCGGGACAATACTCCGAAGCTGCAAAAGCCCGAAAGGAAACCCCGACATGGCCGTGACATTCGACGTCGTCAGCATCGGCACGCTCAGCCACAACCCCCTCTGGGGCGAACAGGAGCCCGTCCGCGCCGCCCACGCCACGACCACCCTCGTGCGCGACGGCCAGACCACGGTCCTGGTCGATCCGTCGCTGCCTGGCGAGGCCCTCGCCCAACGGCTCCTGGAGCGGACAGGGCTCAAGCCCGCCCAGGTCCAGGCGGTCTTTTTGACCACCTGGCGGCCGGTCCACCGCGGGGGCCTCGCCCTGTTCGATCACGCCGACTGGCTGGTCCCCCAGGCCGAACTCGAGGCGATGGGCCACCATCTGACGCAGATGGTCGTCGAGCTCAAGAAACGCAGCCAGCCCGTCGACCCGATGATCGCCGACGAGGCCGAACTGCTCCGCCGCTGCAAGCCCGCCCCCGACAAACTGACCCCGCACATCCACCTGTTTCCGGCCGCAGGGGCCTCCCCCGGCTCGGCAGGGCTGCTGCTGGCTGCCCCGTTGACCACAGCATTGATAGCGGGCGACGCCGTGCTGACCCGCGAACACCTCGAACGCGGCCAGCCCTACGAGCAGAGCTACGACCTCGAAAAGGCCCGCGAGTCGCTGACCGACATACTGGATGTGGCGGATCAGATCATTCCCGGCCACGACAACTTGTTTTTGGCGCCGATCCGGCGATAGTATCTGGCGTGGCGGTCGACCGCTGTTCATCGGCACAGGTTACTATTTTCAGAAACCGTTGAAAATAGCGTTCCTAATGCTGATAAACTGCATCTCGTCCGATAAGAGCCTAAAGTTTATCAGCGATACCATCCGATAGCGATGGACAGGGCATGAGCCCGGCGATGGTCGCGCCGGAGTCAATCGCCACCCGATTCGGCCACGGAAGGCTGATCGGCGTTACGAAGCAACTGGACCGTGTTTCGGTCGGGGGCGCCGAGGGTACAAGGATGCGCGTTATAGCGGTGGCAAATCAGAAGGGCGGCGTCGGCAAGACGACCGTGGCGATCAATCTTTCCGCTTGCCTGGCTCGCGCCGGGCACCGAACCCTGCTGGTGGACCTCGATCCCCAGTCTCACTGCGCGGTCGGTCTGGCCGTGCCGGAGGACCAGATCGAGGTGTCCATGGCCGAGGTCCTCATCCCCGATGAGACCGGCAGGGCCGCCCAGATCTCCGAGGTCACCTGGGAGATCTGCTCGCGGCTGGAACTGGCCCCCAGCCGGCTGGATCTGGCGGCATTCGAGCCCAAGACGGCCGAGGCCCCGGACCGCGATGGCCGGCTGACCGCGGCGCTGCAGCGCGCCGCCGACCAGTACGCCTTCTGCGTGATCGACTGCCCGCCGCACATCGGGCTGCTCACGTTCAACGCCCTGCAGGCCGCCGACGAGGTGATCATCCCCGTCGATACGGGCTATTTCGCGATGCAGGGCCTGTCCAAGCAGATCGAGACGATCGAGCACCTGCGCAAGCAGACCGGCAAGGACCTGAAGATCCGCATCCTCTCGAACATGTACGACGTGCGGACCAAGTATGCCCGCGAGGCCCTCGCCGAACTCCGCCGCCACTTCGGCTCGCTGATGCTCAAGACCTTCATCAACTTCAATACGAAGCTGCGCGAGGCGTCCAGCCTCGGCCAGCCCGTCAGCGAATACGAACCCAACAGCATGGGAAGCAAGGACTTTGCCAAGCTCGCCCGCGAGATCCTCAGCCTCGACGAGCCCGCGAGCGTCCCGCACTCCCTGCTCCAGCATGCCGACGAACTGGCCCGCAACGCCAATCGCCTGCTCGCCTCCAGCAAGGTCCTGATCGGCCACGACGGCGACAACGGCAAGGGCAACGGCAACGGCGCCCGGCCGGCAGCAACCCGGCAGGCCCCCGAAGCGACCCACGAGCAGATCCACGAGCGGATCGAGCAGGTCTACGGCGCCCGCCAGACGCCCGAAGGGGTCTGCTTTATCACCCACGCCCCCGGTGCCAGGCAGGTCGCCGTCGCCGGCGATTTCAACAAGTGGTCCCCCGAAAAGCACGTGATGCGCCCCGGGCACCTCGACGGTGATTTTGAACTGTCCGTTTCCCTGGCTCCCGGTCGATATAACTACCGACTGGTCGTCGATGGCCGGTGGCAGCACGATCCCGCCAACCAGGTCGTCGAAACGAACCCGTATGGCGAACTCAACAGCGTTGTAGAGGTCTGCTAGATGCCCGATAGCCGCCCTGGCGGCATCGAGAAGATCGCGCACCTGTTCATCGCGGGCGCCGGCGCAGGCAGTCTGCGCGGCCGGGATAACTCCCACCTGCGATGGAACAGCCCCGCCGGCGACGGCAAAGGCCGCAGCAGCACCGGCCGGGGCCAGGTGGACACGCGACAGCTCGAGCCCGATGCGCAAGCCGCCGACAATCGACCTTCAACCGTCCACCCGACCACCGAGGTCCAGGGCGGCGAGCACGGCCACGCCGACGCACCCGGTGCGCCGGCCGACGCCGACATGTCGGCCGAACCGCAGGCGCCCCGCGACGAGGCCGCCGCCAGCCCCGCCGCCTCACCGGAGATGGCCGCCCTCCAGCGGGTGCTGACCCGCGCCCGGGTCGTGGCCGTCCTGTCCGGCCATATGGGGCCGCTAGCCGGTCCCGCCGCCGAGCAGTTCGCCAAGGCGCTGGCCCGCGAGGGCTCGCAGGTGGCGATGCTCTACGGCCCGGCCGACCTGGCGTGCCTGCACCGTTTCACCGGCTGCGGCGGCGCCCCCTCGCACGACGGCGGCGGCTCGGAGCCCGGCGACATCGAGTATTCCCCGTGCGATGCATTGCTGCTGCCGGACTGGGTCTTCCAGTACGACCTGTGGCCCCGCACCCGCGGCATGCACGCGATCTGCCTGGCCTACGGTGCCGGCTCGGACGGCCTGATGGCGGCCTACGGGGCGCTCAAGGGCCTGATCGCCCGCTTCGGCAAGCCCGAGGAGGTGGTGCTGCTGCCCTTCGGCTGTGACGATCGCGAGCAGGCCTGGGTCCGCGAGCGACTCGTCGAGATGTGCCGCCGGTTCCTGGACATCGAGCCGCGCTCTCCCCGCGAAAGGGTCGACGTCCGCATCCATGCCGGTCGGCTCATGCCGATCGACGGCGGCTGCGAGGGCGTGCGGTACCTGCTCGACTCGATCGGGCAGCTGCGGCTGACGCTGGCGCCCGGACCCGAAACCGAATCGAAACGCCCGACCGAAAAGACAGGTGCACGGATGCCCGAAAAAGACGTGATGCCAGACGCGGGCCCCGCGGTGGGCACGGACGTTGACCAGAGTGTTGAGATTACCCGGCTGGTCCCCGTAAACGACATGCCTCGCGACGGCGAAGACGTGCTGCGGGCCCTGCTCGAACACCGCCAGGACGACGAGGCCGGCGGCTTCTTCGATATCTGGAGCCGCCACGGCGTGGCCGGCACGATCCAGCAGGACGTCGGCCTGATCGCCGCGGCCGGCGACACGCAGGACCTGCTGGGCTTTGCCCTGTGGCTGTGCCGCCAGGCCCAGTCCGGCCGAATGGGCGACCTCGCGTCCATCACCATCGCCGTCAAAGACGTCGACCCGTGGCAGCTGGAAGCCGCCGAGGCGATGCCCGTGCCGGTCCGCTGGCTGACCTGGCGGGCCTTCTCGCTCAGCGAGCAGCTGGGGCTGGGCTTCGAGCCGGTTGATCCCCAAGGGGCCTGACCCCCTGGAGCAAACGCTCCGAGGTCCTGCGCCAACGAGCCGCGACCGTGAGGGAGCGGTAAATCCCGCCGTGCAGCTCGAACGCCACGGGGTCAGACCCCATACGCGTGCACAGGCATCTAAGCCGCCACGAAATCCCGGCGTTGACTCCGCTGGGGAACGTGCGACTCGGGGTCAGACCCCTGGAAAACGCCGCCAGGTAACGGAGGCAGCCTGCACCCAGTGCCGATCGCTGTGAGGCTCAATGAAATCAGGTGTAGGCTCAGTGCTCGGCCGCATAATTCCATGGCCGCGAACGGCGCGGCCATGGCACCCGGCCGCCACGGCCACCTCCTGCCCTGTCCCCGCCCTTGGAGCATCGACACGAAGGCACTAGAATGCCCGTCCCGGCTGCGTGAGCACTTGGCCGGGCAGCGCACACAACCGTACCGAAACGTCAGGATAGCCCATGCGAATCGTAAACGTCGTCGGCGCCCGGCCCAACTTTATGAAGATCGCCCCGCTGATGGAGGCCTACAAGGCGCACAGCCAGATCGAGCCCATGCTCATCCACACCGGCCAGCACTACGACGAGCGGATGAGCGACCTGTTCTTCCGGCAGCTCGGCATCCCCGAGCCCGACCTGAACCTGAACGTCAGCGGCGGCAGCCACGCCACGCAGACCGCCGAGATCATGAAGGCCTTCGAGCCGGTGGTCCTCGAGCGCAAGCCCGACGCCGTGCTGGTCGTCGGCGACGTGACCAGCACCGTCGCGTGCGGGCTGGTCGCGGTCAAACTCGGCGTGAAGCTCATCCACGTCGAGGCCGGCCTGCGCAGCGGCGACCGGACGATGCCCGAAGAGATCAACCGCATCGTCACCGACTCGATCAGCGACATGCTCTTCTGCACCGAACAGAGCGGCGTCGATAACCTGCTGGGCGAGGGCGTCAGCCAGGACAAGGTCTTCCTCGTCGGCAACGTGATGATCGACACCCTCCTGAAAAACCGCGAAAAGGCCGACCAGAGCACCATCCTGAGCGACCTCGGTTTGCAGGCCGGCGGCTATGCCGTGCTGACCCTGCACCGCCCGAGCAACGTGGATGACCCGGCCGTGCTCGGCCGGCTGCTGGATGCCCTCGAGGTCATCCAGAAGGACCTGCCGATCGTCTTTCCGATCCACCCGCGGACCCGCAACAACCTGGCCAAGGGCTCGCTGGGCGGGCGGCTGGAGGGCATGGGCAACCTCCGCCTGATCGACCCGGCCGGCTACCTCGACTTTTTGAAGCTGATGTCCTGCGCCAAGGTTGTCCTGACCGACTCGGGCGGCATCCAGGAGGAGACGACGATTTTGAAGGTCCCGTGCATCACGATGCGCGAAAACACCGAGCGGCCGATCACGTGCCAGGTCGGCTCGAACCGCCTGGTCGGCACGAAGCCGGACAAGATCCTCGCCGCCTGGCGTGAGGTCGCCACCGGCCAGGCCCGGTCGCCGCAAGTCCCCCCCCTCTGGGACGGCCAGGCTGCCGAGCGGATTGCGGAGGTACTGGTGGATACGTTGAACGGTCAGATTTCTCATTGAAGGGCAGTGCAAACAATGGCGTCGGACGTTAAGGCAGCACGAGTGGAGTACCGGATCACAAGGATCGACAAGCAGCACATCCCGCAGGTCGTGGGTGTCCACATGCGGGCATTTCCGAACTTCTTCCTGACGTTCCTGGGCCCCCGGTTCCTCAAGCAGTTCTACGCCTCCTTCGTCACCGACCCTATGGGCATGGGATTCGTAGCCACCGATGCCGCGAGCGGGAAGGTTCTCGGAGTGGTGGCGGGCCCGCTGAATCCCAACGGCTATTTCAAACGTCTGCTCAAGAAACGCTGGTGGGCCTTCTGCTTGGCGAGCGCGTCGGCGGTAATTCGCCGGCCGAGCGCGGCAAAGCGGTTGCTCCGCGCCGTGTTCTATCGGGGCGAAGCGCCGGAAGGGCCGCCGCGATCCCTGCTGAGTTCCATAGCGGTCGCCCCCGAGGCACAGGGGCTGGGACTGGGCAAGGCGCTGACTCAGGCGTGGCTCAGCGAGGTCCGCAGCCGAGGCAGCGCCGGAGCCTACTTGACCACCGATGCCGAGGACAACGAAAGCACGAACCAGTTCTACCGCAAGACCGGCTGGACCCTCGAGACGACCTACAAGACGCCCGAGGGCCGGGCCATGAACCGCTACGTGCGGGATTTTTCTGCCGAAGCGCCCTGACGTTGCCGTTCAGCGACCCTCGATCAAGCGGGCATACTTCTCCACGATCCCCGCCCGTGAAAGGTGATCCACGACGTAACGTCTCGCGCGCTCGCCGCAACAACCGCAACGCTCGCGATCCAGGTACAGGGTAACGATCGCGCCCGCAAGAGCGCCCGCATCCCCGGATGGGGTGACAAGACCGCAGTCCGCCTCGCGAATCAGCTTCGCCGTATCGGTCCCTTCCGGCGCGGCGGCGATGACCCCCCGGCCGGCCGACATGTACCCCAACACCTTGCTGGGCACGCTGCTGATGCCCGATTCCGGCCGGAGCGTCACAAGCCCCACATCCGCGGTGCTCTGCATCTGGGCGAGTTTCTCTTCCGGCTGGAACGGCAGGAACCGGATGTTCTCGATCTGCCGCTGCCTGGCAATCGACTCCAGTTTCTCTTTCACCACCCCTTCTCCAACGACCAGCAGGAGGATCCGCGGATACTCCTTCAGCCTTTCCGCCACGTCGGCCAGGATCTCCGCACCGCTGGCATAGCCGACCGTTCCGGCGAACAGCGCCACGAATCGCTCCGGGGCGATCCCCTGCTCGCGCCGCCAGTCGTTCTCTCGCGGCAGCGGACGAATCCGGTTCGTGTCCATCCAGAACGGCAGCACATGAACCCTGTGCGGCGTAATGCCCCGCTCGCAGATATGGCCCTTCATCCCCTCGCCCAGGCAGGTGATCTCGTCGCTCCAGAGGCAATTCAGCGTATCGATCCGCCGGACCAGTCGATAGACAACACTGTCGCCGACGAGCCCGGAGTTCCTGATCGCCTCGGGCCACAGGTCAAAGATAATGTTGATGAACCGTCCCCGCCAGAGCCTCGCCAGCAGCCATGCCGTCCACACGCCGAACAGCGGCGTGGACAGGCTTACCACCGCATCCTGCCGGCCCAGCGTCACGCCGTTGATAAGCGAGCTGGCGGCGAAGGTCAGATAAACCCACAGCCGCGCCAAGGGCGACGCCTTCGGCCGAATCGAGTGCGCCACCCGCATCAGCCGATAACTCCCAACCCGCTCCAGCGATCGCCAGCGAGCCCGGAATCCCTGGAAAAGCTTCCCTGCCGGATGGTTGGGCCAGCCCGTCAGCACAGTCACATCGTGCCCCCGAGCGGCCAGATCCTCGGCCAACTCGGAGACCATCACGCCAGCCGGCGCGGCCTCAGGGGGAAACACGTAGCATACGAGCAGCACTTTCAGAACAGCAGTCCTTTCCGCATGCCCGGGGCCCTCATGTACGAACGCTGACTGCGGGGCACCAGGCGATCAGCGACGCATTTCCGAACCGGGCAGGTGTGACTCCTGCACTTCGCCCCGACACATCGTCAATTGTGCACAACGGGCGAGACCCACACACTCTGCTTGCATGCCGATTCGCGTGGCGACCAGTAGAACAAGAATCCGACGCAGCCGCAAGCGAATACCGGACCAAGGCCCTGCAGCCGCCTGGGAACCCTCGCGCCGGTATTGGGCACCAGGTCCACGCGCCACAGCCCTACGACCATCTCGACGCCAACCATATCGCCCACACTGCCTGCCTTGCCTCGTTTACCATATATCGTACGTTCACAGGGGTCAGTACCAGGAGTTCCTGACGTATGAAGATCGCGCACCTCCACGTTCGTAAGGGCATGGCGTCGATGACGCTGGCCCTTGGGGCCATCCTGATTGCCGGGTGTTCGCCCACGGATACACCCTTGGACACCATCGTCATGGGCGAGCAGGTCACCGCGGACGGCACGGATTCCCCCGGCGAGGAGAATTCGTCCTCCGGCGGCAATGAACCCCTGTTCACCATCGACAGTATTATCGTTGACAGCTACCTGGTTCAGGGTCAGCCGTCTGCCATGACCATCAGCTGCACTGCCCACTCTCCGGACAGCGTGGTACAATCGGTGACGTTGGATCTTTCCGCCCTTGGGGGTCCTCAACAGCTGAGGCTGACAATGAAAAACGGCAAGTGGGTCTGGAGCGGAATCATCACGGCCACGATCGCCGGTTCCGCCACGCTCTACTTCACCGCCATAGACGAGACGGGCACCGTGACCACTGCCGAAACACCTGTCACCGTTGACCCCGCCCCGACGCTCCCCAGTGGCGACGACACCAGCAGTCCGATCGGCAGCAGCCGAGCTCCGGGACAGGTCGGCGACAACATCGCCCTCGGCTGCCCATATACCTGGGACATGCCTCCCACTTTCCCTTTCTGCACAGACGCAGGGGATCAGACCCAGCTGACCGATGGCCTCCAAGCCAGCAGATTGTTCACCAACGACACGGCGTGGGTGGGTTGGAAAGCAAATCGCAAGCGGGCATGGGTAGCCATCACGATCGACTTGGGATATGTGCAGCCGATCCAAGGGGCCTCCTTCAGCACAATTGCCTGCGTGGATGGTCAGGAATGGCCGCTGGCGATTTGCATCTTAACGAGCAATGACAACATCAGTTACTATCACGCGGGCGAGCTGACGAGCTTGAGCGCCGAATATGGCCTGCCCGCCTATACGACCTCCTACGAGCGATCGAGGATCGTCCATAGCTACCAGACGAATCGGCTCGCCACGCAAGGCCGGTACGTGCGGATAGTTGTCGCCAACTATCCCCAGATATTCGTGGACGAGATCGAAATCATCCGCGGCCAGGACTCGTTGCTTGATACGCCACTAGCCGGCACTCCGGTCACGGATCTGGCCGCTTACGTCGAAAACCATAAGGTACGTTCCGGCATCATCCGCCGGATCGTGCTGGACTGCCAGAACGTTCTGTCGGAGGTGCAACAGGCCGACTCCTTTGCCGGACAAGCTAACCTGGAGGCGGACTTGAGGGCGATCATTGAACAAGCAGTGCAATTAAATGGAGCTGCCTTGCAGTCAGAAGCTGAGGCCCTGCATTGGCCGCAGGCGGGAGACCCCACTCAGTTTCGCACTATCCTGCCGCTCAATAGTCTGCACAGACAGGTCTTCCGCGCGCAGGCTGCTCTGTGGCGGGCACGGAGAGACGAGGGACTGGTTGCATGGCAGACCCCCCGGTGGGACTCGATCAGCGTGCACGAGGCCCCCGGAATCAGCTTGCCCAGCATCGACGTAACCCTGATGCAAAACGAATACCGAGCTGACGCCTTCAACCTCAGCAACGCCACGGACTCGGATCTGACAGTCACTTTGAGGATCCACGACCTCCCCGGCGGAACCAACCCGAACTACATCACGGTACACGCAGTCCCTTGGACCGATACGCAGCGGGGCGTGCCCGTGGCCGCCGCGTTGCCCAAGGCAATTCCCCAGGACGGGGCTCTGGCAGTGCGGGTTCCCGCAGGCATGACGACCCAGGTCTGGCTGACGTTTCATCCGACAGACGTGGCGGCAGGAATCTACAATGGCATCATCTCTGTCGCCGGAGACACGACTGCAACAGCCGCATTCCCCGTGCGCTTGCGCATATCCTCACTACGATTCCCTGACCAGCCGACGCTTTCACTCGGCGGCTGGGACAACACCGACATGGAGGAATCCCTGGGGTTAACCCTACACAATCGCGATCAGTTCGTTGCGCACCTGCGCAGCCACTATGTCGATGCGCCGTGGGGAACGGCTCACTCCATGTGGCCAAAGCCGGTGCCAACCGACCCTATGCAACGCCAGGATTACTACAGACTCTTCGACGGGTGGGTTGCGCGTTGGCAGGATCAGACGGATCGCCCTGCTTTGCCCGTCGCTCGCAAGTACTACATCCACATGATGGACACGGGTGCCACGTTCGACGGGTACCCGGCCGGCAGCCCGCAGTTCGACGCAGCAATTGGTCAATGGATTCGGGACTGGGCGGACCACTGGCAGAGTCTGGGGATGGACCCGAACCAGATCGCACTGTTAATCGCGGACGAACCGGATGAGCCTAAGGAGTACGAGCGGATCACGGCCTGGGGCAGCGCCATTCGGGCGGCTGGAACCGGGGCCCAGGTCTGGCAAACCCAGATACTTCCGTCTCCGTACGTACCGAATAGCGACCCGCCTCATCTGCAGCAGCACGTTCAGGACATCTTTGACGTCGTGGACGTCCTGTGCCCAAACCGCGTGACTTTCATGACGACGCCGGCGTGGCGAGCCGTCCATCGTCAGCAGCGCGATGCGGGCAAGCCCCTTCACTTCTACTCGTGCCTCGGACCTTCCCAGTGGCTGGACCCTTACTCCTACCACCGCCTGCAGGCGTGGACCTGCTGGGCCGAAGGGGCTACAGCCATGTTCTACTGGTCCTTCCGGGACAATGGTCACGTCACAGGCGATAGCGAAGCGGCTTCGTCCTGGAACGAATACCTGGCCAAGTGGAACTATAGTCCACTGTTTCTGGACGATACCACCGTTACTGCAGGCAAGCATATGGAGGCCATTCGGGAAGGAGTAGAGGATTACGAGTACCTCTTGATGCTGAGCAATCAGATAGCGACGCTCAAGGCAGACGGCAATCCGCCCCCCGAGGTCGCAGAAGCCGAGATATTGCTGAACGCTGCTACCAATCGCGTCCTTGAGGCCCCCGGTGACTGGTTCTGGCCAGAACAGAAATTCGCCTGGACTCGACAGATTGACCGCCGCACTGCCGACCAAGTGCGCATTGAAATCCTGGATATGCTCGAAATCCTTGCGCGTTAGCTCGCAGCAGTAGGCTCACTCGGCGGCATCATCCGCACAAACGCCTCCCGCAACTTGTGAGCCTGGCTCTGCCAGTTCCATCTCTGTTCGACCATGCGCCGGCCGTTCTCACCCATCTCGCGCCGCAGTTCTGGGTTCTTCAGCAGCTTCAGGCATGCCTCGGCAATCTGATCGGGCACGTACTGATCAATGATGGTGCCCGCACGGGCCTGTCCGAGAAACTCCCGGAACGGGCGAAGGTTATTTGCGACCACGGGGACACTGCAGCACATGTAGTCGAACTGCTTGGTGGCAATGTTCTTTTCGTGCTTAGGAGACTCCTCCAGCAGCGCCAGGCCGATGTCGGCGATTCGCAAATAAGCGCCCAGCTGCGTCTGTGGGATCGTACCGCAGAGCTCCACAACGTCACGCACGCCAAGACGATCGAGAAGCTGTTCGTATTCGCTCCGCCACTGGGCGAACTGCCACCCCCCCAGCAACGTCAGCACCACATCCGGCGCCTTCGCTTTGATCAGGACCATGGTTTCTGCCATTTCGCGCAGCCCCCGATCCCAACCCATGCTCCCCACATAAGTAATGACGCGGCGGCCAGCGTACCGGCGCCGGAGATCGCCAAGCAGGGCAGGGTCGTAGCCATCCAACAGATGAAGTGGCGGAAAGTTGAAGATAACCGCCGACGGGCGCGTTCGCCGGAACCGGTCCATCGTTGGCTCGTCTGCGGTGATGATAAGATCCATTGAGCGACGGAAAACGCGCTCCACGAGATCCACCCCGAACGCCAGAACCGGCCGGATCGCCACCGGTGCTTGCCGCGACACCCGCATCATATCGGGGAAGTGCTCCATCGAGTCGTAGACCAGTCTGGTGCCGGTCTGCCATTTCAGCAAAGCAGCCACGGGAAGCAACTCGAAGTTCCCGAAGAAATAGCAATCCGCCTTTTCCGCCAGTGCCTTGCGGTAAACGTCTCCCAAGTAGCAGCACCGCGACCACAACCCGCCCTCCCAGGGGAATGGCTTGATGCGGACGCCATACAGATCGTAAGGCTTATCACTGCCTGTCACCAGAGCCGTAACGGCATAGCCGGCTGCTACCAGAGCAGGCAACTGCTTCTGAAATACGCGGGGATCTCCCGGCCCGTCGGGCCACCGGGACAACCCTAAGTAGCAGATCTTTCTCTTACCATTTTTCAGATGAACCATTGCAACTCTCAGCTAATATGCGGAAACTAACCCTTCATAGGTCACCGGCCCATATTCCTCCTGGCCGGCTTCCACCAGGCAATGATGATAGGCAACCAGGCAGACTCCCATCGCCATCCAGATGGACCGGTTGTCTGCCAGATCGTCCGTTACCAGCCCTACGGCCAAAGACGCTATAGTCGCGACCAGCCACGCATCAGCAAGCAGTCGAGTCGGACTACTCCAATGGCCAAGCCGACGTCGCATCCGGTACACATGGGCGACGAAGGCAGCGAACAGCCCGCCCAGAAGAGCTCCACCCAATACCCCCAGCTCAGCGAAAGTTTCCAGCACGATTGAATGCGGGAACCATCGCCCGTCGTATCCGCCGTCGAAGGTTGCAAAGCTCCCGATGCCCGCGCCCATCGGATTCGAAGCGAACGCCCGTAGCGCGGTGGCCCAGTGGTGCACGCGCGACATGCTCGACTCGTCCACTCCCGTCAATCCCTGCACGATCCGCTGTTGCTGCGCCTCCGGACTGGCGACGTAAGCAATAACAAACACGAACACGAAGACCGCCATCAGCCCCAAGCCCTTGAGCCACTTGTTCGGTTGCTTGGACATCAGGATGATCAAAACTCCGGAGATGATCATCGCCATCACGGTCGCACGAGTCCCCGTCAACCAAGCCCCGTACATCAACGCCGGCAACGCACATGTCGCCAGCGCTCGGACCCACAGGCGGCGTGCTCCGAACACCGCAGCCAGGCAGAAGGCGCCGGCCAGCTGATGCGACAGAGGTGCCGCATCGCTTCCGTAGAGGAATCCGGCCCGAAAAAACTTGTCGTCCGAGAACCAAGGGACCGCGTAGCTCGGGGCGACCGAGATCTTTGTATAAACAACGGTGGCTATAAGGACGATTCCGAGCGTCAGACGCTGCAACGACTCGCGATCCAGCAGCAACGCAAAGGGGGTTACCATCACCGCCGTATTCAAGAAAGAGAATCGCAAGCCCTTGTATGCACCGTAATCTGGGGCCGGCGTCCATATCAGGGATACCAGGACCCAGGCTGCCAGCAGCAACTGGCACGCAAACAACAATTTTGGTGCATCCTGAAGCAGTCCCCGCGCCCGAGGCAAGACGATCAACGCCACCAGGACCAGCCATATCGCCGCTATCAAGGTAGGATCGACAGTACGAAAGACCGGCACATGGATAAGAAGAAACTGCTTAAGAGGCTGCAGCGCCAGAAGCGCCAGCAGCGGCAGCTCCCGGTAGCGAACTACCGACAGGACGAACAGAAACAGCAGGACGAACCCGCCGATTATCAGCCAGAATGTATACACGTTGCACCACCTTTTCTGGTTCGTCCGGCTACGCGGATGTCATCCGGACTCGGCGCGGAAAGGAACCCCCTCCAACCAGAGTGTCGAGTTCGTCCGCTTCCATGTCCATGCGCTCGCCCCAAGTCTGAAACGTTTCCACCGCAAACCGCCGGGCACGCTCCGAAAGCATTCGGCGTTCCTCCGGCGACCGCAACAGTCGCACCGCCTCATCAGCGATCTGCTCCGGCTCTCCCGGAGACAGGACGATCGCTGTCTGCCCATGATGCGCCACTTCCGTGGTCCCCCCGACATCGCGAGTAATCACGCAGCACCCGGCCGTGATGGCCTCGATGAGGGTGCTTCGCAGGTTCGTCCTGTCATTCGCTTGAATGAACACGTCGCACGCGTTCAGATAGGGTCGAATATCCTCGTGCGCCACCGGACCTGTAAACAGAACTGCATCCGCTACGCCCCGCCGCGCGGCACGATCCCGTAGACAGGATTCCAACTCCCCGCCCCCGACGATCATCAGCCGTACGTCGGGAATCGATTCCCGGATCCGCGGCATGGCATCGATCGCCCGGTCGATCCGGTTTACTTCCGTCAAACGTCCCAAGGTCATCAGCAGCGGCGATTCGGCAGGCAAGCCCAAGGCCTTTTTGAAGCTGTTCCTGTCGAAATCCGGCAGATGCAGCGTCTTGTCGACGCCGTTGCGCCAAAATCTCAACCTCGATTCGTCGACGCCCGCCCACTCAGCCACCACGTCCCCACGTGATCCGTCGTTCGTGATGATCAGCCGGTCCACCGGGACTTTCATCGCCAGCCAGGTCCCGAGTGTGGCAATCCGCTGCACCCAGTTATGCTCCTCAAACCAAATCGCGTAAACCGGTGTCCCGTACAAGCGAAGAACCGACTTGGCGCCTACGAGTCTGCTCCAGAAGTAGCCCAGCCATACGAATGTCGGACGCATGCAGTACACCAGATCCGGGCGAATTCTCAAACGGAAAATCCGCCACAGCATTTTGCACTGCGTTAGGAACCACAGCGGCTTGATCAAACCGATCAGCCCGCGGTCGTGCAACCACATTGACAAACGTGGAAGCGGCTGCCGTACCCAATGAAAGGTGACACCGCCCAGCTCAACGGTCGTATGCGGCCAGCCCGGCTCCGGCTGACACGAGATGAGCACGTGAACGTTGTACCCACGCTGGAGCATCTTCTCCCAGATCTTCGTCACCGAAGGGACGCCACCCGGAGCCAATCCCGCCCGGATGTTTTCGTCGATGTTCAGCCAATGCGTAGTCAAAAAGGCAATCGTCGGCTTTGAAATCTTAGCCATGCCACTCTCTCTGCAGTTCATCCCACTGTTTCTTTCAGGTGCTCGCTTTGGTTCCGGTTAATCGCCCCTGTACGCAAACAGGCGAGCCGCAACCGCGCAGTTCATCCAGCAGGCGGACCTCCATGGCCATACGTTCGTCCCACGTCTGGAAAGTGTCAATGGCCCACTGATAGGCGTCCTTCTCCAGACGACATCGCTTCTCCGGATCGCGCAGCAACCCAATGATTGCCTCGGCGAACTGCTGCGGTTCACCCGGCTCCAGGACCACAGAGTTAAGGTCATGCTTGGCGATCGTGGTGGTGTCTCCCACATCCCGGGTGACCACGCAGCAACCGCAGGTCAGCGCTTCGATCAACGTGTTGCACATATTCGTCAAGTCATTGCACATGACGAACACGTCACACATGTTCAGATACAAGGGTATCTCATCGTGTGAAATAGCGCCTGCAAAGACGATCGCTCCTTCCACTCCGAGCCGCCGTGCCTGTTCCACCAGTGCCTCTTTCCGCGTGCCGTCTCCCACAACCACCAGGCGGGCGTCCGGGAATGCCCGAAGGATCGAGGGCATGGCATCCAGGATGCGATCGATCCTCTTCCAGTAGGCCAGCCGGCCAAGCGTCATGATTACGGGCGCGTCTTCCGGCAATCCCAGCTTGCCCTTGGCTGCCCTGCAATCGAAACCCTCGATACGCAGGTTCTTGTTTACACCGTTGATCCAGAATCGGAATTTCTCCGGAGGCACGCCGGCCAGACGCGCGCCCTTGTCTCCCATGGACCCGTCGTTCGTCATGATGAACAAGTCCATGGGCATCTTCATCGCCCACCATTCGCCCAAGGTCTGAAGCCTGTCCATCAGGTTCTTTTCCACCCCCCAGTACTGATAAATCCACGTACCGTACTGGCGTAGAACAAGCTTGGCGCCATTCTGCCGCGCCCACCAGCGCCCCACCAACGCAAACGTCGGACGCATCAGGTAAATGATGTCCGGTTTTACCTTGCTCTGACGGATCCGCCGCCACATCTTCAACTGCCACATGAAAGAGAATATCTTCATAATGCCGATCAGACGTCGTTTGTGCAGCCATCGAACCGCACGCGGACACGGCGTTCCGATCCAGTGGAAATGCACCCCACCCAGCTCCATCGTGTCGGGTGGAAAGCCCGGGTCGAGATTCGTCATAATAAAGACATGGACCTCGTACCCGCTGGCCAGAGATTCCGTCCAGATCCGGGCGACCGAGGGAACCCCACCCGGGGACTTGCCCGCACGGATTCGATCGTCGATATTCGCCCATGCAGCTGACAGAAAAGATATCACTGGTTTGCTCATGGCTCTTGCCCCATATCTTGCGGCATCCTTGCTACCGCACTTGCAGCAGCATGCAACGGAACGGCTTGCGCCCGTCTCCTGAAGACGGAACGAATATCCTGCCACCGGACCACACCCAGACGTGCCCCAGCAGCGAAGTAGCACGTCGCGAAGACCGCGCCTCCCATGCCCAGCCGGAGGGCCATATTAACATAGTTGCTTGAAGGGATGGTCCACACAGTCAACCACGCAACCAAGCCCGCCCCAAATGCCAGCGCCAGGTTGAGCGAGAGCCGGCGGAACGACCAGATGTCGATCGTTCGAATGCCCAACGCGCGAGCGCTAACGAGCCCATAAATGGCAATGGCCGTATAGACGGTCACCACAGCACCGACAGCGGCGCCGACCAGCCCGAACTGGGACAGGAGGATCCCGCAGAGCACGTAGGCCAGTGAGGACTGCACCACCTGCACGGAGGCATACGCCCAGTTCAACCGGAGCGGCACCATGATTGACTGGAAGCTGCACAACCGGGCCGGCACCAGAAGCAAGAAGATCTGGAATAGCAGCGCTGCCTCCGCATATTTGCGGCTGAAAAGCAACGTGACCGCCTCCGGAGCAAAGAAGATCAGCCAGCCCAGCAAGGCGAACAGGATCACCGCAACCTTCTCCTGTGCCCGGTACCACAGCTGGAGGAATTCCGCCTGCCTGCCTTCCTTGGCATACGCTACCAAGCTTGGCGTGATAGACATGGTCACCGCGACGCTGATCACCCCGACGACGGGCAGCTCAATCGCGCCATTGACGTACACCGCGTACTGCTCGGGCCCTCGCAGGACGTTGACCATGATCTTGTCCGCATAGTATGCGAAGGCTCCGAAGAAGGCCGCCAAGCCGAAAGGCAAAGCATACACGTATTGGTCGCGCAGATGCCCCAGGCGGAACCGCACCGGCAGCCCCCGCATCGGCATCTGCATCAGGAGCATCGCCACCACCAGTTCGACGCCCGCCAGGATGACCCAAAGCCGAACCGACGAAACCATTGCAGCGCCGAACCAGATGGGAGTCACCACGACCGTGAACTGCATGAGCTTCGCAAGTGCATTGAAGGCTGCCACCGTTGCAGCCCGGTTCAAAATGACCAGGACGTTCTCCATCGCCACGATCGGTAGCATCAGGATCGGGTACGGCGCGAACGCCCGCAACAGCGGCGGCAGCTCCGGGCTGTTCCACGCCCTGCCGATGAAATCCGCCCCGAAATACAGGATCGCCGAGATCACGGCGCCTTGCGCAGCAAGCAAAAAGGCGCCTTGAAGCGCAAAGCCGCGTTTTTCCTCGGCTGGCAGACGCGGCATGAAGTAATACAACGACTGCGGAATGCCCACCTGGAAGATCAGGCTCATGATAGCATACAGCGTGATCACCTGGCTGAACGCGCCGTAGTCGGCCTTGGTAAGCAGGCGAGCCAGAACGGCCGCCATGGCGATGCTCGCCACTAGCGCAGACATCTTCCCTGCCGTCAGGATCGCCGTCTTGAAGGCATTGGATGGATTCTGCGTATCAGGAGTGCTTGTCCCAGCCGAAGTTAAGATGCTCGCTTACTCCTTCTACTCATACAAGCCAGAAAGCCGCTACGGACGCAAACTCGCCTCGTTCCAGGGCTGCGCGGGCCATCTCACGATTCAGTGCGAAGAACACTTCAAAGGGACTCCTCAGACTCTTCGAGTGCGGAGGGCAGCAGCACTCGCTCCCTTGCCACAGTCACGGACCGGCGCGACATGACCACCTCTCCAGCAGACCTGCAAAACCATTCAACACTCGTCGGCTGGAAAACCGCATCTCGGCCATCTCGCGGCCACGGCGCCTTGCCTTCCGGAACACCATCGGATCATCGTGCAACTTTCGAATCGCTTCGACCAACCCCTCCACATCCCGGGGCCGCACGTGCAGACCGCACCCAAGCTCCTCGACCAGGTCCACCAACTCCGTCCCTGGCGGACTGATCGCCAGCAACGCAGATCCGGCCGCCAGCGCGTAATACGTCTTGGACGGCACCGAAATCCCCGCGTACGCCTCGTCCAGCGCCACGATCTGGCAATCCGCCGCCGCCAACGAATACGGCAACACCTCCCGCGGCTGAAACGGCAGCAGCGTCAGGTTCGCCAGCCGCCGTCTGGCCACCAGGTCGCGGAGCTCCGCCCAGCGGGTGCCCCCGCCGATCAGCACGATCCGCACGTCCGGCACGTCCGTCAGTCGCCCGGCGGCCTCGACGATCGTCTCGATGTCGTGCGTCGCCCCGAACGACCCGCTGTACAGCACCACGAACTTGCCCGCCAGCCCATGCTCGCGGACGAACGGGTTCTCGCCCTTGTCCAGCGGCCTGATAAAGTCCGTATCCACCCACGTCGGCACCACCCGGATCTCGCACACATCACCCGGCCGAAGATGGCCCCTCAGGGTCTCCGCCATCTGCCGACCGATCGTAATCACCGCCCCCGCCCCCAGCAGCGACCGGCGGCTCAGCGCCCGCCACAGCCGGGCGACCAGCCCCCCCCGGCGGATCAGCCCCATCCGCTCCATCACGTCCGGGTACACGTCGTACACCAGCAGGGCATACCGCACGCCAAACAACCTCGCCAGCAACGGCAACGCCAACATCGTCAGCGGCGGGTTCGTCACCACCAGCACGGGCTCCCGCCGCAGGCGGATCATCGTCCGGATCGCCTGAAGCGTAAACACGCCCCAGCTCCACATCCGCTGCAGCGCCCCGTGTTTGACCAGCCGCTTGCCGGAAAGCACCTCCACGCCCGGCAGGTCCTTCGCCTCGACCTGCCCTGCAAGGACCCGGCACGACACGCCCCGGTCCCGCAGATCGGCCAGCAGCTCGACCATCAACGGGCCGGCCACCTGGTTAACCACCAGCAGTCGCGACAACCGCGGCCTCAGGCTGCAGACATTGTCATGGCTGACACTCATGGGCGATCCTGTACAACGCGAGTCGCCGCTGGGGATGGTCTCCTCGCGGCAACAATGTCAATCCGGCCGGTACGCCTTGAGGAACTCCACGGTTCGCCGGGCCGTGCCTTCGTCCGCCCGCGGATGCAGCGGCAGGTTGACCACCTCCCGCGCCGCCTGCTCGGCTACCGGGCACATTCCCGACTCATAGCCGTACAGGTGCATCGGCGTCTCGATCGGGTGCAACGGGCACTCGAACCACGTGCCCAGCTCTACCCCCGCCCCTGCGGCCGCCGCCACGGCCGCCGCCTTGTCCCTCACCCGAACCGGATACCGCACCAGCACCGGATCGATGTCGGCCGGTAGGGGCGGCACGTCCCAGCCCGCCCGGCACAGCAGGTCGTCATAGACCGTCCGCATGTGACGACGGTGGGCGATATTTCGTTCGATTCTGCGCATCTGCCGCAGACCCGCCTTCGCCTGGCCGGCGCTCATGCCCCGGAAGAAATCGTCGGTGTATTCCGGGACGAATTCGCACGTCGAGGACGAGCCTACCACGATCCCCTTGCGGGTCAGCCACCGGAATGTGTTCGCGGCCAGCGCCGTCGTACGAGGATAGATGAATAGCCGGTACACCAGCCGTTGGGCAGCCAGCATGAGGCTCTGTTTGGTCGGCGCCCCCTGCAGATTCTGCTCTCGCAGCTGCCGGATCTCGCTCGCCAGGTTGTGGTCCGAAGTGCACGCCATACCCCCAAGGCCGGTGGTGAACGGCTTGTTCCACTGGAACGACCAGTAGACCGCCTGCCCAAACGTGCCGCACAGTTTGCCCTTGTACGTCGAACCCAGCGCCAGGCAGCAGTCTTCGACGACCGCGATGCCGCGTTCGCCGGCCAAGGCCATCAGCCCGTCCATCTCGCACGGATAGCCGTACGTGTGCTGCGCAACGATAACCTTCGTGCGGGGTGTAATCTTGGCCGCCACCTCTTCCGGCCGCACGTTGAAGGTCCGCGGCTCGACATCCGCAAACACCGGCGTCGCCTTGAGGTACATGATGGGGTTGACGTCCATCACGCAGGTATAGCCGGGCAGGATGACCTCGGCGCCTTCGCCCACACCCATCGCCTTGAGGATCGCGTACATCGCCACGCGCCCCTTCCAGAAGGCGAAGCTGTGATCATGCCCGACCCAGCGGGCAAATGCGTTTTCGAACTCGTTGACTGCATCCATTCTCGTCGCAGGCCTCCAGAGGCGCCGCAAATCACAACCTTGTTAATCCGGGCATTTCTCCTGGCAGTACCACTCAATCGTCCGCCGCAACCCCTCCTCAAACGCCATCTGCGCCTCAAACCCGAATAGCGCCTTCGCCCGGCTCACGTCCAGGCACCGACGCGGCTGGCCGTCCGGCTTGCTCGTGTCCCACACCAACTCGCCCTCGTAGCCGGTCAACGTCCGGATCTTCTCGGCCAGGTCCTTGATCGTGATCTCGAAACCCGCCCCCAGGTTCACCGGCTCCGGCCCGTCGTACTTGCGCGTCGCCTCGACCAGCCCCCGGGCACAGTCCTCGACATAGAAGAACTCCCGGCTGGCACTGCCCGTGCCCCAGACCTCCACCGTCGGCTGGCCCTTGCGCTTCGCCTCGACGAACTTGCGGATCAGCGCCGGAATCACATGGCTCGTCCGCGGGTTGAAGTTGTCACCCGGGCCGTACAGGTTCACCGGCAGCAGGTAGATCCCGCTCAGCCCGTACTGCTGCCGGTACGCCTGCAGCATCACCAGCATCGCCTTTTTCGCGATCCCGTACGGGGCGTTGGTCTCCTCCGGGTAGCCGTTCCACAGGTCCTGCTCCTTGAACGGCACCGGCGTGAACTTCGGATACGCACAGATCGTCCCGACCTGCACGAACTTGCTCAGCCCGACCAGCCGGGCATGCTCGACCAGGTGCAGCCCCATCGCCATGTTCGCATAGAAGTATCGACCCGGGTTCTCCCGATTCGCCCCGATCCCGCCGACCTCGGCCGCCAGGTGGATCACCACCGTCGGCCGCATCGTCTCGTACATGCGGACCACGTCGGCCTCGCGGGTCAGGTCGTACTCCTCGATCGTCGGCACGAGGATGTTCTCCGGCGCCGCCCCGGCCTTGCGGAGCTCCGCCTGGACGTTCTTGCCCAGAAACCCCGCCCCGCCGGTCACCACGATCCGCTCTTTGCTCAGGTCCATCATCGCCGCGTCCCTCGCCTGGTCCGTTACTTGCCGTTGCGCGACCGGTGCTCGGCCAGCACCCGCTCTTCCCTGGCCAGGTCCCAGTCGTGCTCGACCATCATCTTGACCAGCCCCTCGAACGTCACCTTCGGCTTCCAGCCGAGCTGGCGGCACGCCTTGGACGCATCGCCCAGCAGCAGGTCCACCTCGGCCGGCCGGAAATACCGCGGGTCGATCTCGATGTACTTGTCCGCGTCGAGGCCCACCTGGTGGAATGCCTCCCGCGCCATCTCCGCGACCGAGTGCGTCTCGCCCGTGGCGACCACGTAGTCGTCCGGCTCGTCCTGCTGGAGCATCAGCCACATCGCCTCGACATAGTCGCCGGCAAAGCCCCAGTCCCGCTTGGCGTCCATGTTGCCCATGTAGAGCTTGTCCTGCAGCCCCTCCTTGATGCGGGTAGCCGCCCGGGTGATCTTGCGCGTCACGAACGTCTCGCCCCGCCGCGGGCTCTCGTGGTTGAACAGGATCCCGTTGCAGCAGAACATGCCGTAACTCTCGCGGTAGTTCACCGTCTGCCAATAACTGAACACCTTTGCGCAGCCGTAGGGGCTGCGCGGGTGAAATGGCGTGGTCTCCTTCTGCGGTGTCTCGGCCACCTTGCCGAACATCTCGCTGGAAGAGGCCTGGTAGAACTTCGTGGGCAAGCCCAGGTCGCGAATCGCCTCGAGCAGACGCAGCGTGCCCAGCGCGTCCGCCTGGACCGTATACACCGGCTGGTCGAAACTCACCTTCACGTGCGACTGGGCGCCCAGGTTGTACACCTCGTCCGGCTGGGCAGCTGTAAGCACCTGCCGCAGCCCCGCCCCGTCGGTCAGGTCGCCATAGTGCAGGAACAGCCGCGCCTCCGCGTCGTGCGGGTCGCGGTAGATGTGGTCGATCCGCTCGGTATTGAACGTGCTCGCCCGGCGAATAATGCCATGAACCTCGTACCCCTTTTCCAGGAGCAACTCGGTCAGATAACTGCCGTCCTGGCCTGTGATTCCGGTGATCAAAGCCTTCTTGGCCATTCCCGTCGTCTCCTGCAAAAATCCATTGCACACATTCGCTGTCCGAACCTGTTGCTGTATATCGTCACATCGGCGCGTAAGCTGCTGCCATACGGTGGACGCCGCGGTCCGGCCTGCAACGTCGCCTCGACGCAACGCCCAACCACATCGCGCCCCGGCGACTCGGTCCGCACCGGGAGATGTTCATCTGATCGACAGTCGGCAGCGTGACTACGGCTGGACCAGGGCATCTGCTGCCTGGGTTTTTCTAATTCAGGACAATCCGCACTCACCACCTTCGGACTCGAACATCCTACCGGACACCGGTTCTCCCGTCCAGCCCCGGAAAGGGGGAGCCGCCCGGACGACACTGAACCGCAAACCACTGTCAACACTGTACCTGCGCAACTCTCCGCCGGCCTGCCACACCCCCGGCCGGCACTGACGCCCCCGCCCTCGGATCCGCCCGTGCGACCGATAAGGTTACCTACCATTCGCATACGTCCGCACGGTCACCGTGGTGTGCGGCCAGCGATTGTTTTTTGATAAACTATTCACACCCCTCATCTCCCATACCTGCCGGCTTGCTCTCCGCGTCGCCCCCTTTCGAATGACGGACATGACACCGGCTCGCAGATCCCAACCCCACCCCACCTACTCCTGGCCGCGGCGGCCTGCCACACAGCCTCCTCGACAGCATATGCCGGATTTGCACCGCCCCGGCCGACTGCGTAAGATCGGCGAATCTCTCGAACAGGAGCAAACAGACAAATGGCCAGATACCTCGTAACCGGCGGCGCCGGGTTCATCGGCTCTAACCTCGTGCGGCACATCCTCGAGAAGGGGCACGACGCCGTCGTCCTCGACAACTTCGCCACCGGCAAACGCGAAAACCTCGCCGATATCGCCGAAAAGATCACCCTCGTCGAGGGCGATATCCGCGACTGCGCGGCCGTCGACAAGGCCGTTGCCGGCTGCGCGGCCATCTTCCACGAGGCCGCCCTCGGCTCGGTGCCCCGCAGCGTGGCCGACCCCGTCACCAGCCACGACGCCAACGTCAACGGCACCATCACCGTGCTGGAGTCGGCCCGGGCCCACGGCGTCAAGCGGGTTGTCTTCGCCGCCTCCTCCAGCGCCTACGGCAACCAGAAGGAATCCCCCAAACACGAAGGCATGGTCCCCATGCCCATCAGCCCCTACGCGGCCAGCAAACTCGCCTGCGAGGCCTACATGCGGGCCTACGCCGCCGCCTACGGGATGGAAACCTTCTGCCTGCGATACTTCAACGTCTTCGGGCCCCGCCAGGACCCGGCCGGCGCCTATGCAGCCGTGATCCCCGCGTTCGTCAGCCGGCTGCTTCGGGGCGAGCGCCCCGTCGTCTATGGCGACGGCGAGCAGAGCCGCGACTTCTGCTTCATCGAGAACGTCTGCCGCGCCAACTGGCTGGCCGCCCACGCCCCGGCCGAGGTCTGCACCGGCCAGGCCGTCAACATCGCCTGCGGCGAGCGGACCAGCCTCAACCAGATCCTCGAGCAGCTGCGGCAGCTGCTGGGCGTGGACGTCCAGGCCATTTATGAAAAGGAGCGGGCCGGCGACGTGAAACACTCGCTGGCTGACATCTCCCTGGCGAGGGCCACCATCGGCTACGAGCCGGCGGTCTTCTTTGAAGAGGGCCTCGCCCGCGCCATCGACTGGTACCGCGCCAATCTCGGGCAACCGGCCGATTGACAGCCCACGGAAACCCAACTACCCTCATAGCATACGGTGAGACAGTTGGAGTGCGATATGCCTCTGCAGAAATGGTCCGAAAACATCCTGGTCGCTGAGTTGCAGAACGAACCGCAGTTCAGCGACGATCTGAACGCCCTGTTCGACATGATCGAGGCCGAGGGCAAGGTCGACGTGCTGCTCAACTTCGCCGAGGTCACCTACGTCAACAGCTCGAACATCGCCAAGATGCTCAAGCTCCGCAAGATCGTCCTGAACAACGGCCGGCGGCTGCTGATCTGCGGGGCCAACGCCCACGTCTGGGGCGTCTTTCTGGTCACCGGCCTCGACAAGATGTTCACCTTCGCCGACGACATCACCACCGGTCTGGCCGACCTGCAACTGACCGACGAGAGCCGCTGACGCCCCCACTTTGGAGTGCGGCGGCGCAGACGCCATCTTTGCATTTGTCCCGGCGTCCCTGACGAGAGCGCCCGTCAAGCTGCGGCCCTTGCCGCTGAGGCCTGAGTTCCGAGCCTCGACCGCCCGAGCAAGCCCCGAACCCCGCGCGAAGCGCCGCAGGTCACCCCTGCCGCGCCCCGGCCCGTTCGCCCGGCTGACTCGCCGCCGCCCGCTGGGCGGCTGTCGGCAGCGCATCGAGCCGGTCCTTGAGCTCCTGGAACAGGTCGTTGACGGGCTTGTCCAGCGCCGCCCGGTCGGCCTGGACCACCGCCACCTGCTCCGGCGAGGAGCCCGGATCGGCGACGATCGCCTCGAGACGTGCCCGCTCCGTGCGATGGGATGCCTCATACTCGGCCCGCCGCTGCTGCAGCTCCCGCAAGATTCCGAATGCCGTCTCCCGCTGCCCGGCGTCAAAGTCGTGCCTCGCGACGAACGACTCGACGTACGCGGTCCACGGGTCGGCCTGACGGGCCTGCCTCCGATCGCGACCCTCCCGTTCGGGACGGCCCTGCCTGTCAGGGCGACCCTGTCGGTCGGCGCGACGCTGGCGCCAATCGGCCCGGCTGTCGGGATCGCCCCCGTCCGCCTGTCGATCGGCCCCCTGGCGCCCCTGCTGGCGGTTCTGGGCGAAGGCCTGCCGGCGCCAATTGTCCGTCAGCAGCACCTGCTGGCTCGGCCGCAGCACCCGCCCGACCTCCCTGGCCAGGCGGTTGCGCAGGGCATTGCGGGCGAGCGGATTGTCGCCCATGATGGCGGCGTCGGCCGCCTCGTATCGCTGCAGCGCCGTTGTCAGCGCCTCCTGCTGTTCGTTGGAGAGGGTCGGGATCCCGTCGATCATCTCTTCGAGCGAATCCGGCTCGGCCAGCATCGGAAACGCCAGCGGGCTCTCGCGGAGCTCGCGGTACTCCTTGAATGCTGCCTTCTGGTCCGGTTCGAGGACCTCGGCCGCCGCATCGAACGCGCGGGCCCGCATCCGCTGGAAGCCTGCCATCGGGCCGGACTCCATCATCTGCTTCTGGAGCCGCTGGACCTCGGCGTCGTTGCCCGCCTCGGCCGCACGTTGCAGCTGCTCCCCCGCTTCCCGCATGGCCTGCCAGTTGCGCCCCGGGCCGCCCTCGCCCTGGTCGCGACGCTCGCGGAACTGCTGCATCATCTCCCGCCGCATCTGGTCCAGATTCTGCCGCAGCGCCGTCTCCTGCGTATCCGACAGGCCGACGTTCTGCCTTACGTCGCGGACAAACCACTCGGCCATCCGCCGGCCCTGCTGACCCTGCTGGGCCCTCTGGCCGCGCTGTCCGCGGCCGCGCCGGGGCCCGTTGTCGCCGCCGCCGTCGGCAGGTGCCGGCTGGGCGACAGTTGCCGGGGCCACGAGTACCACGCACAGGACCAGCAGGACGAATTTGCGCAACATGATCAGAGCCTTCCTTCTTGCTTCGGCGGAGGGACGAGGTCCCCTTTGAGCCCGCGCCATCTGCACACACCCGTTATTGTACAACGCGGCGGGGCGGGTGCATGTTGCATGCGGGTTCCGATATTTTCCCGGTTCGGAGGGAGTCGCACGGCGTGTGGCGTTTACCCGGGGGTCTGACCGCGCGTACGCACGAGGGGGCAAATCCCAAGCGGACCGACTAATTGGACATGCCCGATGCGGTGGTGCGCTGCTGCGAAGGCCGTAGGGTAACTGACTGAGTCGCAGCGAAAAAAGAAAACCGCCCCGGGCGGCGCCTGCGGGAGAAGCGGTGTTTCTGCGTAAGCCATTGTCGTACCATGGGTTGCCAATAGTTTCCGTCTTTGGTTGTCGTAGCACGGCGGCGCGTTGCGGCGCCATCGGGGCGCGCGCGGGCGGCGCCGGCGGCGCCGGGGTGCGGGGGCTTTCGGGGTGAGGGCATAGGGTAAAGGTAGTAGGGCGCAGCGCGGGCGACAGGGCAGGCCGCTTGTGGATGTACGGAGTCTGCTTCCGGGTCATTTTGTGTTCTCCCTCTATTGGTAAGAAGGCGCAAGTAGCTACCCCCGCCGCCGGGCCGCGAGAGCAGATGAGAGGGGAGGGTAGAGAGGAGAGCGGGGCAAGGTGGAGCCGGGAAGCGAGTGCATCGTGCCTAAGTGGTTGTGTCGGCCTTGGTTATGCCAAGACTATGAGACATAACAGGTGACTGTCCCTAGTTATCTAGTTATCGCCGCGTAACTGTTTACCGTCAAACCTCAGGAAGTGTCAAACATCTCCGTCAGCAGGACCACATCCTTGCCGGCCCACGCCCCGCGCAGCAGCGTCTTGATCGATTCGAACAGGTCCAGACCCTGCTGCTGGATCGTCCGCATCACGCTGGCCAATACCTCCCAGGCATGCGCCCCGGCGGCGCTGCGGTTGCCGCCGGTGATCTTGCGCATCACCACCGGCGGACGCAGCGCCCGC
>JAWLBS010000014.1:32783-37416 GCA_041687575.1 Phycisphaerae bacterium | reverse complement strand
TTCATCGCGAGCAATTCCATTGAGGGCAACGTCGCCAAGCACGGTGGGGGGATCTACTGCAACGACGCGTCGTACAAGATTGCAAACAACCGGGTCATCGGCAACAGTGCGAGTTCGGGCGGCGGCATCCGGGTTCACGGCGGCGACGGATCGATCACGAACTGCACAGTGGTGGGCAATTCGGCGGTGGAGGGCGGGGGCCTGTACTGCTACTCCTTGTCTGCGACGATCAGCAACACGATCGTTGCCTTCAACTCGTCGGGTGTCCGGGTCGCCTCCGTGGTCGATCCCATCGTGCGGTCCAACTGCGTGTACGGGAACCAGGAGTACGACTACAGCGGCATGGACGATCCGACGGGCAGGGATGGCAACATCGCGGTCGATCCGGGCCTGGCGGGCGCCTTGTACGGCAACGTCCACCTGCAGCCGGGTTCGCCCTGCATAGATGCCGGGGACGGCAGCGTGATCGAGGCCGGCTGGGTCGACCTGGACGGGCAGGACCGCGTGTTCGGTGGCGGGGTCGACATCGGGGCCGATGAGTCGGACGGCACCGTCTGGCCGGCCGGGCCTCCTGCCATCATCCACGTCAGCGCAAGCGGCGACGATGCCAATGACGGGTTGTCGTGGGCGTCGGCCAAACAGACGGTGCAGGCCGGTATCGAAGCCGCTGCGGCCGTCGGCGGCGGCGACGTGTGGGTCGCGGCCGGGACGTACCGCGAACGGATCGCGCTGCGGCAGTACGTCCATGTCTATGGCGGATTCGCCGGCAGCGAAACGCAGCGGGCGGAGAGGGACCCGAAGGCGCACGTGACGGTCCTTGACGCCGAGCGGGGCGGCAGCGTGGTCACCGCCGAGGGGCTCGGCCACCAGCTCAGCACGATCGACGGGTTTACGATCTGCAACGGGACCGGGACCGTATTTGACGGCCCTCTCTACGGCGGCGGCATCTACTGTCACCATGCGGGCATCATCATCGCCAACAACGTGATACTGCGCAATACGGCGTACCAGGGCGGGGGCATCTACTACAACGAGTCATCGCCGCTGATCAGCGGGAACCGGCTCGTCAACAACCATGCCGAGTCCGGCGGCGGCATCGGTTGCAGTCCGACCTCCTCGGCGCACATCGTCAACAACACAATCCGGGGCAACTATGCGGAATATGGTGGCGGTATTGCGTGGCGATCTTCCGCCCCGGGATTGATCGCCAACAACACGATCGTCGGCAACACGGGCGATACTCACGGCGGCGGGCTGTACGTCGTCTGTTCTTCGGAATCGCAGCTGACCATTGCCAATACGATCGTGGCTTTCAACTCCTCCGGGCTCTATCTGGATGCCTACCGGAAGGGTGGCGTTGCCCCCTCGATGCTCTCCAACTGTGTCTACGACAACTCCCGTTACGACTACCGTGACGATGATTCCAGCAGGAATTTCGATCCCACCGGCACTGATGGGAACATTTCCCTGGATCCGCGCCTGGCCGACATGACGCAGGCGAACCTGCACATCCAGCCCGATTCGCCTTGCGTGGATGCCGGCGACGATTCGGTGGTCCAGCCGCAGTGGCGGGACATGGACGGGCAGGCGCGCGTGCTGGCTGGTCGGGTCGATATCGGGGCGGACGAGTCGGACGGGACCGTGTGGGCGGCCGGGCCGAGCGTGATCGTCCGGGTCAGCCCCGACGGGGACGACGCCAGCGACGGCTCGACCTGGGCGCTGGCCAAACGGACGGTGCAGGCGGCCATCGACGCGGCAGAGCCGACGGGCGGGGATGTCTGGGTGGCGGCGGGGACGTACGTGGAGCGGATCGACCTGCGTGCGTTTGTGCACGTTGTCGGCGGGTTCGTCGGCTCGGAGTCCAGCCGGCAGCAGCGGGACTGGTCTGCCAACGAATCGATCCTCGACGGCAATCGGGGCGGCAGCGTGGTGACCGTGCGATTTGCCGGAGAAGCTCCATGCACGGTTGACGGCATGGTCATCCGCAACGGCACGGGGACGGCTGGAGACAGCGGAACCGTCGGCGGCGGGATCGCCTCTTTTTCGTCGTCGCCGCTGATCGCCCGCAACCGGATCACGGGGAACAGTGCGGAAAGCCAGGGCGGCGGGATCTATTACACGGGCGGGCCCGCCACGGTCGTTGACAATACGATATCCGGAAACGTCGTGACGGGCAGTGCCGGCTACGGCGGCGGGATCTACAGTCACGGCGGGACCGTCAAGGGCAACACGATCAGCCGGAACAGCGCGGCCGAAGGTGGGGGCATCTTTGGCCGCCCTGCGTCTGTCGTAGGCAACACCATCTCGGGAAACAGCGCGTCGGCATCCGGCGGCGGCATTTCCGTCAGCGGGAGAATCATTGCCGGCAACCTGATCGTTGGCAACGTTACGGACGGGAATGGCGGCGGGATCTTCGTTCCGGGCCCACTGCCCCGCGGCAGTGCCATCGCCGGCAATGTGATCGTCGGCAACAAGGCGGGGGTCGGCGGGGGCGGGCTGTGCTGCACCAGCTCCATTGCCATCGTCAACAACACGATCGTGGGCAATGTGGCCGTGCGGTATGGCGGCGGGATCTACTGCTACGCGTACCAGCCCAGCAGGCCCATTGTTGTTGCCATCGACAACACGATCGTCGCGCTGAACTCCTCGGGCATATATCCCGGCGAGGCTTGCCAGGCGATTGTCCGTTACAGCTGCGTGTACGGGAATGTCGAAGGCAATTTCCGCAGCATGACCGACCCGACCGGTACGAATGGAAATGTTTCGGTGGACCCGCTGTTCGTCCGGCTGCCGGATGACGGCGGGGATGGCTGGGGGGATGACCCGGCTACTCCGGACATCGACGAGGGGGCCAACGACGACTACGGCGACCTGCGGCTGCTGGGCGGTTCGCCGTGCATCGATGCCGGGGACAACGCGGCAGTGCCGGCTGATGCGGCGGATCTCGATGGCGACGGCGATACGGCTGAGCCGCTGCCGCTGGACCTGGCGGGCGGGTGGCGATTTGTGGATCATCCGACGATCGCTGACACCGGTGCGGGCGAACGGCCGGTGGTGGACATCGGGGCATACGAGTTTCTGCCCGGCGATGTGGACGGAAACGGCCTGGTCAACGAAATCGACCTGGTGTGCGTGGCGAGCAGCTTCAACACGAGCGAGGGCGACGCCGGCTACGAGCGGTTGTGCGACTTCAACGGCGACGGCGTGGTCAACGTGATCGACCTGTTGCTGATGGTTCGCAACTGGGGGCGGTGAGGGGCCGGGCTGTGCAGGAGAGGCGGAGGGACAAAGTGCAAGCGGACAGCGTCTCAAGAGGCAGAGGTCCTTCGTGTTGCTCGGGATGACGGCGGGAGTGCACAGAACGCAAGCGGAGAGTACGCCAAGAGGTAGAGATCCTTCGCATGGCTCAGGATGACAACTACGGCGTTCGGGATATCAACCACTTCGTTCAGCATGCCGGGGGGGTGCAAGGTGCCTCGCACCGGTCTTATGCCCTGTCCTTTTGCTCCGTCTTGGCCGGTGGGTTCTGCCAGGGCCAGTGGCCGGTCATCTCGACCTCCAGCGTGAAGCTGAGGAAGGTGCGGATCGCCACGATGATCGCCAGCGAGCCGACGCTGGTGAACGTCAGGTCGACCGCGACGGTGTGGATGATGTCGGCGGCGATAAGAAACTCCAGTCCCAGCAGGATGCCGCCGGCCAGGTGATGCCGGAAGTGGCGGAAGATCTCGCTGTGGTCGACCCTGCCGAGCAGCATGGTGCCCGCCCGGCCGATCGCGTACAACGCCAGCAGGACGATCACGGCGATGCCGGCGATCTCCAATGCGGCGGCGGCGTACTCGGCGACGAGCCGAGCGTACTGCATGACGGTGGGTTCGGTTGCGGCGTTCACGGGCGATTCATTCCCCTGTTTCTACTCTTGGGGTTTTCCCTTCGAGATCATACGCGCGGGCCGGTGTGCTTATCCATGAACGTCGGCCGGGCGGGTTGCTGGCGGGCGGCCGGGCAGCTGACACGGGGTGTCCGGGGCGCTCGCGGCCGACGGAAAGTGAGCCGCGATGTAACAAATCGGCGTTTCGCGCGTCTACAGGCGCAGACGCGCAGACGCGCAGACGCACAGGCGGTCCCGATTGAGATTTCGGTTGGCGCGATAGGACCCGTTCGGTTAGAATGGCTGTACCATTCGCAGGCCCCCACTGTCGCTTCGGGGGAAGGGACAAGACGGCGGTCCGGCGGGCGCTTGGCGCTCATTGGCCGCGGAGATTCACCAGCAGGAGGAGCAGCACGTGGGCATACGCAGGCGAGGCAACATCGGTCTGGCGGCGGTGATGGCGATTGCGGCGGTTCTGGCCGCCTCCGGAGCGCAGGCGGGGACGGTGCATGTCTCGCCAGCCGGGGATGATGTCAACGACGGGTCGAGCTGGGCGACGGCCAAGGCAACCGTCCAGGCCGGTCTTGACGCCGCGGTGCCGGGGGATCAGGTGTGGGTGGCGGCGGGGACGTATGTCGAGAACATCACGCTGGCGGCGGAGGTCGCGCTGTATGGCGGGCTGGCCGGCGACGAGGACCCGGCGACGTTCGACCTGTCAAGCCGTGACTTCCAGGCCAACGAGACGATTCTCGACGGCAACCAGGC
>JAWLBS010000014.1:18516-32683 GCA_041687575.1 Phycisphaerae bacterium | reverse complement strand
CGGCAACCAGGCATCCTCCGGCGGCGGCCTGTATGTGCATAATTCCGGCGCGATGGTCACCGGGAACGAGATCATAAACAACAACGTCGCCTTCTATGGCGGTGGAGTTCGTCTTCAGTCCTCTTCCGCTGCTACCGTCACGAAGAACATGATTGCCCTGAACACCGCGGGGTATAGCGATGGCGGGGGCATTCATGCGGAGGAGTCTTCGGCGACGATCTCGAACAACCAGATCAGGAATAACATGGCCAACGTCAGCGGCGGCGGGATTAACCTGCGGTATTGTTCACCACTGGTCGCGAACAACGTCATCGCCGGTAACCGGGCGTTGTCGGCGAGCGCGCTTAGTATGTATAATGCCTCGCCGAAAATCGTGAACAATACGATAGTGGGAAATCACACAAGCGGCGGCTACGGCACGGTCCGTCTGAACATTTCCTCGCCGACGATTGCCAATACCATCATTGCTTTCAACTCGTCCGGCATTTCGGTGTACAGCGGCACGCCCGTGTTGCGGTTCAACTGCGTCTACGGCAACACTGCGTACGACTATTCGGGCCTGGATGATCCTACGGGGATTGACGGCAACATCGGCGTTGATCCGTTGCTGGCGGACCCGCACTATCTGAACCTGCACCTCCAGCCGGATTCCCCCTGCATCGATGCGGGCGATGATGCCGAGGCGCTGCCAGGGACGACGGACATGGACGGTCAGCCTCGTCTGATCGGTGCCGTGGACATCGGGGCCGACGAGTCGGACGGAACCGCTTGGGTGCCGGGGCCGAACGTGATCGTGCGGGTGAGCCCCGACGGCGATGACGCCAGCGACGGGTCGGCGTGGGATCGGGGCAAACGGACTGTGCAGGCGGCGATCGACGCGGCGGCACTGGCGGGAGGCGAGGTCTGGGTGGCCGCTGGCACCTATGCCGAAAGGGTGACACTGGCCCCCTACGTCTACCTGTTCGGCGGTTTTGCGGGCGATGAGACGCAGCGCGGGCAGCGCGACTGGGTCGCCAATGTGACGGTTCTGGACGGGGCGAAATCCGGCAGCGTGGTGACGGCCAGGCTCATTGCGCCGGGCGTATCCGCGGTGGACGGGTTCACGATCACCAATGGGTCGGGGACACAGTCCGGATCGTTTGCCAACGGCGGAGGGGTGTACCTGCATCAGGCTTCTCCGGCCGTAGTGAACAGCGTCGTTGCGGGCAACCGCGCCTCGTATGGGGCGGGCATCTATGTCGGCTATGAATCCGATCCGCAAATCAGCGACAACACGATCGAGGGCAACTATGCGGAGTACTACGGGGCGGGTGTGTACGCGTTCGATTCCAGGGCAGTGATCGCCAATAACACATTCAGCGACAACACCGCGCGATACGGTGGTGGGCTGTACGTGTCCAGCAGCCCGCTGCTGATCCGCAACAACTTGTTTGTCGGGAACGTGGCGCGCATTACCGGGGGCGGCGGGTTGTACGTATCTGGAGAAGCCTCTCCCGTTATCGCAGGCAATATCATCGTCGGAAATCGTGCCGCCCAGGATGGCGGTGGCATGCGTGTGTGGGATTCTTCTCCGACGATCGCGAACAACACGATCACGGGCAACGTGGCGCCTGCCGGGGGCGGCTTGAACATCCGCGGCGAGTCCTTCCCGACGATCGTCAACACGATCGTCGCGTTCAATTCCTCGGGCATCGACGGACCCGGCGCCAGCGGCGGCGTGACGCTCAGCCACAACTGCGTCTATGGGAATGCGGCCTACGACTACTCCGGCCTGGCCGACCCGACCGGCACCGACGGCAACATCAACGTCGATCCCGGCCTGGCGGGGGCCGGTTATGGGAATCTGCACTTGCAGCCGGGTTCGCCTTGCGTCGATGCGGGGGATAACGGCGGGGTCCAGCCCGACTGGGTCGACATGGACGGCCAGCCGCGGCAGATGGGGGCGGCGGTCGATATCGGGGCGGATGAGGCCGACGGGACGACGTGGCCGGCCGGTCCGAATGTGATCGTGAGGGTGAGCCCCGCCGGCGACGACGCCAACGACGGGTCGTCGTGGACGCTGGCGAAGCGCACGGTCCAGGCCGCGGTCGATGCGGCGGGCCAGGCGGGCGGGGACGTGTGGGTGGCGGCGGGGACGTATGTCGGGCAGGTGACGCTGCGGCCGTACGCCCACCTGTTCGGCGGGTTCGCCGGCCACGAGACCTCGCGCGGGCAGCGGGACCGGCAGGCCAACGTCACAGTGCTCGACGGCGATGCGGCCGGCAGCGTGGTGACCGCCGAGGGGATTGCGCCCGGGGCGTCGACGATCGACGGCTTCACGATCACCAACGGTTCGGGCACGATGGTCGAGCGGTCCAGGTGCGGCGGCGGAATGCTCCTGCTGAACGCCTACCTGGCCGTGTCGAACAACACTATCACCGGCAACACCGCCGGCCTGGGCGGCGGGTTGTTCATGAACGTCTCGCAGCCGGTGGTGACGCGCAACACGATCGTCGGCAACAGCGCCGGCAGCGGCGGTGGCCTTTACCTCGACGGCTCCGCTGGCAGGATCGCCGACAACACGGTTGGCGGCAATGCCGCTTCCATGGGCGGCGGGTTGTACCTGTGGAAGTCCGCACCGTCGATCGTGGATAGCACGATCACGCGCAACACGGCCACGGCCAGGGGCGGCGGCTTCTACATGGGCGGCTCGGACCCGATGATCGTCGGCAACAAAATCACCGGCAACGTCGCCGACGACGACGGCGGGGCGATGTACCTGCACCAGGCCTCGCCGACGATCGCGGACAATGTGCTGGCGGGCAACCGGGCGGCCGACGATGGCGGGGCTCTGTACCTGTCGTACGCGTCGCCCGCGATCGTCAACAGCACGATCGCGGGCAACGCCGCGGCCGACGACGGCGGCGTGGTGTGTATCGGGCTGGGTTCGTCTCCGACGATCGCCAATACGATGATTGCGTTGAATACGTCCGGTGTGTACCGGGTTGGCACATCGGGGGCGCCGGTGTTGCGGTACAGCTGCGTGTACGGCAATGCGGCGTACGATTTCGCGAACCTGGCCGACCCGACCGGCACGGACGGTAACATTTCGGTTGATCCGATGTTCGTCCGGCTGCCGGATGACGGCGGGGACGGCTGGGGGGACGATCCTGCCACTCCAGACGTCGACGAGGGTGCCAACGACGACTACGGCGACCTGCGGCTGCTGGGCGGCTCGCCTTGTATCGATGCCGGGGACAATGCGGCGGTGCCGGCTGATGCGGCGGATCTCGATGGCGATGGCGATACGGCTGAGCCGCTGCCGCTGGATCTGGCGGGCGGGCCGCGGTTTGTGGATCACCCGATGGTCGTTGACACCGGGGCGGGCGAGCCGCCGGTGGTGGACATCGGGGCATACGAGTTCCTGCCCGGCGACGTGGACGGCGACGGGCGGGTCAACGTGATCGACCTGCTGCACGTGGTGCACAGCTTCAACAAGAGCGAGGGCGAGGCGGGCTACGAGCGGTTGTGCGATTTCAACGGCGATGGGATCGTCAACGTGATCGACCTGCTGCTGATGGTCCGCAATTTCGGACGGTCCTGAAGCGGGTTACCGCTCCCTTACGGTCGCGGCTCGTTTGGGCAGGACGGGGCGCGCCGCATTTCTGATGCATCATGTTTCGGGTTCGTGCGATCCGGTCCGGCGGGACGTGCTACCATAGTAGTGGTCACACATCCGCCATTGAAGGGGACCGGACATGGCGACAACACAACGATCCGTAACCAAACGATCGGTCGAGGCCACCATCCAGGCCCTGCTCGAAGAGAACCGACTGTTCCCGGCGCCGGCTGCATTCCGCCGCAATGCCAATATCAACGACCCGCAAATCTACGAGGCCGCGCGGCAGGACCGCCTGGCGTTCTGGGAGCAGCAGGCGGGTCGGCTGGACTGGTTCGAGCCCTGGAAGCGTGTCCTGGAGTGGGAGCCGCCGTATGCGAAGTGGTTCGTCGGCGGCAAGCTCAACGCGAGCTACAACTGCCTTGACCGGCACATCAAGGGCCCTAACCGCAACAAGGCCGCCCTGATCTGGGAGGGCGAGCCGGGCGAGGAGCGGACGCTCACCTACTGGGACCTCTACCGCGACGTCAACAAGTTCGCCAATGCGCTGAAGAAACTCGGCGTGACCAAGGGCGACCGCGTGGCGATCTACATGCCCATGATCCCCGAGGCCGTCGTCGCGATGCTGGCCTGCGCCAGGATCGGGGCGATCCACACCGTGGTCTTCGGCGGCTTTTCGGCCGAGGCCCTCAAGGACCGGATCAACGATGCGGCTGCCAAGGTCCTGATCACGGCTGACGGCGGCTACCGGCGCGGGTCGATCGTGCCGCTCAAGCACGACAGCGACTATGCGATCGCCGGCTGTCCGAGCATCGAGAAGGTGGTGATCGTCCAGCGGGGCAACTTCCCGCTGCGGGTCAAGGAGGGGCGGGACGTCTGGTATCACCGGCTGATGCAGGAGGCGGGCAGCTACTGCGAGCCCGAGCCGATGGACAGCGAGGACCTGCTCTACATCCTGTACACCTCGGGCACGACGGGCAAGCCCAAAGGCATCGTCCACACCACCGGGGGGTACATGACCCAGTGCGCCATGACGACCGACTGGGTCTTCGACATCAAGCCCGAGGACGTCTACTGGTGCACGGCGGACATCGGCTGGGTGACCGGGCACAGCTACGTGGTCTACGGGCCGCTGGCGGTCGGGGCGACGGTGATGATGTACGAGGGCGCACCCGACTGGCCCGACCGCGACCGCATGTGGCAGCTGATCGAAAAGTTCGGCGTGACGATCTTCTACACCGCGCCGACGGCGATCCGGGCGTTCATGAAGTGGGGGCACGAGTGGCCGGAAAGGTGCAACCTGTCCACCCTGCGGCTGCTGGGCAGCGTCGGCGAGCCGATCAACCCCGAGGCGTGGATGTGGTATTACAAATATGTGGGAGGCGAGCGCTGCCCCATCGTCGACACGTGGTGGCAGACCGAGACCGGCGGGATCATGATCTCGCCGCTGCCCGGCCTGACGGAGCTCAAGCCCGGCTCGGCGACCCGGCCGCTGCCGGGGATCGAGGCGGCCGTGCTGACCGACAAGGCCGAGCGGGTGGACGAGGGTGGCGGCTATCTGGCCCTGACCGAGCCGTGGCCGGGGATGCTGCGGGGGATCTACGGCGACCCGGAGCGGTTCGAGCAGACCTACTGGAGCAAGTGGGACAAGGGGACGTACTTTACCGGCGACGGGGCGAAGATCGACTCGGACGGGTATCACTGGCTGCTGGGGCGGGTGGACGACGTGATCAACGTGGCCGGCCACCGGATCGGGACGATGGAGGTCGAAAGCGCTCTGGTGGACCACGCCGGCGTGGCCGAGGCGGCAGTGCTGGGCGTTGCCGACGAGGTCAAGGGCCAGGCGCTGGTGGCGTTCGTGACGCTCAAGGAGGGGGTGCGCGGCGACCACAACACGCAGGAGGCGCTCAAGGCCCACGTGGCGCACAAGATCGGGGCGATCGCCCGGCCCAGCCGGGTGCTGTTCACGGGGGACCTGCCCAAGACCCGCAGCGGCAAGATCATGCGCCGGCTGCTGCGGGACGTCGCCGAAGGCCGCGTCCTGGGCGACGTGACGACGCTGGCCGACGCCGAGGTGATCGAGAGTTTGAAGAAGCAGTACGAGGAGACGGCCGAATAACATTTGCCAGCCTGTGCGTTTGCCTCCTTCCGTGCGGCCTGCGCCATCCGGCGCAGGCCGCGGTGTTTGCATTCCCCACCCGGTATCCGCTAAAAGGATGACTCGCGGTTATGCGGCGGGGCGGTGCCAAGACTCCGCTTCATGCCGGACGCTCCGGCGACGCCGGGCAGCCAGTTCATTCAAGTGGGAGCAGACGATGCCAGATACGAGTATCGGCGAACTCAAGTCCAGTCCCGTCATCCGGCGGCATCCGGCCAACCCGGTTTTGTCCTACAAGGACGTACCGTACCCGTCGGCGCTGGTGTTCAACGCCGGGGTGACCAAGTACCAGGGACGCTACGTCGTGGTCTTCCGCAATGACTACGGCAGTTTCGACGAGCAGCGGCTGGAGGGGACCAACCTCGGGCTGGCCTTCAGTGACGACGGGGTCAAGTGGGAGGTCGCCGACAAGCCCTGCTGGCAGCTCAAGACCGACGAGATCTCCCGCGTGTACGACCCGCGGCTGACGGTCATCGACGGCCGGTGCTACATGTGCTTTGCGGTCGACACGCGGCACGGGGTGCGGGGCGGGATCGCGGTGACCGAGGACTTCGACAAGTTCGAGATCCTCAGCATGTCGGCCCCCGACAACCGCAACATGGTCCTGTTCGACCGGAAGGTCAACGGCCATTACGTGCGGCTTGAGCGGCCGTTTCCGGTCTACAGCCGCGGCTGGCAGGAACTGTTCGACATCTGGATCAGCGACTCGCCGGACCTGCGCTACTGGGGCAACAGCGACCTGCTGCTCGGCGGCGAGCAGGTCCCCTTCGCCAACGCGAAGATCGGCCCGGCTGCCCCCCCCGTGTTGACCGACAAGGGTTGGCTGACGACCTTCCACGCGGTGGACAAGGACGAGTCGCGCGGCAAGAACGGCTGGGAGAAGGCGTGGAAGAAGCGGTACACGGCTGGGATCATGCTGCTGGACGCGGACGACCCGCGCAAGGTCATCGGCCTGTCGCCCCAGCCGCTGATTGCCCCCGAGGCCGAGTATGAGGTCGCCGGCGGGTACCGCAACAATGTGATCTTTCCGTGCGGGATGGTGCTGGAGGACAGCGGCGAGGTGAAGATCTACTACGGCGCAGCTGACACGTGGACCTGCCTGGCGACGGCGGACGTGGGCGACCTGGTGAAGTTGTGCCTGGAGGGCGGGGCGGTGTGAGGCGTTGCGTATTGAGCGGAGGGAGTCGCAGTCAGGCGGGGCCGCGCGAATGACGAGTTATCCCATAATCCGGGTGCCGGACGATGCCGTGGACCGACCGGAGGCCTTGGGCAGCAAGCCCAAGTTCTGGTACCGGGACACTGCATTCGGCGACTGCCTCTACAAGCAATCGCGGGAGTCTGCGGGCGAGGATTGGTCGGAGAAGGTGGCAGCGGAGCTCGCCGAGCTGCTGGGGTTGCCGCATGCGCGAGTCGAGCTGGCGACGTGGCGGCACACCTCCGGTATTGTCTCGCCGAGTTTTGTTCCGCCGGGCGGACAACTGATCCTGGGAAACGAGGTGCTTTTCGGGAGAATCAAAGGGTATCCGCGGCCGGAAGCACATCTTCCTGTTTTCCGACGTGTTCCGCAGCATACTGTCGGGGCCGTCCTCGAATCAGTGGAAGCCCCCGACGTTGACTTGCCGCCGGATTGGACGTTGCCGGCAGGGCTTGTCAGTGCCGCGGATGTTTTCGTCGGCTATCTCATGCTGGACGCGTGGATCGGGAATACGGACAGGCATCACGAAAATTGGGCACTGATGCGTGTCGCAGGCGAGAGCCGCCCCCGGCTTGCTCCGACTTACGACCATGCATCCAGCCTTGGCCGAAATGAACCGGACGAGCGTCGAAACGAGCGGATGCTGACGCATGACAGAGGCCGAACCGTCCGGGCGTATGTGGAAAAGGCGACGTCGGCCCTATATGCTGACGAGGCGGACGAGAGGCCGCTTCGGACAATCGATGCATTCTCTATGGCCGCGAGGCAACGTCCGCAAGCGGCGCAGGTCTGGCTGGCTCGCTTACGCGGCCTGACACAGGATGGTGTGCGGCAAGTTGTTGGGGGGGTCCCCGCGTCGTGTATGTCCGAGACGGCGCGGCGTTTTGCGTTGCAGATACTCGATATCAACCGAGAGAGGCTGTTGAGCCTCCCGGAGGCATTACGATGAGAACTCTTTTCCTGGCCTGGCAAGATTATGAGTCAAGGCGCTGGTATCCGGTCGGCCGCTTGGTGGCCGACGGGGACAGATACCGCTTCTTCTACCTGCAAGGGGCCAGGCGGGCGCAGCGTGAGGCTGGCTTCCGGGCGCTGGATTCATTCCCGTCTTTGGACGACTTCTACGAGTCGGACATACTGTTCCCGTTGTTTCAGAACCGGGTCCTTTCGCCGTCGCGGCCGGATTTCCTCGAATTTTTGGAGTACCTGAATCTGCCCGCGACCGAAAACGATCCTGTCGTCCTGCTCGCGCGCAGCGGCGGCCGCCGTGCGACGGATGCCTTGGAGGTGTTTCCCTGCCCACAACGGACCGGAACAGGCGAATATCACATCCACTTCTTCGTCCACGGGCTTCGGCATCTGCCGGAGGGTTCAGTAGACAGGGTCGGCAGATTGCGGGCAGGAGAACGGTTGCTGCTGGCAAAGGATTTCCAGAACCCGGAAGATCCGGAGGCATTGCTGCTTCGCACCCAAAACGCTTTCGAGCGAGATCGTTACCTTGTAGGGTACTGTCCACGGTATCTGACGGCCGACGCCATGCAAGTGATTCTCCGGTGTGGAGAGGTGAACGTCCGGGTTGAACGAGTGAATCCGCCCCCTGCCCCTATGCAGTTTCGCTTGCTGTGCAGCCTGACCGGCTGTTGGCCGGCAGATTGGCAGCCGTTCAGCGGCGAGGATTACGTGCCCATCAATGAGGCTTCGCCTGTGCATGTCTCCGATCCGGACGCCGAATGTGGATGAGCCGGCGGATGCCTCCGGAGGTATTCGCGTCGCACCCCGAATTCATTACAATCGTTCTCGGGCTGACGGGTTGGCAGCCGGGAGTCGTTGATGTTGACCAGACCGTGGCGGAAGAAGGATTGGCGAAAGATACTGGCAACCATGGCGGCCTTGCTGTTGCCGCTGGTGGTGGCCGGCTGCGGCGGCGACACGCAGGCGGGGCAGGACGCGGCGGTCCGGCCGCTGCGGGTGCTGAACGCCTCGGAGGTCCAGACGCTCGATCCGGCGAAGATCAGCTGGTCGGTCGACATCCGCGCGGCCGACCTGCTGTTCGACGGGCTGACGCAGTACGACCCCAAAACGCTGGGGCCCATGCCGTGCATCGCCGAGCGGTGGGATGTCACAAACGGCGGCAGGACCTACACGTTCCACCTCCGCCGCGACGCGAGATGGACCAACGGCGACCCGGTCACCGCACACGATTTCGCCTGGTCGTGGCGGCGGATCCTCGAGCCGGAGACGGCCGCCGACTACGTCTACCTCATGTACGTCATCAAAAACGCCCAGCGGTACAACGAGGGGCGGGCCTGCTCGCTGGAGTCGCCCCAGCGGCAAAAGCAGCGCAAGGCCGACGGCACGTTCGTCGAGGCGATTCCCTTCGAGCAGGTCGGCATCGAGGTGCTCGACGATTACACCCTGCGGGTCGAGCTGGTCGCGGCGCTGCCGTACTTTCTCGACCTGACGAGTTTCATCACCTACAAGCCGGTCCACCGGCCGACCATCGAGAAGTTCACCATCCGCGACGGCGGCCGGGTGCTCGATTTCGACACCGACTGGTACACCCAGCCGGCCAACCTGGTCTGCAACGGGCCGTACGTGCTCGACGAGTGGTCGCAGCGGCAGTACATGCGGTTTGGCAAACGGACGGACTACTACGACGCCGAGCGGATCCCCAGCGAGCGGATCGAGATCCTGCCGGTCTCCGACCCGATGACCGGTTTCAAGATGTACGAGCAGGGCGAGGCCGACCTGATGCCCTTCCCGCCGCTGCGGCGGGTCTCGGAGGCGCTGATCCGTCTGGCCAGCCAGGGCAAGCGGGACGACGTGCACGTGCACATGAAGTTCGGGACGTACTTCTACCGGCTGAACACCCGCCGCAAGCCGTTCGACGACCCGCGGGTGCGGATCGCCTTCGCCCGGGCGATCGACCGGGACCTGCTCACGAAGAACCTCTGCTGGCTGGGCGAAAAGCCCGCCACCTCGCTGGTCCCGCCGGGCATCCGCGACTACAAGAGCCCGGCGCTGCCCGGCCATGACGTGGCCGAGGCCCGCCAGCTGCTGGCCGAGGCCGGCTATCCGGACGGCCGGGGGTTGCCGGTGATCGAGATCATGTTCAACAAGGAGGCGACGCACCAGGCGATCGCCGAGTCGGTCAAGGACATGTGGCAGCGGAACCTCGGGGCGACGGTGGAGCTGGCGAGCGTCGATCGGGGCACGCTCCGCAACCGGATACAGTCGCTGAACTACTCGGTCAGCCGGGCCGGCTGGTACGGCGACTACAACGACCCGATGACGTTCCTGGAGCTGTTCGTAACCGCCCCGGACGGTGGCGGCGGCAACAACGACACCGGCTTTTCCGACGCCGAGTTCGACCGGCTGATCCGCCAGGCGATGGTCGAGGATGACGCGGGCAAGCGCGATGCCATGCTGCACCGGGCGGAGCAGATCCTGATCGTCGAGCAGATGCCGATTATCCCGCTGTACTACTACTCGGAGATGTTCCTGTTCCGGCCGGAGGTCAAGGGCGTCTGGCCGAACCGGATGGGGATCAATCCGCTGCGGTTTGCGGGGCGCGTGGGCGGTTGAGGGTTCGGCTGGGGGGCGGCGGATGGTGGTTGGCCATCCTATCCTGCCGACCGCAAGGTTCCGGGATTGGCGCCCGGCGGTCCGGCAGCTGGTGCCGCCGCCGGGGAATGCCCCGCCGAGTCCGGGGAATGCCCCGCCGATCTCAGGCGATGGCCCTTCCGGGGTTGGAAATGGATGACCGGTGCCCGGGAATGGACGACTGATTCCCGGGAATCACGCGTCGATTCCAGGGAATGGGCCTTCCATGTCCGGGAATGGATGACCGATTCCTTGGAATGAACGACTGATTCCCGGGAATGACCCGTTGATTCCAGGGAATGGCCCGTCGATTCCCGGGAATGGCCCGTCGATTCCGGGGAATCCCTGGCCGATTCCGGGGAATGACCGAGGGATTCCAGGGAATGAGCGAGGGCTTCCAGGGGATGGTCTGCGGTTCAGGGGGCCTTGCGTCGACGCCACCACGGCATATTCGGGGGCGCACGCGGGTTTGTGGCAAGGGACTAAGGGACGGTTCTGCAGCCCCCTATGCTTTTTGACAATCTGGTTGTGCCGCAGGCGGAAAGCCTCTTACCCGTGGGCGCCAATGTGCGCCGTGGGGCGGCCCACCAGCGAGCATTACCGGATTAGTCTGTCAAAAAGCATCAGCGGGGACGCCAAACGCCGGCTGAAGCCGGGACTCCGAACTACCGCTCCCTTGCGGTCGCGGCTCGTTGTCATTCCTCCGGAGCGGTCACCCGAACCGCTTGGCAAATCGGCCGGTTCGTGCAAAGATATGACGCTGGCGCCGGTATCGGACCTTTACGACTCCTGCTGGCAGGGACTTCGAGGGCGATACCGGCACGACGGCGACGCTTGCCAGCCGGACGACCGTTGGCGCGGTCAGGGCGGTCCGGCGGCGGATTCTGGACGAGACAACGATATCGCAAGGAGAACCGGGATGGCCAAGAAGACCATTGCAGATGTAGACGTCAAGGGAAAACGCGTCCTGATGCGGGTCGATTTCAACGTGCCCATCGAGGGCGGCAAGGTCACCGACGACAACCGCATCGTCCAGGCACTGCCCACGATCAAGCATGTCCTGGATCACGGTGCCAAGAGCCTGGTCCTGATGAGCCACCTCGGCCGGCCCAAGAGCATGGCTGACAAGGACAAGTATTCGATGAAGCCCGCCGCCGACCGGCTGGCCGAACTGCTGGGCAAGCCCGTCAAACTCGCCCCGGATGTCGTCGGGCCCGAGGTCAAGAAGATGGTCGACGGCCTGGGCGACGGCGAGGTCCTGATGCTGGAGAACCTCCGCCTCTACCCGGACGAGACGAAAAACGGCGAGGACTTCGCCAGAGAGCTCGCCACCTGCGGCGACCTGTATGTCAATGATGCCTTCGGCACCAGCCATCGCAAGCACGCCAGCATGTACGCCGTGCCCGAGGTCCTCGGGCCGGGCAAGCGGGTGGCTGGCTTCCTGATCGAGAAGGAGCTCAAGTTCCTCGGCGAGGCGCTGACCAGCCCGGCCCGGCCGTTCGTGGCGATCCTGGGCGGGGCAAAGGTCTCGGACAAGATCGGCGTGATCGAGAGCCTGCTGGGCAAGGCCGACGACGTGGTGATCGGCGGGGCGATGGCGTACACCTTCTTCCTGGCCCGCGGGCAGGAGGTCGGGGGCAGCCTGGTCGAGATGGACAAGGTCGACGAGGCCGGGCGGCTGGAGGCGACGGCGGGCGAGAAGCTCCACCTGCCGGTCGATACCGTGGCGGTGAGAGAGATCGCGGCCGGGGCACCGTACGAGATCGTCGAAGGGGATATCCCCGACGACAAGCAGGGCGTGGACATCGGCCCCAAGAGCCGCGAGCGGTTCGCCAGGGTGATCGGCCGGGCCAAGACGATCTTCTGGAACGGTCCGATGGGCGTGTTCGAGAAGAAGCCGTTCGACGAGGGCACCGTCGCGATCGCCAAGGCGGTGGCCGATGCGACCCAAGCGGGTGCGACCAGCGTGATCGGCGGCGGCGACAGTGCCGCGGCCATCGCGGATGCGGGCCTGGAGGACAAGGTCAGCCACATCAGCACCGGTGGCGGCGCGTCGCTGGAGTTCGTCGAGGGGCAGGAGCTGCCGGGAATCGCGATCCTTGACGACAAGTGATCGGCCCGGCAATAGGATAGTCAGTATGGGTGATTCGCAACGGCTTGAAGTGCTCCGCGCGCCGGGTGTCCGGATGGTGCCGTCGATCCTCTCGGCTGATTTTGCTCGTCTCGGCGAGCAGATCGGCCGGGTGGAGCAGGCGGGCATCGAGATGCTCCACCTGGACATCATGGACGGGCACTTCGTGCCGAACCTGAGCATCGGCGTGCCCGTGGTCAAGAGCGTCCGCACGTGTACGGACCTGTTTCTCGACGTGCACCTGATGATCACGGACCCGCTCTTTTACGCCGAGCCGTTCGCCAGTGCCGGCGCCGACCTGATCACCTTCCACACCGAGGTCACGCCCGAGCCGATGAAGGTGATCCGCCGGCTGCGGGACCTGGGCGTGGGAGTCGGCGTCTCGCTGAACCCGGGGACCGACGCCGGCGTGCTGGACGGGATCCTGGGCGAGCTGGACATGGTCCTGGTGATGACCGTCTGGCCGGGCTTCGGCGGGCAGAAGTTCATCGAGCCGATGCTGGAGAAGATCCGGGCTGTAGCAGCGAAGCTTCGTCCGGACCAGCGCCTTCAGGTCGATGGCGGCATCGGCGTCGAGACGATCGGCGTAGCGGCGCGGGCGGGGGCGGACACATTCGTGGCGGGTTCGGCGGTGTTCGATTCGCAAGATCCGGCAGCCGAGGTGACCCGGCTGCACAGGCTCGCGCAGGAGGCGCGGCAGGAAGGGCAAGCATGACGCGGATACTGCTGATCCCCTGCGGCAAGACGTTCTGGACGGAGGAGGGGCGCCTGGCGGGCTCGGCGGAGATGCCGCTCAGTCATCTCGGCCACGAAGAGACGCAGGAGTGCGCCCGCCGCCTGGCTGAATCGGAAAAGCCCCGGATCATCTACACCGGCAAGGGACAGGCTGAAAAGGAGACCCTGCGGATCGTCTCGAAGTCGCTGGGCGTCAAGACCAAGGTCCTGGAGGGCCTCGAAGAGCCGGACATGGGTCTGTGGGAGGGTCTGACGATCCATGACCTGCAGCAGCGGTCGCCCAAGGCCTACAAGCAGCTGACCGAGCAGCCCAGCCAGGTCAACCCGCCCAGTGGAGAGCCGCTCGTCGAGGCGGTGGACCGGCTGGTCGCCTGCATCGATCGTGTCACCGAAAAGCACAAGGATGCGGTCGTGGGGCTGGTCGTCGGGCCGCTGGCGGAATTCCTGCTGGAATCGTGGATTCGCAGCGAGCAGTTCGCCGGGCACTGGGCCGGCCGCCAGCCGCCGGAGATCGCGGTCATCGGAGGCGGCGGGACGATCATTCCCGAGGGCGACCGTCACGGGATCAAGACGATCTGACCGGATAGGCGGGACTTGTGTCCGGCGGCTCGATTCCGTAGCATCTTCGTGCGATTCCGGCGGTTGTTTCCAGGGGGGCTGCCCCCGAGGTGAACGTCTCCGTCGGGATCGACGCCGGGATTCGTTGGCGGCCTGGATGCCTGTGCACGTCACCGGGGTCAGACCCCGCGG
>JAWLBS010000014.1:0-18416 GCA_041687575.1 Phycisphaerae bacterium | reverse complement strand
CCCCATGGGGTCAGACCCCGGCGGATCGCGCAGCGCGGGGTGCGGTGCAGGAGATCGCGTGTCGCATGAGGATTCGAAGCCCGGCGTCGGGGGCAGACCCCGGGAGCACGTGGCTTACAGGTTGGGTACAGGCAGGGACCTTGAGCCAGGGAGATGGTGAATGGCTGGCGCGGCATGGCCGAGTAACAAGAAGGTTGATGTTCCCGAAGGCTTGTGGTTGCGGTGCCCCAGGTGCGAGGAGATGGTCTACCGCAAAGTCCTCGAGGAGAACCTTCGGGTCTGTCCGGAGTGCGACCTTCACTACCGCGTGGACGCCCGCACCCGGGTCCAGCAGGTCGCCGACCCGGACACGTTCGAGGAGTTTCTGGCCGACCTGATCCCCACGGACCCGCTGCGGTTCACCGACCGGATCTCCTATCCCGAGCGGATCAAGAAGGAGCAGGCCAAGGCAGGCATCAAGGAGGCCATGATCGTCGGCAAGGCGCACATTCGCGGCCGGCCGGCGATCCTGGGCGTGATGGACTCCCACTACATCATGGCCTCGATGGGCGCGGTCGTCGGCGAGAAGGTGACCGCCGCCACGGAGCGGGCACTGGAAGAGAACCTGCCCCTGGTGCTGTTCACCGCCTCGGGCGGGGCCCGGATGCAGGAGGGCATGGTCTCGCTGGTGCAGATGGCCAAGACCAGCGCCGCGATCGGTCAATTCAGCGATGCCGGCGGGCTGTATATCACGGTGATGACCGACCCGACGATGGCGGGTGTGGCGGCGAGTTTCGCCTTCCTGGGCGACATCATCATCGCCGAGCCGAAATGCATGATCGGCTTTGCAGGCCCGCGGGTGATCGCCAACACGATCCGCGCCGAACTGCCGGAGGGCTTCCAGACGGCCGAGTTCATGCTGGAGCACGGCTTTATCGATCGGATCGCGCATCGCCGCGACCTGCGGAGCGAGATTGCGCGAATCGTGGATTACTGCTGCAAGTAGGGCGCGGGCCGCAGCGTGCGCGCGTGCCGGCCGCGTCGTCGTCGCGTGTTTCCGTCGGTCCCGGCGGGAACTTCAACGGCAAAGACGGATAGCCACGTGACGCCATCGAGCCGGCGGGCCGGCGGCGCCAGGAAAAGAAAGGTGCATTCCATGGACAGGCGCAAAGAGGTCGAGGTCAAACACCAGGCGGTTTGCAGGGTGCTCGACGAGGCGAAACTCGATGCGGTCGTGCTCAGCCAGCGGTGGAACTTCGCGTGGTACTCGGCCGGCGGGCAGAGCTACGTCAACCACGCCAGCGACACCGGCGCAGCCAGCCTGGTGGTCACGGCGGGCGGGGCGGTATGCATCACCAGCAACATCGAGGCGGCCCGGCTGGCGCAGGAGGAACTGGACAACACCGGCATCGAGGTCGTCGGGTGCGACTGGTGGGACGGCGATGTGCAGGCAAAGGCGTTTGCCGAGCGGCTGAAAGGCAAGCGGTTCGCGGCGGATGTCGGCGTGGGTGGCCTTCCGGATGGTGCACAGCCGATGCCGGCCGCGTTCGAGGATCTGCGGCTGGTGCTGCTGGCCAATGAGATCGACCGGTACCGCCGGATCGGGCGGGCGACGGGCGAGGCGCTGGAGTGGGCGTGCCGCAACTTCCCGGCCGGCGGCACGGAGTTCGAGCTGGCGGGGCTGGTGAGCCAGGCGATGTGGCAGCGGCAGCTCAAGCCGCACGTGGTGCTGGTCGCGGGCGACGAGCGGCTGGACCGGTGGCGGCACCCGATCCCGACGGGTCGCGAGATCCGCAGCCGGGCGATGGCGGTGGTCTGTGCGGAACAGGCGGGCCTGATCGCCTCGGCGACGCGGCTGTTCAGTTTCGGTGAGCCAGACGGTGCCTGGCACGAGCGGCAGAAGGCGATCTGCGGGGTCGACGCGGCGATGATGGCTGCGACGCAGCCCGGCAAGACGCTGGGCGACGTGTTCACCGTGCTGGAGAAGGCGTACGACAAGGCCGGTTTCGCCGGCGGCTGGCAGCACCATCACCAGGGCGGGCCAACGGGTTATCGGACACGGGAGGGTCGGACGACTCCGGGCAACCCGACGAGGATCGTATCGAACCAGGCGTTCGCGTGGAATCCTTCGCTGGTCGCAGCCAAGAGCGAGGACACGATGCTGCTGCCGGGCGGCGGTGAGATGGAGATCATTACCGCGACCGGCGATTGGCCGGTGGTGCGGGTCGAGGTGGACGGGCGGATGATCGAGCGGCCGGATCTTTTGGTGCGATAGGGATGCGGCACGGCCCCGCGCAGGCTCGTGGGAACCGGAAAAGGACGAGGCGGTGCGTATTAGCGGGCCCTTCCCGCGGGATGCGGGAGTACTGCGTGTATGGCACCCGGCACCGTACGCAACGTTTTGGTGAGCAACAGCCCACCCTGCATGGACCCGGCATGGGACTGGCATTGTCGGGGGGGTGCCGTTAGAATCCGGACTTCTTGTGCGGTCGGGCCGGGCGCGTAGGCCTGTAACCGTTCGTCTCAACCGGTGGCACGCGGAGGCGCAGGTGAAGTTCATTCTGCTCGATCGGATTGTGGAGCTGGAGCCCGCCAGGCGGATCGTGGCCCGCAAGGCCCTTTCGCTGGCCGAGGAGTATCTCGCGGATCACTTTCCGACGTTTCCGGTGATGCCCGGCGTGCTGATGGTTGAGGCGATGACCGAGGCGGCCGGCTGGCTGCTGCAGGTCGGGAGCGATTTCCGATACAGCATACTGGAACTCGCCGAGGCGCGGAACGTGACGTACAAGAACTTCGTCCGCCCGGGCGAGGTGCTCGAGATCGAGGCGACCGTCCGCAAGGCGGGCGAGGCCGAGACCGAGTTCGACGGGATCGGCCGGTGCAACGGCTTGGAGATGGTGCGGGGCCGGCTGACGGTCCGGCATGGCCGGGTCGACGACGAGGGTCTGCACGAGAAGATCGTTGCGGGCGCCCGGGAGCGATTTGTGCTGCTGACGCTGCAGGGGATTGCGGCGGCCAGTGAGGCCTGAGAGGCCGGTGCCCGCGTGGCGGGCGCGGCACGCAGCATTTGCGAGTGTTCTCTGAACGATATCGCATTGGTATTGAGGCGGGCCGGCAGTTCGGTCCGCCACGGATGTCATCAGAAGGAGTCAAACTATGAGCATGAGCCGGGAGGACATCTTCCGGAACGTGCAGGAAACCCTGGTCGAAGCGCTCGGTGTGGATGACGACGAGGTCACCGAGACGGCAACTTTGACGGGTGACCTGGGTGCGGAGTCCATTGATTTCCTGGACATCGTGTTCCGTCTGGAAAAAGCGTTCAACATCAAGATTCCCCGTGGCGAGCTCTTCCCGGACGAAGTCCTGAACAATCCGGACTACGTCAGTGGCGGCAAGCTGACCCCGCAGGGGCTCGAGGAGCTCAAAAAGGCCATGCCGCACGCCGACTTCGGCGATTTCGAGGACGATCCGGACGTCAACAAGGTCCCGGACCTGTTCACCGTGCGGACGATCGTCAATTACATCGAAGGCAAGATCAACGGCGCACCGGCGGCCTGACCGCCCGGTGCGGCCGCGGTGATCACGGCTGGATCGATGGGCCGTCCGGTCCCGGGGCGAGCGGTTGTAACGCGCTGCGGGACAGGGGACGGCAGCAGGAACGTACCGAGGCGGCTTGACGGATATGCGTTGGATCTGGATCGATCGATTTACCGAATTCGAACCCGGCAAGCGGGCGGTGGCGATCAAGAACGTCACGCTGGCCGAGGAGCAGCTGCACGACTTCTGCCCGGCGCGGCCGACGATGCCGGCTTGCCTGATGATCGAGGGTGTCGCCCAGACGGCGGGGATCCTTGTGGGCGAGGCCCGGGGTTTCCGTGAGAAGGTGGTGTTGGCGAAGGTGCGGCGTGCGCGGTTCGAGCGGTCGGTGCAGCCGGGCGAGCAGTTGCGGTACGAGGCCTGCGTGGAGCAGGTCGACGAGGCGGCGGCGATCACCAGCGGCCGGATCTTCTCGGGCGACGAGCAGATCGGGCAGGTGGACCTGGTGTTTTCGCATGTCGACCAGAATATGCGCGGCCTGAAACTGCCCGAGGAGAACTTCGTGTTCACCGAGCAGTTCATGTCGCTGTTTCGTAGTTTCGCGGCCGAGCAGGGCGCAAGAGGCGGCTGATGGCAGATCGTCGTGTAGTGATAACCGGAATCGGGTTGGCGTGTCCGCTGGGCATCGGGGCGCAGGGCGTCTGGGATGCGCTGCTGGAGGGTCGTCGGGCGGTGCGTCGGATCGAGGCATTCGATCCGTCGACGTTTGACAGCCAGGTCGGCGGCGAGATCGAGCCGTTCAAGGTCGCCAACTATGTCCCGAAGAGCTACCGCAAGAGCACCAAGGTCATGGCCCGCGACATCGAGATCGCGGTCGTGGCGGCGTACGAGGCGGCCAAAGACGCCGGCCTTCGCACGAAGTGCCTGATCGAGCGGGGCGAGGCGGAGGCGCCGGCCGTGCCCGAGCCGGCGCGGTTCGGCGCGAACATCGGGGCGGGGCTGATCTGCGCGGACCTGAAGGAACTGTCCGGGGCGCTGTATACGGCCGCCGATCCCGAGACCCGCGAGTTCAGCATGCGCAAATGGGGCTCGGAGGGGATGACCAACCTGACGCCCCTGTGGCTGCTGAAGTTCCTGCCGAACATGCTGGCCTGTCACGTGACGATCGTTCACGACGCGCAGGCGGCGTCCAACACGATTACCTGCGGCGACGCCAGCGGGCACCTGGCGATCGGCGAGGCGCAGCGGACGATTCAGCGGGCGGCGGCCGAGGTGTGCATCTGCGGCGGCGCCGAGTCCAAGACCAATCCGATGGGCCTGATGCGTCAGAGCCTGCTGAAGCGGCTGGCGACCAACTGCAACGACAAACCGCAGGAGGCGTGCAAGCCGTTCGACGTGTGCCGCAGCGGGACGGTCATCGCCGAAGGCGGCGGGCTGCTGATCCTGGAAGACCTGGATCACGCCAGGGGGCGCGAGGCGAAGGTGTACGCGGAACTGGCCGGCTTCGGCGCCAGCAGCAACCCCAATCAGTGGGATGACCCCAAGGCGATCGGCCGGGCGGTGCAGCTGTCGATCCAGCGGGCGCTGGCCGATGCGGGCGTCGGCACCGGCGAGGTCGACCTGGTGGTCGCCTTTGCGCCGGGCACGACGCATCACGATCAGGGCGAGGCGATGGGAATCGCGGCGGCCTTGGGCGATCGGTCGAAGCAGGTGCCCGTCGTGGCGATCAAGGGGGCGATGGGCCTGGCTGGCGCGGGCGCCGGGGCGATCGAAACGGCGGTTGCCGCCATGGCGATCCGAACGGGGCAGATCCCGGCGACGGTCAACTGCAACGAGCCGGACCCGCAGTGCCCGATCAATGTCAATCGCCGCGCCGAGCAGCGTGACGTGAAGGTGGCGGTGACGGTGGGGTATGCGCTGGGCGGCGGGCAGTACGGGGCGCTGGTGCTCAAGAAGTTTGCGGGCTGAGGAGGTCGTATGCGTCGTCGCGTTGTGATCACGGGCATGGGTTGGGTCACCCCGCTGGGCTGGGACCTGGAGACGGTGTGGCAGGGGCTGCTGAGCGGGGCCTGCGCCATACGGCCGACCGAGCTGTTCGACGCCGGCACCTTTCCGACGACCTTCAGCGCGCAGGTGAAGGACTTCGACCTGCGGTCGTTTTTGGGGGGCGATTACGACCGGCACTGCTGCGCCAGCCGCAACTCGGGCTTCGGTCTGGCGGCGGCGAAAATGGCCTGGACGCACGCGGGCCTGGCGAATTGTGCGGATCTGGACAAAACCCGGACCGGCGTATACCTGGGCTGCGGCGAGGGGCCGATCGATTTCGACAATTTCGTCGTCACGGCCACCGGCGCGTGGTCGCCCGAGCAGAATGACCTCGATACGCAGAAGTGGGCGCAGCTGGCGTACCAGCGGCTGGCGCCCACGCACGAGATGGAGCAGGACCCGAACATGGCGTCGGGGCGCATCGCGGCGCTGTTCGGGCTGGAGGGGCCGTGCTTCAACACGCTGACGGCGTGCGCGGCCAGCACCCAGGCGATCGGCGAGGCGACCTGCCAGATCCGCCGCGGGGACGCCGATGTGATGCTCTCGGGCGGCGCGCACACGATGATCCACCCGCTGGGGGTCACGGGCTTCAACCGACTGACGGCCTTGTCGATGCGGAACGACTCGCCCGAGACCGCCAGCCGCCCGTTCGATCGGACGCGGGACGGCTTTGTGCTCGGCGAGGGGGCGGGCCTGGTGGTGCTGGAAGAACTGGAGCACGCCAAACGCCGCGGGGCGAAGATCCTGGCCGAGGTGGCCGGCTACGGCAGCACGGCCGACGCGTTCCGCATCACCGACATTCACGAGGACGGCCGCGGCGGCATCGCGGCGATGCGCGGGGCGCTGTTCGATGCGGGCCTTACGCCTAAGGACGTCGACTACGTCAACGCCCACGGCACGGGCACGCAGGAAAACGACAAGATCGAGACGCTGGCAATCCGGCAGGTGTTCAAGGAGGAGAAGCCGGGCGTGCCGGTCAGCAGCATCAAGAGCATGCTCGGGCACCTGATCGCGGCGGCCGGTGCGGTGGAGCTGATCACCTGCGTGCTGGCGATCCGCGACGGCGCGATGCCCCCGACAATCAATTATTCCCAGCCGGACCCGAACTGCGATTTGGACTACGTGCCCAACGAGTGTCGTCGGTTGCCGGTGAAGGTAGCGTTGTCGAATTCATTTGGCTTCGGCGGACAAAACAATACAATCATAGTCCGAGAGTTCGGTAAGTGATCGGACATTGGTTGTAGTGTCGACCTCAAGCGGAGTTCTTCGATGTTTGAAATCCTGGACAAACAGCAGCTGGCCGAGCGCGTTTACTGTATTACCGTTGCGGCCCCCCGCATCGCCAAGAAGCATCAGCCGGGTCAGTTCGTTATTTTGCGCGTACACGACCGGGGCGAGCGGGTTCCGCTGACGATTGCGATGTCGGACGCGGCGGCCGGGACGATCGGCCTGATTGTCCAGGTGGCTGGTGCGACCAGCGCGCAGCTGGCGAGTCTTGAGAAGGGGCAGGCCCTGTCCGACATTGCGGGTCCGCTGGGCAAGCCGACGGAGATCGAGGACTACGGGCACGTGGCGGTCATCGGTGGCGGCGTGGGCACGGCGGTGATTTATCCCCAGGTGGTCGGGTTGAAAAGGGCAGGCAACCGGGTCAGCGTGATTATCGGCGGCCGAACGAAGGACCTGGTGATCCTCGAGGACGTGCTCGGCGAGGTGGCCGACGTGGTCTACCCGTGCACGGACGATGGCAGCTACGGCTATCACGGGCTGGTCACGGGCAAGCTTGCGGAGCTGATGGACCAGGCCGACACGCCGATCAAGGCAGTCTATGCGGCCGGGCCGGTGCCGATGATGAAGGCGGTGGCCGAGGCGACGCGCCCGTCCGGCACGAAGACGGTCGTGTCTTTGAATCCGATCATGGTCGACGGCACGGGCATGTGCGGCGGCTGCCGGGTGACGGTGGGAGGCAAGATGTTGTTCGCCTGCGTGGACGGGCCCGAGTTCGACGGTCACGAGGTGGATTTCAAGGAGTTGTGGGACCGGCTGAGCACGTACAAATCGTTCGAGAAAGAAGCGATGGAGCGGGCGCAGCACCGGTGCAAGCTTGAGAACGTGTTGTAGCATCGGTAGTGAATCAGTCGCGTGAGGTGTTTTCATGTCAGACGCTAATCATAACAGGTCGGACGCTCAGGCCACCGCCCAGAAGATGAGCCCCGGCGAACGGATGAAGATCCCCCGCCAGGCGATGCCTCAGCGGGATCCGGCCGAGCGAAGCCGTTCGTTCGAGGAAGTGAACCTCGGGCTCGAGGCGCAGACGGCGATCCTCGAGGCCCAGCGGTGTCTGCAGTGCAAGCCGCGCAAGTGTGTGGAGGGCTGCCCGGTCCGCGTGCGGATCCCGGAGTTCCTTGCCGCCGTTGCCGAAGGCGACTTCCAGGCGGCCGCGGAGATCCTGTTGGAAGACAACGCCCTGCCCGGCATCTCGGGGCGGGTCTGCCCGCAGGAGACGCAGTGCGAGTGCGTCTGCGTGCGGGGCGTGCGCGGCGAGCCGGTGGCGATCGGCTATATCGAACGGTTCGTGGCTGACTGGGCGCGTGAAAATATGCAGGGCATCACCCGACCGGTCGTCGAGCCCAAGGGGCAGAAGGTCGCGGTGATCGGCTCGGGTCCGGCGGGTCTGACCTGCGCGGGGCAGCTGGCCCGGATGGGCTACGACGTGACGATCTTCGAGGCGCTGCACATGCCCGGCGGCGTGCTGGTCTACGGCATCCCGGAGTTCCGGCTGCCGAAGGACATCGTCAAGGCGGAGCTGTCGAACCTCGAGAAGATCGGGGTGAAGACCGAGTGCAACGTCGTGGTCGGCAAGACGGTCGAGATTTGCGATCTGATGGAGGAGGAAGGGTTTGAGGCGGTCTTCATCGCCAACGGGGCCGGCCTGCCGATCTTCATCGGGATCCCCGGCGAGAACCTCAAGGGCGTCTACAGCGCCAACGAGTTCCTGACCCGCGTGAACCTGATGCGGGCGAATGCCTTTGGTGATTATGAGACCCCGGTCCTGCGCGGCAAGAAGGCGGCGGTCATCGGCGGCGGCAACACCGCGATGGACGGCGTGCGAACGGCGCGGCGGCTGGGGGCGGACCCGGCCGTGCTGGTCTACCGCCGCAGCCGCAAGGAGATGCCCGCGAGGGTCGAGGAGGTCCACCACGCCGAGGAGGAGGGCATCGTCTTCGAGATGCTGACCCAGCCGGTGGCGATCCTGGGCGACGAGCAGGGATGGGTCAAGGGGCTGGAGTGCGTGCGGATGGAGCTGGGCGAGCCGGACGCCTCGGGGCGTCGCCGGCCGGTCGAGGTCAAGGGCTCGAACTTCGTGGTCGAGTGCGACATGGTCATCGAGGCCTTGGGCACGCGGGCCAACCCGCTGCTGACCAGCACCTGTCCGCAGATCGAGCTCAACCAGTGGGGCTACATCAAGACCGACGAAAACGGCATGACGACCCAGCCGGGCGTGTTCGCCGGCGGCGACATCGTCCGCGGGGCGGCCACGGTGATCCTGGCGATGGGCGACGGCAAGACCGCGGCCGAGAGTATCGGCCGATATCTGTCGGCCAAGCGGGGCGGGTGACGCTTCAATGCGGTACGCAGCAAAAGTTTGCGTTGCATGGGGGCGCAACGCTTGACGCGGAGGCGATTGTCGCGTAAAAATACTACTCTAAGGTGACGGCGGGCGGTGAGCTGGTCGGCACTGGACATTATGGGGTCGTAGCTCAATTGGTTAGAGTACCGGACTGTCGATCCGGTGGTTGCGGGTTCGATTCCCGTCGACCCCGATTCTCGAGGGACAGGAACGCAGATTCCTGTCCCTTTTTTTATACGCTGCTGCCGCCTGTTGTCATCCTGATCCACGTAGGGCGGGCTGTGCCCGCCAATCCACTGTTGGCAGCCCCACGTTGTCATCCTGAGGACCCCTTTGGGATCTTCCGCGTGTGCCACACGCCCCAGGGGGGCGAAGGATCTCCATGGGTGCAAGTCCGATGGTTCTCTCGCCCCTGGCGGGGCTTTGGCTGGCAGAGCCCGCCCTACGTTGGGACGGCCAAGCCAATCTCTTCGTCGGTCAGGTAGCAGCCGGGGTCGGGGGCCCAGGGGTCATTGCAGGCGATGTCGGCGCGGACCCGCAGGGCGCCGCCGCACAGGTGCCAGAACCGGCACGCGCGGCAGCGGCCGTGCACCTTTTCAGCCCGGTTGCGCAGGCCGGCCAGGATCGGGTCGCTCTCGTCCTGCCAGATCTCGCTGAAGGGCCGCTCGCGGACGTTGCCGAGCGAGTAGTGCATCCAGAACTGGTCGGGGTGGACGTTGCCGACGAAATCGATGTTGCCGATGCCCACGCCGCTGCTGGAGAGGGCCCCGCCGTTGCGGGCGAGCAGCTGCTCGGTGGCCTCGGCCAGCGGTGAACCCTCCTGCCGCAGCTTCAGCAGGACGAACGGCCCGTCGGCGTGGTTGTCCACCGTAAGGACCTCGATCGGCTTGCCCGATTCGAGAATGGCCTTCGTGCGGTCGCAGATGTACTCGACCGCCCAGCGGGTCTTCTTGAGCGTCAGGTCGTTGTCGCGGATCTGCCCGCCTCGGCCGGAGTAGACCAGGTGGTAGAAACAGATCCGGTCGATGCCCTCGGTCTCGACGAAGTCGAAAATGGCGGGCAGCTGGTCGATGTTGTGGTCGGTCAGGGTCATCCGCAGGCCGACCCGCTGGTCGACCGCCTTGCAGTGGCGGATGCCGCGGACCGCCCGGTCAAACGCGCCTTCGACCCCGCGGAACCGGTCGTTGATCGCCCCGATGCCGTCGAGGCTCACGCCGACGTAGGTGAAGCCGGTCTTCTTGATCCGGGCGGCCGCCTTTTCGTCGATCAGCGTGCCGTTGGTGCTCAGCGTGAGACGCAGGCCCTTGTCGGCCGCATACTCGGCCAGGTCGAACAGGTCGGGCCGGGTCGTCGGCTCACCACCGGAGAGCAGCACGGCGGGCACCTCGAACGCCGCCAGGTCATCCAGCACCTTTCTGCATTCGGCGGTGGACAGTTCGCCGTCGGCGAGGCTCTCGTCGCTGTCGGTGTAGCAGTGGACGCAGCGCAGGTTGCATCGCCTGGTGATATTCCAGACGACGATCGGACGCCTGACCCGGGCGGCGCCGTGGGGGGAGTGGCCGTGGCCGTAGCGAAGATGATCGCTGCCGCTGGCCAGGCCGCCGTACAACTTCGAAATATTAATCATTCTGTCGCATCCTCGTTGGCTGATAGAGGCAGCACGGTTCCTCGGCCAGGATATCGCCGGTGGCGGCGTAGGCCCGCGCCCGGCAGCCGAGGCAGACGCGCTTGTACTCGCAGGCCCCGCATTTGCCGTGCAGCGTCACCGGTTCGCGGAAGGCCTTGAGCACTTCCGCGTGCTGCCAGATCTCCTGGAATGACTGCTCGCGAAGGTCGCCCGCCGCCACGGGCAGATAGCCGCACGGCCGCACCTGCCCCGTGTGCGAAATGAAGACGATCTCCGTGCCTGCCAGGCACCCGCGGCTCATGCGGTACATGTGGCCGTCGCCGCGATCGGCGGGCAGCCCCGCCTGCTTTCGTCGCTGGAGCCAGACCCGCATGTAGTGCGGCGCGCAGGTCGCCTTGATCCGCAGGCCCTCGCCCGAGTCTTTCTCGTAGATCCAGTTGAGGATCTGCTCGTAGCGCTCGGGGCTGAGCATCATCTCCTCGGCCAGTTCGAGCCCGCAGCCGACCGGCACGAGCATGAAAAAGTGCAGGGCCTCGGCGCCGAGCCGCTCAGCCAGGGCGTACATCGCATCGAGGTGCTCATGGTTGTGCCGGGCGACGGTCGTATTGATCTGTACGCCGATGCCGGCCCGCTGCAGGTGGCCGACGGCTGCGATGGCGGCATCGAAAGCCCCATCGATCCGGCGGAACGAATCGTGCATGGCGGCTTCGGGGCCGTCCAGGCTGATCGAGACGCGGCGGGTGCCGGCCCGGGCGAGTTTTTCGGCGACGAGGTCATTGATGAGCGTGCCGTTGGTGGCCACGGCCACGGCCATATCGCGGTCGCGGGCGTGGGCGAGCAGGTCGAACAAGTCCGGCCGCATCAGCGGCTCGCCGCCGGAGAAGACGAAGATCATGCAGCCGGCGTCGGCGACCTGGTCGATCAGGCGGATCGCCTCGGCGGTGCTGAGCTGGTCGGGGTTGGCGCGGGTGCTGTCGCTGAGGCGGCGGCAGTGGACGCACGCGAGGTTGCACGCCTCAGTGGTCTCCCAGAAGACCAGCCGTGGACCGCGAGCGGCGCCGTCGGGCCGTCGGGCGTGGGGATTCGTGCCCGGATGGCCGGCGGGACGGACGGGGGCTTCGCGTGGCAAATGGGCCGGCTGTCCCGGATGGCCGGGGCGACCGTGGGGCCTGCCGGGCGTATATGTCTGCGGGCGATCAGGCTGCATATCGTGCATCCGCTTTTCCCGTGTGTCGATCAGGCCATTGTAGGCGCTGTCGTATGCCAAAGCTACGGAATCCAAGGGATCTTGCAAGCCCCTAAGCCCGATCTGCCGGTTCGGGAGCGTGGCGCACGGGAAACGCTGCGACCGGCGCCACGATCCTGCTCCAACGAGCCGCGACCGTGAGGGAGCGGTAGACCTCGCCGTGCCCCTGCCAGCCCCACGGGGTCAGACCCCGGTGGCGTGCACGCCCGTCCAGGCCGCCAAGATGTTTCGGCGTTGATTCTGCCCGAGACGTGCGCTACGGGGGTCAGACCCCTGGAAACGCGCACGTACCGGGGGTCTGACCTCCGGACAACGCCTTGCTGTTACCGGCCGCTGCGCAGGTCGGCGAGCATCGTGCAGACCGCCTCGACGAAGAAGTACTCGCCCCACATCACCGACTCGTCCACGCCGAGCCCCTTGTGAATATGGTAAACGCCGCGTTTGAGGATGCCCTCCCAGCCGGGCGTGTTGATCGCGAGGTACTCGTCGGTCATCAGCGACGAGAGGATCTTCATCGCGTACTGCCGGTAGACCAGTCGGCGGGTGCAGTCCCCGCTGATCTTCGAGAGCTGCCACAGCCCCTTGGCGGCGATGGCGGCGGCGCTGCTGTCCGGCTGTTTGCGCGATGCGGCCGGGGCGTCGTAATCCCACGGCGGCACGCCGCTGTCGGGGGTGTGGGTGAGGTAGAAGTTGGCGCAGTTCTCCGCCGCCTCCAGGAAGCGGGCATCGCCGGTCTGGGTGTAGACCGTGCCAAAGCCGTACAGAGCCCAGGTCAGCCCGCGCGACCAGCACGAATCACCCCGGTAGCCCTGGTGCGTGGTCTGACGCAGGAACTCGCCGGTGGCCAGGTCGAAGATGCCCTCGTGGCTGGCCGAGCCGTCGCCCCGCAGCAGCGTGCGCCGGCTGGTCAGGCAGTGCTGCATCGCCACGTGGTACAGGTCCTTGTCGCCGCTTTCGATGGCGGCGTAGAAGATCACCGGCACGTTCATCATGATGTCGATGAACAGCGACTCGGGCCCGATGAACGAGCTGAGGAACTGCCCCTTCTGCTTGAACCGCAGCGCCAGGGTCCGACCGGCATGGACGACCACGTCCTTAAGCGCGGCGTCGGGTTTGCCGTCGCGGCAGGTCGCCTCGTACCAGCGCTTGTAGGTGCCGTGGTAGAACAGAAAGCCCAGGTCATGGACGTCGCGGTCGTCCTTGCGCGGCTCGATCTTGCGGGAATACTCCTCGGCCGTGTGGCGGAACCACTGGTCGCCGGTCTGCTCGTGGATCAGCCACATCATGCCCGGCAGGAAGCCCTCGCACCAGCGGGTCCAGGCCTCGCCCTCGTGCCGCCACTTGCCGTTCATGGTGTACATGGGGAAGAAATCGGGGTTGGCTTCGACCATCTTGCGGACCTGTCCGGCCGCGAACTGCAGCGTGGTTTCCAGTCGATTCGTCAGGGCCTGTTCGTCATGCATTGATCGTTTCCTTATCGTTTGCGGCTATCGGGTTTCGCTCGCCCGTGGTATCCTGAGCAATGGTCTTTCGGCAGAACCGGGAATATAACCATCTTGTGGAGGTTGGCCAAGGGGCCGCCCGGACAGGTCGGCAAGATACCAGGCGAGAACATTGAGCAGCTCAGGCATTGAGAAGTCTTCGTGTCGTATCCGGAGGGCCTGGCACGGACAGGGTCCGCGCAACGCAATAGTCATCGCCAATCCCCGCGCTGGCAGGGGCAACTCCATGGCGGTGGTCAACCAGTTGTGCGAGATCTTCCGCCAGGCCCGCATCCCGTGCACGGTCTCCCTGACCGCCGAGGCGGGCGACGCGACAGTGCTCGCCCACGCCGCCCGCGATAAGTACGACCTGCTTGCCGTGGTTGGCGGCGATGGCACGGTCAACGAGGTGTTGCAGTCGGTGACGGTGGGCCACCCGGCGATCCTGATTGTGCCGGCTGGCACGGAGAACGTGCTGGCCAAGTACCTGGGGCTCACGGGCTCGCCCCGGCAGTTGTGGGAGATCGTGCAGGACGGCTGGACGGTTGACTTCGACCTGGGTCGTCTGGGGCAGCGACGCTTTTCGATGCTCGCCTCGGTCGGGTTCGATGCGGCGATCGTCCACGCCCTGCACGCCGAGCGGAGCGGCAACATCACCCACATGCACTATTTCTGGCCCCTGTGGCGGGAGTTCTGGCAGTACGACTGGCCGGTGCTGTCGGTTTCAGCGGACGGGGCGGAGGTTTTCCGCGGGCGGGGCATGATCGTCGTGGGCAACATCAGCCGCTATGCGCTGGGCCTGCAGATCTGCCGCGACGCGGTGCCGACGGACGGCCTGCTGGACCTGTTCATCATGGAGGCCGAGGATCGCTGGGACCTGTTGCGATGGGCGACGGCGGTGGCGCTGCGGCTGCACGGCCGGCTCAAGAACTCCGTCAGCGTCCGCGCCAGGCAGATCCGGATCGCGCCGGTGGACGGCAGGCCGATCCCGATGGAGGTCGACGGCGACCCGGCCGGGATGGTTCCGGCGGAGATCGACGTGGTTCCTGCCGCGGCGTCACTGCTGTTTCGTCGGAGCCACCAGGCGCGACTTCTGCCGGAACATCGGGACGGGGATGACGAGTGATTACCTTTCGGCTGCCCTTCTGGCCTTTGCCGCCTCGGGACGATAGACTTTTCTGAATTCGTTACTGATTCGCCGCCAATGTCATTGGGAAGCCTGCAGATGAAAACGATCCACCTGGTCTTCAACGCCCACCTCGATCCGATCTGGCTGTGGCCGTGGCACGCGGGGCTCGATGCCGCGCTGGCGACCTGCCGCAGCGCGTGCGATCGGCTGGACGCCCACCCGGACCTGACCTTCGCCCGCGGAGAGGCGTGGGTGTACGAGCAGATCGAGCGGGTCGATCCGGCCCTGTTCGAGCGGATCTGCGGCTTCGTTAAGGCGGGGCGCTGGGCGATCGTCGGCGGCTGGTACATCCAGCCCGACTGCAACCTGCCGAGCGATTTCGCGATGCGCAAGCAGATCGCACTGGGCAAGGCGTATTTCGAGAAACGCTTCGGGCAGTTTCCGGAGGTGGCGTACAACGTCGACTCGTTCGGCCACGCCGCCGGTCTGCCTGCGCTGATGCGGGAGGCCGGGCAGTCGTACTACGTGATGATGCGGCCGGGCGAGGGCGAGATGACTCTGCCCGCGCGCGTCTTTCGCTGGCGTGGCGTCGCCGGCGGACCGGAGGTAACGACGTTCCGGATCGCGCGGGCGTACCTGTCCAACACACCGGAAGGGATTCGTCCCAACATCGAGGCCTGCCTGACCGACCTGCCGGAGGGCATCGACCACACGATGTGCATGCTGGGCGTCGGCGACCATGGCGGCGGTCCGACGGAGGCCCAGATCGCCTGGCTCGGCGAGCACTGGGACGATTTTCCCGACTGCAAACTCGAGTTCAGCACGCCGGCGCGGTTCTTTGAGGCGATCAAGGGGCAGGCCCGCAATCTGCCGCTGGTCACCGGCGAACTGCAGCACCACGCCGTCGGCTGCTATACGGTGTACCGGCCGGTCAAGGTGGGGCTGCGCCGCGGCGAGCATCTGTGTCACCAGGCCGAAGTCGCGCTGCAGGGCGACCCCAAGCCCGAGCCGCAGGCCGGAGAGAGTCTCCGCGCGGCCTGGAAGCAGGTCGTCTTTCACCAGTTTCACGACACCCTCGGCGGCACGTGCGTGCCGTCGGCGTACGAGCAGGTCAACGCCCAACTCGGCCAGGCGCGGGCGGCGGCGGACGAGATCATCCACTACGCCCTGCGCCGCCGGATGAACGACCTGCCGGACGACCGCATGCAGCGGATCGTGCTGTACAACCCCTCGGACCATCCGTACGAAGGCTACACGGAACTGGAGCCGTGGCTGGACCGCCGACGGTGGCAGCCCGGCTGGCGGCTTCTGGATGAGAAGGGGCGGAAGGTCCCGTTCCAGCGGATCGCCAGCGAGGCGGTGGTGGATGACATGTGCCGGCTGCTGGTCCGCGTGCGGGTCGAGCCGGGGGCGATGCGGGTGCTGCGGATCGACGACACGTGTGATGAGGCGGCCGCTCCCGAGCCGACGCTCGACGGGACCTTCGATTCGATCAGCAACGGCGAGTTGACCGTACACCTGGGGCAGCGGCGGATGCGGCTGGAGAACTGGGATCTCGCCCTGCCGCGGCTGGACGTGCTGCAGGACCTGACCGACACCTGGTCGCACGGGGTCGACCGCTATCCGGATGTGCCGCTGACGACCGTCGGCTGGTCGCAGCCGAGCCTTGTCGAGTGCGGGCCGGTGATGGCGGGGCTGGTGCAGACGGCATTTTTCGGCCAGTCGTGGGCGATGGCGCAGTGGCGGGTCTACAAGGGCGAGCGGTACGTGGACCTGCGCCTGCGAGTGCATTGGGCGGACCAGCACAAGGTGCTCAAGCTGGTGTTGCCGCTGGACAGCGTGACCGGCCGTCGGGACGGCGTGCTGGGCGCGGCCATCCCGCGAGCCCTGGACGGGGCGGAGCGGCCGCTGCGCGACTGGACGATGCTCTGGCGGCAGGATGACCGGTCGCTGGCGGTGGTGTCGCCGGACGTGTTCGCGATGGACGCCACGCCGCACCGGGCGCGGTTCACGTTGCTGCGGTCGCCGCGGATGGCGCATCACGACCCGTGCCGCCGCAGCGATCCGCGCGACCGCTACGCCGACCAGGGCGAGCACGAGTTCCGCTTCCGCTTCTACGGCCGGCGGGAACTGCGCATCGACTATCTCGACGAGCAGGCCCTGATGCTGCAGCGGCCGCTGGTGATGGCGGACCTTACGCGAGGCATGCCGGCTGAGGTCCGTGGCTGATCCACGGCATGGTGGCGAGTGCCGGAGAAGCCTCGGGTTACGAGCGGACGTTGCGGTGGCGACTATGGACTGCAGCGCCGAAGACGCCGTTTTGGATCAGGTCGCCGTGCCGGAGAAGCCTCGGATCTTGAGCGGCCGTTGCGGCGCGACTATGGCGTGCGGCGGCAACGACGCCGCTTTCACTCAGGCCTGGGATCGGCGCCAACGCTCCGAATCTCGAGCGGGTTGTGCGGCGGCATATGGGCGGCGGCATATGGACTGCGGCGCCGAAGACGCCGCTTTGTATTTCGATCGGGCGGCGAACGTTCGGTACCGGCTGACCGACGAAGCAGCGCCAAGAGACGGTCTTGGCCTAAGGAGGTAACAACCACGTGGACAAGGTGATCCTGATCGGCGACTCGATCCGCATGGGCTACCAGCAGACGGTCCTGCACGATCTGCACGGAACCGCCGAGGTAACCTGGCCCGATATGAACGGTTTCGACACCCGCAACGTGCTGATGATGCTGGACGAATGGGCGATCACGCAGAGCCCCGCGCTGGTGCACATCAATGCCGGCCTGCACGACATCCGCCGCGACCGGCAGAGCGGCGAGGTCCGCGTGCCGCTGGCCGAGTACCGCGACAATGTGGACAGGATCCTCGACCGGCTGCGCGGCGAGGTGCGGGCGAAGGTGATCTGGGCGACGATGACGCCGGTCAATGAGCAGTGGCACCGTGAGCAGAAGCCCTTCGATCGCCGCGAGGCCGACGTGGCCGAGTACAACGCCGCCGCCGTCGAGGTGTGCAAGACCCGAGGCGTGCCGGTCGACGACCTGTGTGCGTTCATGACGCTGGATCGGGTCAAGAAGTACCTTTCGGCCGACGGTGTGCACTTCAGCGACGACGGATACACCGCCATGGGTCATGAGGTGGCCCGGGTCATTCGTAACAATCTGTAACGAGGAAACCAATGAAGTTCGTCCCGATGCATGACCTGTTGGAGCGGGCCGCGGCCGGCGGCTATGCCGTGCCGGCCTTCGACTGCTGGAACGCCGAGGCGATTCAGACCGTGCTGGCGGTCGCGCGGAAGATGGAGGCCCCGGTGATCGTGATGAACGGCCCGGCCGGCTTTCCGCTGATCGATCCGTGCACCTACAGCCGGATCGCCCGCGCGGTGGCCGAGGAGCATCCGCTGCCGGTTGCGCTGCACCTGGACCACGGCGACTCGCTGGAGCTGGCGCTGGCGTGCCTGGAGGCGAACTTCAGCTCGGTGATGCTGGACTTTTCGCGAAAGGCCTTCGACGAGAACGTCGCGGCGCTGAAGGAACTGGTCGAGCAGGCCCGCCCGCGCGGGGTGACGGTCGAGGGCGAGCTCGGGGCGGTCGGCCGGGCGGACAACGTGACGATGGAGGGCAGCCGGGAATCGACGCTGACCGATCCGGCCCAGGCTGAGGCGTTCGTGTCGCGGACGGGGATCGACTGTCTGGCGGTCTCGATCGGCAACGCGCACGGGCAATACGCGTCGCTGCCGC
>JAWLBS010000013.1:20556-39327 GCA_041687575.1 Phycisphaerae bacterium | reverse complement strand
GGGGCATCGAGCGGGTCCCAGAAGTGGGTCACCGCCGAGATGAGCGGCAGGCTCTACGGCTCGCCCGCAATCGCCGCCGACGGCACGGTCTACGTGACCGCCTTCGGCAGCTACCTCTACGCAATCAACCCGGTTGACGGGACGATGCAGTGGGCCCAACCCTTCCGCCTCGGCGGCACGACGGTCTTCGCCTCGCCCGTGGTCGGCCCGGACGGCACGATCTACGTCGGCTCGGACGGCGGCGTGCTCTATGCGGTCAATCCCGACGGGACGAGGAAGTGGGAGTACCCGGTCGGCGGGCTGATCCGTTCGGCGCCGGCGATCGGGGCTGACGGCGTCATCTACGTCGGTGCGAACAACCGCAAGGTCTTCGCCATCGGCGCCGACGGCCAGTTCCGCTGGTCCTACGACGCGGGCGGCGAGTTCCGGGCGTCGGTGACCCTCGGGCCGGACGGGCTGCTCTATGCCGCCTCCTATGACGGCGTGCTTCACGCGGTTGATGCCGGAACCGGCCCGGCCGCCGGGCCGTGGCCGATGTTCGGGCACGACTCCAGGCACACCGGCCGCATCACGGCCCCGTGACCGCCCCGGCGAAGGCCACATGCCGCCGCCGATGAATGACAGAGACGCAAAGGCCCCGGTTCGGGGTGCATCCGTTATTTGGTGGCGATTCCAGGGGTCTGCCCCCGAATCGCACGTCTGCCGGCGGAATTAACGCCGGGATTTCGTGGCGGCCTGGACGGGTGTGCACGCATACGGGGTCTGACCCCGCGGGGTGGCGGCCGGGTGCATTTCCACCGATCGCCGGATGCACCCATGACAGCGGGCCGGCAATAAGCTTGCTTCCGGCAATCCGGAGCATTATAGTAGTCTGCGTCACATTGATCGCAGTTCTGTTTCGCAGCGTTTTTCAAAAATCTGGCGTGCAATTCGGGCGAGCCGGCACGGCGTACCCTGCTGTTGCATTCTGCGCGACCGCCGACAGCCAACCGCCGCCCGAAGGCGTTTCGCAACGGGGGTATTTCCTTTTTCAGAAGGAGGCGGGTAAATGGGTAAGTTTCTTGTCTGTGTAACGGTCGTTCTGGCCGCGACCTCGGCATTCGGGTACACCGGCGCGACGGTCTCGGTCGTCGATGTGGCGCCCACGGATGTGCCCGGGCCACAGCCGATCACGGTCTTTCCCGTGCCGGCCGCGGTGAGCATGCCGGGGGCTCACCTGATCTACGACAACGCGGCCCTGCTCGACTTCAGTACCAGCAACGCCACGCTGGCGGACCGCAATTTCGTGACCATGCCGCTGACCGCGCCGAACATCACGATCAACAACGTGACCTACCAGGGACAGTGGAGTGCCGGCGGGTTCAAAGTTACCGGCATCAACAACGCCCTGGCCCCTCAAGCCGGCCTGTACACCAACACGCAGGACGTGCCGCTTGACAACCGGTTCCCCGCGGATATCCCCCGCCCCGGGCGCTATGCCGGCTACGACTACACGGCCGTGCAGTTCGACTTCGACCAGGACATGGAGTCGTTCGGCGTCTACGTCGCGATGAACAGCAATCAGTGGCAGCCGACCTGGGGCATCGCTGACGACAACAACATCATGACGACCGAGTACCGCCAGTTCTGGGTCGCGGTCCTCGGCCCGAACGACACCTTCGACACGGCCCAGTACGTCCAGGTGCCGGCAGCCAACATGTACGCCCCGTTCATCCACGTCGCGGGCAACGGCACCGACCTGATCGCCTCGGTGTGCGTGGTGCAGGATTCGAGCGTCGAGGCCGGGGCCCCGTTCGGCTTCTTCGACGCCTACGTCACGATCCCGGCCGACGCCAACGACGACGGCCACGTCAACGTCATCGACCTGCTGATGCTCTCCAAGACGTTCACGCTGTCGGTGGGCCACCCGGGCTACGATGCGCGGTGCGACTTCAACGGGGACAATACGGTCAATGTAATCGACCTGCTGATGCTGGCGAAGTACTTCGCGCGGTACTGATTGTCGTGTCTCGGGGCTCGGGGCTCGGGTGTCGCTTACGACTGGCACGGCCCTGCACCCGGCTTCGCCGAACGACGGCTATGCCGTGGCGGGCACAGCCGCGCAGGACCGCACCCGAAGACCTGGCCACTACACCTGCGTTAGCAACGCTCCAGGCAAGATGAAGACGCCGCGGACGAAACCGTCCGCGGCGTCTTTGACATCCGTGAGCTCAATCCCGCGGCGCACACACCCAGCGCGCACCTGCACTATTGCCGACGTGGCCGCGGCATCGCACCGGCTGATCACTCCGCCTGCTGCGCCTTGGCGGCGCCCACCCTGCGGATCTCCTCGATCAGGCGGGCCGGCTTGAGCGGCTTGTCCAGGAAGGCGTCCACCGGGTTCCACTGCTCGTCCGCGTCATAGCGGAAGCCCGCGTTCTCCTGGTTGACGCTGCTCATCATGATGATCGGAATCGATTTCGTCCGATCGTCGGTGCGCAGATCGCGGGCGACGTGGAAACCCTCGCCCAGGCTCTCCATTTTGACATCCAGCACGATCACGTCGGGCTGGCCGTTGCGGGCCTTGGCCAGGCCTTCCGCCCCGCTGTGGGCGGCATCGACGGCGAAGCCTTCCGCCTCGAGCACCGTCTTGAACGTTTCCACCAGATCGACATCGTCGTCAATCATCAGGACGTTATGCAGATCGCTCATCAGATTACCCTTTGTCTGATCGCTCAGCGGCAGCGTCAGCCAGAACTCCGCCCAGTGCTCCGGCTCGCTGGAGGCGCCGACGCGGCCGCCATGCCTTTCCACGATTTCTCTTACCAGATACAAACCCAACCCGCTACCCTTCTGGCGCTTGGTGAGCGGGTCGCTCAACCGACCGAACTTGCGGAACAGCCTGTCCCGCTGGTCCGGCGAAAATCCCATGCCCTCGTTCCAGACGCTCAGGCGGGCCCGGCCGCCCTGCTGCCTGGCGCGGATCTCGATCCGCCCGTTCTCTCGCCCGTACTTGATCGCGTTGCTCAGGTAGTTGGCGATCGCAATGCGGGCCAGTTCCGGATCCACATTGACCAGCACCCCGTCGGGCACGTCGCAGCAGACCTGGATGCGGCGATGCTCGGCCTGCTGACTGAGCTGCTCGATGTTCGGCACGACCAGCTCCTCCAGCAGGTCGACCTCCTGCGGGTGTACCGCAAACTCGCCCTTTTCGATCCGGGACAGGTCCAGGTAGTTCTTGACCATGTCCTCGAGATATTCGCAGTTGCGAACCAGCGTCGCCACCAGCTTGCGCTGCGGCTCGCTCAGGTCGCCCACCACACCGTCCTGCAAGCTTACGGCCGCAGCATACATGCTGGCTACCGGACTTTTGAGTTCGTGCGTGACGAAGCCCAGCATCTCCATGTAGCCGCGATTGACCTGCCGCAGGTGGTGCAGCGCCTCGCGCAGGTCCTTGTTGCGCCGCACCAGCTGCTGGTCCCGCTGACGGATCGACTGGCGCATCTCGTCGATCTTGGCCGCCAGGACGTTGATCTCAGGCAGGTCCGTATCGATTTGCACGGGCTCGTCGAGCTCACCCCGGGCGATCCGTTCGGCCGCCTGGACGATCAGGCCCACCCGTTCGCTGAACTTGCGGCTGATCAGCGTAATGAACACCGCGGTGACCGAGACCCCCAGCAGCTGCAGCCACAGCGCCCGCGCATCGATCAAGTCCAGCGCGAACACGATGGCGAAAACCACCACCGCGCCGATCAGAAACGCGATCAACAACCTGTGATGCAGGCTCAGCAGCATGTGACTCTATGGCATCCGCGACCGACGTTCGGCCGTCCCTGCCGCATCGTTTCACCGACAACGCCAGCCGGGTCCTGCGGCCACCCGGCACGATCCGATTCAATCTCATTGCAAGTCGCGTACCAGGGACGCCCAAACCCGATCCCATACCGCAACCACTTGTTACACCATATGTTATGTAGATCTTGCCAGGACGGAAAGCTACACGGCGACAAGTTTGCGAAAAAATCCACAATCTCTGGGCAAAGTGGACGCCCTCCTCTTGCAGCCACTCAGGCCCTGTGCCGGCTCCAACTGAGCATTGCGCAAGGCGCTGCGGCCGTACGACCCGGCCTGTGTAACCGTCGTTCGGCGAAGCAAGCAACGGGGCCGTGCTGCCTCTATCGCCAGGGCTGCAGCCATAGCGGTAGACGCGCAAGGCATTACCCTGCACGACCACACGCTGCTAACAGATCGCGTCCGGGGCCGTCTTCGATGTGCCGGACGGCCGCCTCGACAACAGCCTCGGCGGTGGACCCGGCCGTCTCGAAGCGCAAGGCCCGGCCGGTGCCGGGATCGGCCAGCCATACCCGCAGGCGCCACCCCTGGTCCTGCCGCTCGCACAGGGCGGCGAACGGCATGTGGCAGTTCATCCCCAGCCGCGTCAGCAGGCTCCGTTCGACCGACAGACAGGCCGCCGCGACCGGGTCGTTGACCGGCTGGAGGACCTCGCCGAGCCACTCGTCGTCAGTCCGGCCCTGCAGCGCCAAGGCGGCCTGCCCCGGTGCGGGCAAGACCCCTTCGACCGCCAGGACCGATAATTTCACGTCCGTCATACCTGCCCGCAGCAGTCCCGCCCGGGCGAGCACAATCGCGTCGTACTGGCCGGCGAGCATCTTGCGGATCCTCGTGTCGATGTTGCCGCGGATGTCGGCGAACCGCAGGCCCGGCCGCAGCGCCGCCAGCTGCAGCTGCCGGCGCAGGCTGCTCGTGCCGATGCGGGCGCCCAGCGGCAGGTCGTACAGCCCTATCCCTTGGGGCGTCACCAGCACATCGGCGACCGGGGCGCGGGATGGCACGCACAAAATTCCGAGCCCTTGCGGGTTCTCGGCCGGCAGGTCCTTGGCCGAATGGACCGCCAGATCGACCCGCCCATCCAGCAGGGCCCGCTCCAGCTCCAAAGTGAACAAGCCCTTACCGCCGATCTGCGGCAAGGGCTTGTCCGTTTGGATATCACCTTGGGTGACGATCGGTTCGAGCCGGATCTCCAGGCCCGGATGCACCCGGCGGATCGCCTCGGCAACCTGATTGGTCTGGGCCATGGCCAGCAGGGACTTGCGGGTTCCGATAACGATGCGATTTCTGGTTGTCATACAACATCACCGACTCGCATGCCGCCCGGCCTCGGGCCTGTCCGACTCGCCCCGGGGCTGCCCGTCAAAGGCCCAACAGGTCTTCGAAGGCGCCCGTGTCGATCGTCGAGGTATCGAAATCCTCGAACAGCTGCTCGAAACCGTCCGGCAGCTGAATGCTGCTGGGATCCTGCTCCCACTGGTCCATCAGGGCCTGAATGTCGTCCAGAGTCGCCAGATTATTGTCCTTGAGGAACTTGGCGATGGCATCGGCCTGGGCGTCGGTCAGCACCACACCGCCGAACGACAAGGCGGCCGCCTGAATCTCCACGCCCGTCAGCGTATCCATACTACCGCCGAGGATCTTCGCCCCGGCCCGCAACTCCGGCGGCAGAAGGGACGTACAGCCGGCCGCACCCAGAATGGGCAGGCTTGCCACGCAAAGCAGCAGAACCTTGCAGGTAAAGGATTTCATCTTCATACGGTTGCCTCCTCCAGAGCGAAACACGCGGGCGCAGCGGGCGCTCGCGGACTCATGGATGAACATCACCCATTTCCTTGCCTACGTATCGGCAGCAGGCAGGGGAACCGTTAGAAGCACGTTGATCAGTTGCTGGTCTTCGACGCCCAGGTCGCGCAGGGCCTGCTCCTGCTCCTGTCGGGTCATGTCCGAATCCCGGATCTCGCGCAGATGGTCCAGCGTGAGCCCATCGATCAGCTGGGGAAACTCCGGACGCGGACAGCCGCCCAGCGCGAGGCTAGCCATGCAGACCAGGCCCATCGCCAGCCAGGACGCGCGACCGAAACACTTTCCTAGGAAACCGCCGAATGAGGGGGTCTTCTGTGTCATGGAGCAATGCCTCCGGACCTCGGGTTCATCAACGGTCGACAGACTATCGTCCCGCCGCCCCGACGGCAAGCAAACCGGACCCGCGTTGCCTGCCGGCCATTTCGGCGTTAGAGTTCCATAGCCTTACGAAACCCCATATGCGCAGTCACGGAACCTTTACCATGAGCGAAACGACGGACAAAGACTACCTGGCATTGCCGACGCGGACGTTTCTGACGGACCTCGGCTCGAACTCCCCCACCCCCGGCGGCGGCAGTGCGGCCGCCCTGACCGGCTCGATCGGCGTGAACCTCGGCCACATGGTCGCCACGTTTGCGCTGAAACGGGCACAGAAGCAGGGCACCGACACCGAGCCGATCGCCCGCGCGATGGCCCGCCTGCAGCGCGGCGCCGATGCGCTGGCCGGCCTGATCGCCGAGGACATCGCCGCATACGACCTGTGGCGCAAGAGCTCCAAACTCGACGCCAGCGACCCGGCCGCCGCCGAGCAGAAGAAGGTCGCCCTGACCGCCGCCCTGGCGATCCCCACCCAGATCCTGACGATCTGCGCGGCGTGCCTGCGGGACATGGCGACGCTGGCCCCGCTGTCCAGCCGATACCTCTGGACCGACCTGGCGGGCGCGGCCGAGATGACCCTCGCCGCCGCCGAGGCAGCGGCCTGGACCGTCTACGCCAACCTCGGCTCCCCGGACATCCAGGAAGACGAAAAGGCCCGCATCCGCGACGAAGTAAAGCGCGAGCGCGAGGCCGCCGGGCAGGCACGGGAAGAGGTGACGCGATTCGTGGCGGAAAAGGTCCTGGGCTGATTCCCCGCAGAAGCGCCTGTGGACGAGCCCACACTGCAGTTCGGCTGCCACGGTCCTGCAGGAACGAGCCGCGACCGTAAGGGCGGTAAACGCCACCAACGAGCCGCGACCGTACCGTAAGGGAGCGGTAAACGCCGCCAACGAGTTGCGACCGTGAGGGAGCGAGAGACCCCGCCGGGTGCATGGTCGCGCCGTCTGCGACCATGGAATCCTTCGGATGGGTGGTCCTCGCGCAAGCGCGTGCAAACGGGAAGCGACCGTGAGGGCCGTACGGGAGCGGTCCGCGAACTCGACCGAACGGAGACCTCCGATGTCAGAGCAATTGCGAGTAGCAACCATCGGCGCCATCGGCCACGTCGGTACGGTGCTGGACGGGATACTGAATGACCCGGCCTGCCGGCTGGCAGCGGCCGCACGCAGCGAGCCGGATGAGCGGCTGGCACCGGTGCTGGACCACCCGACGGCCAGACGCGATGCGCCGCAGGTGTTCGACGACTACCGGCAGATGCTCGAGACGGTCCAGCCGGACGTCGTGCTGGTGGCGATGAAGTACTACCGCAATGCCGAAGGGTGCATCGCCGCGGCCGAGCAGGGCTGCCACGTGATCTGCGAGAAGCCCGTCGCGACGCAGCTGGACGATCTGGAGCGGGTCCGCGAAGCGGTCGGCCGGGCGGGAGTACGGCTGACCGCGCTGTTCGGCATGCGGTTTGCCGGGCCGTTTCTGGCGGCGCGAAGGGCGGTCGAGGGGGGCCTGATCGGCGAGCCCCTGCTGGCGTTCGGCCAGAAGTCCTACAAGTTTGGCACCCGGCCGGAGTGGTACAAGGACCGCCTGACGTTCGGCGGGACGATCCCCTGGGTGGCGATCCACGCGATCGACTACGTGCGGTTCGTCACGGGGCTGGAGTATACCAGCGTCACCGCCCTGCAGGCGAACAAGGCCCACCCGGATTACCCGGGGCTGGAGGACTGCGGGGCGATACTGCTGGGGCTGTCCAACGGCGGACAGGCGAGCATCACGTTCGACTATCTGCGGCCGGCACAAGCGGGCAGTCACGGCGACGACCGGCTGCGGATCGCCGGCAGCGAGGGCGTCGTCGAGGTGCGGCTGGCGGACGGCCTCTGCCAGGCCGTCACCCACGCGGCGCCGGCGACACCGCTGCCGTGCGACGAGACAGCCGATTTCTGGCTCGATTTCGCCAAAGAGCTGCGCGGCGGGCCGCAGCACCTGATCGGGCCGGACGAACCGTTTCGCGTGACGGAGGTTGCGCTGAAGGCGCGTCAGGCGGCGGACCGGGGTGTTACGATATATTTGCAGTAACCAGGTCGCCTCTCTCCGGCGTGGACTTAAGCGCAGGGCGGGGGCGCAAACCCGCCCTACAGCGGCACCAGGTTCAGGCTCTTGACGAGGTGGTTCCTGTACGCCCGGCGAAACGCCGCCAAATCCTCCGTCACATAAAGGCGAAAGGCGGCCTCGGCCGGCGAGAGCGGCTGCTCGCTGGCGGCGATGTAGCCGCGGACCTTGAGCGCAAATGCGTCGCTGGTGATGTCCCGGCGGAGCTGCTCGAACCCTTCCTCGTGCGGCTTGCGCTGCAGCAGCGCCATCATCGCCCACAACTGGGCCAGGTACGTCTGTGCGGCCACAGTCGGATTCGGGGTGTCCCCGAGGCGACCCTCCGGCTCGATCAGCGCCTCCAGGTCCATCAGCCAGCCCTTCTGGAACGCCACGCGGGCCTGACTGTACCGCTGATAGTTGTAGCGAGGTTCGAAAACGAACCGCCCGTCGCGCTGGTCGAACCCCTCGGCCAGCACCGACAGCCCCTGGCTCACCCACGTCGGCAGGTCGCTGGCCGCATGGTACCACAGGTACTGCTGCATGCCGGTGTGGGCGATCGCCCGAAGCGTCTCGCCCGGCTGCTGGATGTAGACGGCCGACAGGCCCTTGTGCGCAAACCCGCCGAGATTGGACCGTTGATCGAGGCCGTCTCTCGGCGCGTCGACCATGGCGGCAAAGGCGTCCAACTGTAACGCGGTCTCGAAGACATACAGCTTCAGCGCCCTGGAATTGGCTGGCGCGGGCACGAGGTGCTGATATTGGGCGTAGCACCCCTCCACGAAGACGGGCAGCGCCTCGATCCAGTACGGCTGGGTCGAGGTCGTGTGAATGACCCAGTGCTCGGTGCGGATCTCGGTGCCCGTGAACCGGCCTTCGGACCACTGGCGAACGGTCGGCGCCGACATCGTCACCGGCACGCGCCGCTGCGGCGTGCAGCCCGCCACCACCCCGATGACCGCCGCCAACGCGACCGTGGTCAGCCGCGCTGCTGCACCATCGATATGAAAGGCCGGATGCGTCATTACGATCTCCTTCGAAGCTTCGCGTCATCCGCCCCGCCGGACCGACGAGGCTGCTGCATCATCATAGAGACCCCGATGCGCCATGCCAACGACGACAGCATGATGAAGCGCAGGGGCTTACATAGAGGGGGCTATTGCCCACCAGACTTCTACCGCCCCGTTGCGATCGTCACCTCCCCGGCCGGCGAGACGCGCACCACCAGGCTCACCGGCTTGCCGGCCGGCAGCGGCGTCGGCAGGCGCATCGCCGCGGAGGCCTGCGCCGGGCGGACCGGCTCGAAGGCGTCAACCGGCACCGGCTCCGGCTCGGTCAGGACGCACGCGACCACGCGCTCGACGGGACCGGCCGGTTCGACCTCGACAACCGCCGCACGATCGCCCTCGACGGCATCGAACAGCACCACCACGGTCCGGCCAACCTGGCAGGCGACCACGTTGTCCTGCCGGGCGAGCAACTTCGCCCGTTGCTTCGGCGGGGCGTCGGTCGTGCCCAGGACCATCGCGACGAGGAACTCGTCGGACGCGGCCGGGGCGGTCGGCTCGAGCTCCGCCCGCCAGTCGCCATTGTCGAAGTAGCCTCGCTTGTTCTGGCCGTCGATCGCGTTGATCCCGTCGAACCCGTCGGACTGGTCGCCGTCGGTCTCGACGTAGTAGCGGTAGTCCGGCCCGCCGATCAGCAGCCAGCGGCTCGCCGCCGGCAGCAGGGCCTGCACCGCCATCGCCCCGCGGCCGTTGGTAACCGCCAGGTCCTTGCCCTCGGCAGCGAGGATGCCGTTGTCCCTATCGCCCTTGAGGACCTTCGCATCGGCAGCCTGCGGCTGGTTCATCGTGTGCAGCAGCCACTTCTTCTGGTACTCCGCCGACGTCGCGGTGATCCGGTCGTAGACCAGCACCGTCTCATCCTGTGGCAGCCAGACCAGTGCCCGGGCGGCACGGCGGATCTTGGGCTTTTGCCCCGGCCAGCTGAACTGCGTGCTGTTGTAGGCGCACGTCAGATCGGCCCCGACGAAGCCGTAGCTGTCCGGCTGCCAGGCATAGCCGCTCAGCTGGCCGGCGGCGTGAAGCCGGCCAGGCTGGCTCTCCCGCCGCCACCACGCCGTGGACATGATGTCGCTGCCGTTGGGGATCACGACCCTCTGCCCGCCGGCACTGGCGAACGGGCCGTCATAGTGCCGCCTCGTCTCGATCTGTTCGCCGGGCATGAGCACCAGCGGGCAATTGGCCGCAACCGACCGGATGTAGTACATCTGCCGGTGCTCGCTGCCGAAGCCGGCGTAGGTGCCCGAGAGGATCGCCAGGGGCGCCTCCTTGAAAATGGTGAACGCGCCGGCGTTGTAGTGCTGGTGGTGGACCTGGGCGCCGCCGGCGCGGAACGAGACCACCGTGCTGTCAGGCCTCCAACCGGTCCGGAAGATCGCCAGGTTGTAAGCCCCCGCGCCGAACAGGTCCGACAGGGGCAACCCCTCCAGGCCCGCGGCCAGCCGGTTGTTTGCCGACTCCGCGTCGGGAGCCCTGGCGGGCCGGCTGGCGGCGACTTTGGGCTTGGTATCCGCCGAGGCCGCAGCTGGCTGCGTCGACGGCGAAACGGTCGTCGGCAACGTCGGGTCGAAGGCCAGCACCTGGGTCCAGTTGTTCCATGAGTACGGGTCGTCGAGCTTCTCGTGGGCGTACAGGGCGTACGCCTGCAACCGCGGATCGCGCGTGATGCGGGCATAGTAGTCCATCGTCTGGGCTCGCAAGCCATAGTCCAGCTGCACGCCATGGAACACGTCGCCGTACAGCAGCAGCCGGTCGTCCGGCCGCAACCCGTACACATGCCACAGGTCGGTCCGCCGGATCATCTCGATCAGGTCGATCCCGGCGATCTCGGTCCGACCGGTCGCCGTCCGCCAGCAGTCGACCGCCAGGGCGAACGGGAACGACCGGTTGCCCAGCCAGTAGGCGTAGCCCTCGGGCCAGCCCTCGCTGATCCGCAGCGCCCGGCAGCCGTCGGCGAAGAACGGGACAATCGCCTGGCGGAGCTCGTCCGCCTGCGGGGCGGTCTCCAGCGACAGCGCCACCACCATCGCCAGGTTGGCGATCTTCGTGCGGCCGTGCCAGAGCGACGGGCACAGATCCCACGATTCATCCTGCAGCAATTCCAGCGCCCGCCTGGCGTTGGCGACGAGGTAGCCCTCGATCTTCGCCCGCCGCTGGCGGGTGATCGACGGGTGGTCGTACAGCCAGTCATAGGCGAGCGCGAATTCCCAACCGTCGCTGTAGTACTCGAAGCTGATCTCCTCCATCGGCCGGTTCTGCAGCTGCTCGATAGCCCGCTCGGCGGCGGCCTCGTCGCCGGTCAGGCGGTAGCGGATCGCGCTGGCCGCGGGCGAGCGATCCTTCTCCAGCGGGCGGCTCAGCCAGCGATCCATCAGCTCGCGCATCCGGGAATCGGTCTTGTATAGTTTTTTGAGACGGGCAAAGGTCCAGTCGCCCTGGCCGTCGGGCTTGAAGACCAGCCGGGGGCGCTGTTTGCTCAGGCTGGTGACCTTCACATCGGGCAGGTCAGCCGCCGGCGGGCCCGCCAGGCATGCCGAGCCCACGGCAAGCACCGCCGCAACGATGACGGCGATATGGCCTCGCAGATTGCCCGGGGTCCGCCCACAACGCGAGAGAAAGTCCATCTTGTACCTCTTGATTTGCGACCTCGCCTGTAAAACGCACGCCTTCACACGCTGGAAGGCCAATGTACCCAAAACGGGCGGCCGGGCAACAATACCGCCCTGCCAAGTGAGATGAGGAACGTTCGCTTCGTTCAGGATGACAACAGGGGGGCGCAAAAAACGCAAGCGGAGAACCCTCCGCTTGGCCGAGATCCTTCGCATGGCTCAGGATGACAACCACGGCGCTTCAGGATGACAGCGGGCGGCGCTGCGGGCACCGAGCTGCATGAGCCGGCCCTCCCCCCTCACGGCAACACGTACAGGTCGCCTTCCCGCCGCCAGTCATACCCGGCAGGCGGCGTGTCGCCGCGGCGGGCGGGCACCAGCACGACCGGCCGGTTCGCGCGACGCGCCTCGGCAATCCGGGCCTCGACATCATCGCCGCCGATCAGGTCCACCTCGTCCGCGTCGCGCATCAGTCGCTGGTACTGGACGGCGAACATCCCCATGCCGTCCTCGACGATGACCAGCCCCCGTTCGCCCGCCAGGTCGAGCGCCTGGGAGCTCATCCGCTCGGCCGAGGTCTCGGCCACGCCCCAGGGCAGCAGCAGGTAGGCGTAGTCGTCGCGGTAGGGCTTGTCGCGCTTCTGGGCGCCCAGCACGTCATAGTGCCGCGCCGTGGCCGTCGCGACGACGTACCACAATGGCGTCACCACAATCATCAGGCCCGCGGCGACCGGGATCGCCCGCCGCCAGGCGCTGGACCAATGATCCAGCATGTACGCATAGCCAAGCCCCGCCAGCACCGCGATCAGCGCGTAGGCCGGCACGAGAAACGTGTACTGGTCCACCACGCTGTACCGCAGCACGAACAGCAGGTGGATACCCAGCGCCGCCAGCAGGGCGTACATAGCCAGCCGCGGCACGCCCAGCCGCCCTCCCCGCACCGCCCCGAGCACCGCGGCCAGCAACGTCAGGTTCGGGAAACTCAGCACCGTAAAGGCGACGCTGATCGCCGCGAGACGCAGGCTGATGCCTTCGCCCTTGACGTGTGACTCGTACCGGCCAAACAGCATCGAGTGGATCGCCCCCGACACGTCGCCCGTACCGATCGCCTCCTGCACGACCAGCACCAGCAGCGAACTGGCCCCGACGAGCCAGCCGACCACGCACGCCAGCAGGGTCCGCCAGCCGGCCTGCCGATACCACAACGCCAGCAGCAGCACCGTAGCGACCACCGGCAGCGTCAGCAGCGCCAGGTTGTGATTGGCCAGACCCAACCCACTCGCCAGGAACATTGTCACCAGCCACACCGGCCGGCGGGTCTGCGCCCAGAGTACCAAACACCACATCTCGGCGGTCAGCAGGGCCGCGGCCAGCGTGTAACTCTCCGGGATCGTGGAGAACTGCCAGAAGGTGTGGGCGACCGCCAGCGACGCCGCCGCCAGCACTGCCGGCGCGACCCGCCCGCACAGCTGCCTGACCAGCCCGAAGACGTTGGCGACCGCGACGGCCCCGGCCAGCGCGCTGACCAGCGAGACCGCATGCGCCGGCTCGACCGGCAGGATCCCGACAAACGCGCGCCCCAGCCAGTAGAACAGCGGGTGCGCCAAGGCCAGCCCCAGCGGGTTTGTCACCTCCCCCTGCACGATGCGCAGCACGTGAGAGCCGGAATCCTGCCACTGGATGACCCGCGCGGCCGTCGCCGCGTATAGCAGCAGCGCCGCAGCCAGCACCACCGCCCAGCCCAGCAGGGCATGACTTGCCCGGCCGGTGGTCGGCGTCAGGTCACGGGATGTCGACGTCGTTGTGCTCAATACGTACCTCGAGACGACCCGGCCGAGGCAAGCGTCTTCGCACGAGAAGACTGCACCGCCCCGGCGGCATCACAACGACTAGCTACCCGCTGGCCGTAGCCTTTGTCAACGCCCCGACAGGTCGGCAACCTTGTCGGGGGTCAGACCCCGGGGGAGAACGCCACGCCCCTCACGTCCGCCGGCTCTGCTGCTCGTCGAGTTGTCGGCGGCGTTCGGAGGCCCGCTTGAGGAAGCGCTTCTCCGACCAGGTCAGGCTGCCCATGCCCTGCACGCGAATCTTGTCGAGGATCTGATCGACGCGGCGTTCCTCCTCCTGCATCCGCTGTATCCGCTGCTGCCAGGCGCCCTGGCGCGACCGGCGGGGCCGGTTGGCAAGCAACCCCCGGCGCTCGCCGTAAATCCAGATCACCGCGCCTGCCATGCCCGCCAGGTGCGCGGCGTTCGAGAGATTGCGGTCGGCCAGGACCGTCAGCCCGTACAGGACCGCCAGGAGCACCGCCGCCACCCGGATGGGCACCGGGAAGAACAGCAGGATCAGCATCATCTGCGGGAAGAGAATGGCACACGCCGCAATGCAGCCGAGCACGCTGCCGCTGGCGCCGATCAGGGGGAAGGACTGGCCCGTCATGATCTGCAGCAGCGCAAAGCCGACGCCCGCCACCACGCCGCAGAACGTGTAGAAGATGAAGAACTTCTTCGGCCCCCACAGCCTCTCCAGCGGCGGGCCGAGGAAGTAAAGGCCGATCATGTTAAAGAAGATGTGGATCACGTCCGCGTGCAGGTACTGATATGTCACCCACCGCCAGACCTCGAAGATCGACGCCTGCGGCGGCAGCATCAGCGCCCCGAGCCGAACGAGCCCGCCACCGGGACCGCCGGTCAGCGACGTCAGGACGAACAGGCCCAGGTTGGTAAACAGCAGGATCTTGACGACGTACGTCGGCCGGGGCAAACCGAAGCTCATACCTCCGCCACCGAAACCGCCGCCCCCGTCCTCGGCCGCATAGGGTCTGTCACGCCAGCTCATGAGTGTCCCTGCCTCGCCCGCAACGCCCAGGCGCACACCGTAGCAATCGTCTTGGCATCCTTGAACCCGCCACGCCACGCCCGGTCCACCGCCTCGGCCAGACGTATCGGCTCAACTGTCATCAACTCGTCACTCCGCAGATCCTGCCCCACGTGGCGCAGGTCTCTGGCCACGAACGTCCACAGCAACTCGTCGCAGAAGCCCGGGGCCGTGTGCATCTCGAGAAAAGGCTCGATCCGGTCGGCACAGTAGCCCGTCTCCTCCCGCAGTTCACGCAGTGCACAATCCCGCGGCTGCTCCGGCGGCTCGAGCGTGCCCGCGGGCAGCTCCCACAGCCAGTCGTTCAGCGTCACCCGATAATTCCTGACCATGATAATCGTATCATCGTCCAGGAACGGAAGGACAACCACCCCGCCAGGATGGCGGACAAGGGTTTTCTCGACGGTCCGCCCGTCGGGCAGGCTTCGCGTGTCCCGCGCCACCGTGAAGGTCCGCGTCTGGATGAGATCCTCGGCCATGGCTCTTCCATTCATAGATGTCTGCTGCAGCGGATTATAGGGGCGTAAGGGGCATGGGCCAAGGAGGGGAGGGAATCGGGTGTCGGGGTTCGGGCGTCGGGGCGTTCCTTGAAAGCCCCCTGCCGGGCACCTATAGTGCGGCACATTCGATATCGTGGACCAATAGATAGAGGAATCATGAACAATCCCCAGCGTGTCATCATACTCGGATCGACCGGCTCGATCGGCCGGGATACCCTCGATGTGATCGCCGCCCTGCCGGACCGTTTCGAGGTCGTCGGTCTGGCCGCGGGCACCAACGGCGAGCGCCTTGCCCGCCAGGTTGAGCAGTTCAAGCCCCGGGCGGTCTCGCTGGTCGAGGCCGATGCGGCTGAAAACGTCCGAGAACTGCTGCCGGCTGGTTGCGACCTGATCACCGGGCCCGATTCGGCGACCCGCCTGGTCGAGCAGGTCGACGCCGATATCGTCGTCAATGCCATCGTGGGGGTGGCGGGCCTGTATGCGACGCTCGCCGCGATCAGGCGGGCCCGGCGCGTCGCCATCGCCAACAAGGAGCCCCTCGTGGTCGCCGGGCCGCTGATCCTGGCCGAGGCGGCCATGCACAACACCGAGATCCTCCCGATCGACAGCGAGCACTCCGCCCTGTTCCAGGCCATGCTGGGCGGCAACAAAGACGAGATCCTGCACACATACCTGACCGCCAGCGGCGGCCCCTTCCGCCAGTGGCCGGTCGAGAAGATGGCCGAGGCGACCGTCGAGCAGGCCCTGAACCACCCGGTCTGGCGGATGGGTCAGAAGATCACCGTCGATTCGGCGACGATGATGAACAAGGCCCTGGAGATCGTCGAGGCGTGCCGGCTGTTCCAGTTGCCCCCCGAACAGATCCAGGTCCTGGTCCATCCCGAATCGGTCATCCACTCGATCGTGCAGTTCCGGGACGGTTCTTTTCTGGCCCAGCTGTCGTCGCCCGACATGCGTGTGCCGATATCCTATGCATTGACGTACCCGCAGCGGCTGGCCGGGCCGGCCAAGGTGCTCGACATCTATGCGTTGCGGCAGCTCAACTTCGAGCCGCCAGACCTGCAGCGGTTCCCGGCGATCGATCTGGGCTACCGGGTGGCCGCCGAGGCCGGCACGACCGGCGCGGTGCTCAACGGCGCCAACGAGGTGGCCGTGGAGGCCTTTTTGGCCGGGCGCATCGCGTTCGGCAAGATCGTACCGACTGTGCGTCGGGTGCTCGACATGCATAAGATCGGCAGCGCGGATTCCCTGGAACCGCTGCTGGAGGCGGATCGGTGGGCACGGGATGAGACCGCCCGGGTGCTGGGCATTGATTCGTCCGCAACGGCAACGGCATGAAACTTTTGCCTCGACCGCTCGTAGAAGTTACGGTTACGCGGACAAGATCGTCCTGAACATCGGACAGGAGAGACCGTTTTGAGCTTCGACATTCTCGCGGCCGGCGATTCCCTGCTGGCACTGATATCGCTCGGCAAGATCGGCACCTTCCTGCTGTTTCTCGTCGGTTTGTCCCTGGTCATCTTCGTGCACGAACTGGGGCACTTCCTGGTCGCCAAGTGGTGCGACATCCGGATCGAGAAGTTCGCCATCGGATTCGGCAAGGAACTCGTCGGCTTCACCCGCGGCGAGACGCGATATTCGATCAATGCCCTGCCCTTGGGCGGCTACGTCAAGATGCTCGGGCAGGAGGATTTCGCCGTCGACAAGACCGGCGAACTCGTCGTCAAGGAGAATCCCCGCTCCTACACCAGCAAGCCCGTCGGTCAGCGGATGATGGTCGTCTCGGCCGGCGTGATCATGAATGCCATCTTCGCCGCCGTGTTCTTCATGGTGGCCTTCATGATCGGCATGGAAGTGCTGCCCGCCAAGGTCGGCACCGTACTGCCGGACCGTCCCGCGTTCCGCGCCGGACTCCGGCCGGGAGACCAGGTGCTGGCGATCAACGGCCACGAGGTGACCGAGTGGTCCGACATGACGATGCGGATCACGCTGTCAGACCCGGGCGATGTGATGACCATGACGGTCAAAAACAACGGCCAGATCCGCCAGGTCGAGGTCGCGCCGGAATACAACGCCGCCGATCGGCTCCGCCAGATCGGCATCGCCAACGCACAAAGCCTCGAGATCGCCTACCCCGGCTGGTCGGCCGGGCCCGATCTTGACGGACAGCTCCAGCCGGGCGATAGGATAGTCGCGCTGCAAGGCCAACCCGTCGACAACCTCAATGAAGTGACCACAGCGATCGCCTCGGCCGAAGGCAGGCCCGTGCAGGTCACGGTCGAGCGTCCCGTTGCCGGTGGCGAGCCCGAGCGCGTCACCGTCCAGCGACGGGCCCAGATCGTGATGATCCCGCCGAATGACGCCAACCTGCTGGGCGCGTCGCCCCGTGTCCGGATCGGTACGGTCATGCCCAACAGCGCCGCCGCGCGGGCGGGACTGCGCGAGGGCGACGTTGTGCTCGACTGGGACGGCATCGTCAACCCGACCTGGGACCAGATCGCCGCGAATGTGCAGGAGTATCCCGACACCGAGCAGACGGTGCAGATCGCCCGTGACGGCAAACCGCTGGCCGAGCCGCTGTTCATCCGCCCCGAAAAGCCCTTCACCTGGTCCAACAGCGCCACACCGACGATCGGCGTGGTCTATCGCGGCGAGATCGACGAGATGAACCTGGTCGTCGCGGGCGTCGAACCCGACAGCCCCTTCGCCCGGGCCGGCCTGAGTAAGGGCGACTGGGTCACCACCGTGGCGGGCGAGCCGGTTTCGACGTGGTACGACCTGATCCACCAGCTCAAGCAGCACAGCGGCCAGACCGTTTCGATCACCTGGCAGGCCGACAGCGCCGAGCAGAGCGGCGAGATCCGGGTGCCCCGCAGCATCTACAAGGAACTGGGCCTGACCCCCTGGCCGGACAGCGTGATCACCGCCGTCGACGGCAAGAAGAACATCCGCACCACCGACGAAAGGGGCCGGATCCGCGAGTTCAACGTGGGGACCTGGGAAGGCACCCAGGCCGCACTGCAGGCCAATGTCGGTCGCGAGGTCAGGGTTGACTACCTTGTCGGCGACCAGGAGCACAGCAAGACCGTCGCGGTCACGCAGGACCTGGTCGACCCGTGGTACATGAAGATCTGGTATGTCGAGCCGTTCGTGACGTTCCCCGAGCGGGAGACGCTGCAGACGAGCAACCCGCTGGTCGCGACGTGGTGGGGCATGAAGAAGACCGGCTACCTGATGATCAACATGTACATCACCCTCAAGCAGATGCTCTTCACCCAGCAGATCGGCGTGGAGCACCTGTCCGGGCCGGTCGGGATCATGCGGATCGGCACGCAGGTCGCCGAAAGCGGCATGGCACAGCTGATCTACTTCCTGGCGTTCCTGTCGGCGAACTTCGCGGTGGTGAACTTCCTGCCCTTCCCGATCGTCGACGGCGGGCACTTCATGTTCCTGCTGATCGAGAAGATCAAGGGCCGACCGCTCAGCGTGAAGGTGCAGATGGTCACGCAGGTGATCGGCCTGGCGATGATCCTCGGGGCGTTCGTCTTCCTGACGGTCCAGGACATCATCCTGTGGAATACCAGGTAGCTGCGGCGAATTCGGGGCACGCCATGCCGCCGCCAAGGGATC
>JAWLBS010000013.1:0-20456 GCA_041687575.1 Phycisphaerae bacterium | reverse complement strand
GTCGACAAGGAGAAACGCCTTGGAGCAGACGCTTATCATTCTCAAGCCGGACGCCGTGCAGCGCCGGCTGCTGGGACGGATCATCCAGCGGTTCGAGGACAAGGGGCTGCGGGTCGCGGCCGCGAAGTTCATGCGGATCCCCCGCGACCTCGCCGAGCGCCACTACGACGTGCACAAGGGCAAGCCGTTCTACCAGAGCCTGATCGAGTACATCACCTCCGGGCCGGTGCTGGTGATGGTCCTGGCCGGGCCCGGCGTGATCGAGATGGCCCGGCGGATGATGGGCAAGACCTTCGGCTTCGAGGCCGATGCGGGCACGATCCGCGGCGACTTCGGCGTCAGCCGGACCAAGAATCTCATCCACGGCAGCGATTCGCCGGAGACCGCTGAAAAGGAGATCGCGCTGTACTTCGAGCCGCAGGAGATCGTTGATTACGAGGTCTGCGACGAGGGATGGGTGATTCAGGTGGAAGGGTAGTATTCGGATGTCGGGTGTCGGGTGCGTGACACGAGACAGACCATGACAAGCAAAGACTCGTCAGAAGACAAAATCGCCGGCGCCGCCGAAACCGAACAGGTCCTCAAACAGATCGAGGACCTCCGCGACCGGATCCGCCATCATGACTACCTCTACTACATCGAAGCCAAACCGGAAATCTCCGATCGCGAGTACGACCGGCTGCTCGACGACCTTCGCCAGCTCGAACAGCAATACCCCCAGCTGATCACCCCCGACTCGCCGACCCAGCGCGTCGGCGGCCAGCCGCTCGCCGGCTTTGCCAGCGTCCGCCACAGCACCCCCATGCTCTCGATCGACAACACCTACGACGAGGCCGAACTGGTCGCCTTCGATCAGCGCGTCCGCAGCAGCCTCGGCGTCGATACCGTCACCTACGTCCTGGAGCCCAAAGTCGACGGCGTGGCCGTCTCGCTGCGGTATGAACAGGGCCGGTTCGTCCGGGGCCTGACCCGCGGCGACGGCGTGACAGGCGACGACATCACCGCCAACCTCAGGACGATCAAGTCGATCCCCCTGCGGCTGCGCGGCAAGGACGTGCCTGACATCGTCGAGGTCCGCGGGGAAGCCTACTGGCCGACGAAGGACTTCGAGGCCTACAACCGCCAGCGGGACCAGGCGGGCAAGGCCCTTTTCGCCAACCCGCGAAACGCCACAGCCGGCACGCTCAAGCAGCTCGACGCCCGGATCGTCGCGACCCGCCCGCTGCGGTTCGTCGCCCACGGCTTCGGCGTGATCGAGCCGATGCCGTTCAAGCACCACCACGAGGTGATCGCCGCCTTCGGCAAGTGGCGGGTCCCGATCTTCCCGCACATCCGCCCCATCGAGGGCATCGAGCGGGCCATCGAGGTGATCCGCGAGTGGAACGAAAAGCGGCGGACCCTGGACTACGCCACCGACGGCATGGTCATCAAGGTCGATCGCCTGGACTGGCGGGACGAGCTGGGGCGCACGTCCCGCTACCCGCGCTGGACGGTCGCCTTCAAGTACGAGTCGGACCGGGCCTGGACCACGCTGCAGGACGTCAAGGTCCAGGTGGGCAAACTCGGCACGCTCACGCCGGTGGCCGTGCTCGAACCGGTCCTGCTGGCCGGCACGACCGTCAGTCGCGCGAGCCTGCACAACTACGAGCAGATCGAACGCCTGGGCGTGAAAATCGGCGACACCGTCGCGGTCGAAAAGGCCGGCGAGATCATCCCCCAGGTCGTCGAGGTCGACGAAAAGAAACGCCCCAAAGGTGCCCGCACCATCGAGCGGCCGACGAAGTGCCCCGAGTGCGACGGGCCCGTCTCGACCGAGGAGGAGGGCGTCTACGTCCGCTGCATGAACCCAGAGTGCCCGGCGCAGCTCAAGGAGCGGCTCCGCTTTTTCTGCGGCCGCGGCCAGATGGACATCGAGGGGCTCGGCCCGGCCCTGATCGACCAGCTCGTCGACAAAGGCCTGGTCCGCGAGTTCGCCGACATCTACCGCCTGCACGAACTGGGGCGGGTGGACAAGCTGCTGGAGCTCGATCGGGTCGGCAAAAAGTCCGTCGACAACCTGCTCAAGGCGATCGACGACAGCAAGGCCCAGCCGCTGAGCCGCCTGCTGGCCGGCCTGGCGATCCCCCACGTCGGGGTCCACGTGGCCGACGTGCTGGCCAGACAGTTCGGCGACATCGACCGGTTGATGGCCGCGAGCCTGGAGGACCTTGAGGACGTCGAGGGCGTCGGGGCGGTGGTCGCCGAGTCGGTCCACACGTTCTTCCGCTCGCCGCAGGGCCAACACGTCGTCGACGAGCTCCGCGAGGTAGGCGTGAACATGACCCAGCCGCGCCGCGCCGCCGCAACCGAAGGCGCCCAGCTGCTGGCCGGCCAGACCGTGGTCGTCACCGGCACGCTGTCGAAGTTCAGCCGCAAACAGATCGACGACCTGATCCGGGAGCTGGGAGGTCACCCCGCCTCCAGCGTCAGCCGCAAGACCAGCTTCGTGGTCGCCGGCGAAGAGGCCGGCTCGAAGCTCGAAAAGGCAAAGTCCCTGGGCGTGGAAGTCCTCGACGAGCAGGCCTTCCTCGAACGCATCGGCCGCGCCTGATCCCGAGTCGAACCTTGGATCGCGTCGGTGGCCACACGTGCCCGGACCGCAAGCGGGCAGCCCCCCAATAGGTAGAGATCCCGCGCGTTGTTCAGGATAACAATGCCCTACTTGAGAACCGGCCACATGGGCGCTAAGGTTATGGTGCCGTAAGCCGTACGACACTGAAACGCATGCCGGTCCGGGCCTCGCGCCGGCCGGCATGGTCACCCTTTTACCAGTTTGTGAAGGAGGCGCTCGATGGAAACCGCGCAGAAAATGCCGCTGATCGGGGACAAGTTCCCCGAAATGTCAGTCAAGACCACCCATGGGCCGATGAAACTGCCCGAGGCGTTCAGCGGCAAGTGGTTCGTGTTCTTCAGTCACCCGGCCGATTTCACCCCGGTCTGCACGACCGAGTTCGTGGCATTCCAGAACCGCTTCGACCAGTTCGCTGAGCTCAACTGCGGCCTGGTCGGCATGAGCATCGACCAGGTCTTCAGCCACATCAAATGGGTCGAGTGGATCCGCGAGAAGCTCAACATCGACATCAAGTTCCCCGTCATCGCCGACGACGTCGGCCGGGTCGCCGGCACCCTCGGGCTGATCCACCCGGGCAAAGGCACCAACACCGTCCGGGCGGTGTTCCTGGTCGACCCGGAGGGTATCATCCGCGCAATCCTGTACTACCCCCAGGAGCTCGGGCGGAACATGGACGAGATCGTCCGCATGGTCAAAGCGATTCAGGTGTCCGACAAGAACAAGGTCGCCATGCCCGCCAACTGGCCGGAGAACGACCTGATCGCCGACAGCGTCATCATCCCGCCGCCCCAGGACGAAAAGACCGCCCAGGACCGCCTCAAGCAGGGCGACTGCTACGACTGGTGGTTCTGTCACAAGAAACTGTAGGGCCCGCTCCATCCTCGTCGACGGGCCAGGTCAGGCGCAGGTCCTCCATCCGCAGGTGCATCGCCCGGCCATCCCGCTCGACGCGGATGTCCGCCGGCGGGGTGTCCTGCGGATGGCGGCCGCGCCGGATCCGCAGCACCACCAGGAAATCCACCGCCGTGCGCGGCTCGGCGTTATAGAGCTCCAGCCGGCGGGTCTGCTTGACGAACCGGCTCCGCGGGATGCGGTACAGGCGAACCTGTCGCTCCATCTCCTCGCCGAGTTCGGGCAGGCAGATGTCCATGGCCGCACCATTGGCCTGCAGGCGCCAGTAGCCCGGCCGGACCTCCGTAAACGCGTCGCCCGGGTCGGTGTGCAGCAGCCAGCGGTACTCGTGCGGAACCGCCCCGCTCAGCCGGTCGTGGATCACCAGCAGGTCCGGCCGGACGAACAGGAATCGCCGCTGGAACCGGTCCACCTCCAGGTCGGCGTCGTAGGCCCCAGTTACGTCAGCCAGGACGTGGCACACGTCGCCAAGGTCCTCGAACCGGACGATGCCCAGCGGCTGGCGCTCGCGGTTGAGGCTGTTGTTGACGTTGTACCAGGTGTTGCCGTCGCCGGTCTGACCCTGCCCGTCGATCAGGATCGTATTGTGGTTGCCGGTGTTCTTGAGGTACTCGTATCCGGGATCGACCGTCAGGTAGGTGCTGCCGGCGCAGATCTGGAACGCCCCGTTGTCCGGGTGGCGGTGGGCGGCGCCCATGTCCTTATCAGCCACCCGCAGCAGCCGGTGCCCCTGGAATGGCCCGCAGAGCACCCCCACCATCGCCGCATCTTCCGACCAGGAGCTCCGCATCGTGATCAGCCCCTGGTCCTCGGCATGGTAGCTCGCCGGCAGCGTCCCATCCACCGGCGGCCATGCAGCGCCTTGCAGCACCGGATCGCGAAACAGCGGGATCAGCCAGCTCTTGTTCTTGGCCATGCCCACGCCGCGACTGACCAGCCAGTCCGCCGCCCCCTGCGCCAGGGTGTGCCGGTACCGCCGGGCGAGACAGTACAGCAGGCTCGTCGGCGGATGCGGCCAGGTGTCGCGGCTGTTGTCGCCCCAGTTCAGCAGATCGCCCGCCAGCGTCGGCAGCGGGATCAGCTGCTGCAGGATGTAGTCGATCCGCCGCCGGGCGAAATCGCCGTAGAGGCTCTCGCCGCTGAAGGTCAAAAGCGCCTCGAAGAACAGTAGCTGCGCCTCGTACATGAAATACGCGTACCGGCACAACTCCGGCGACGAACCGTCCGGCGGCTGGAAAAACACCGCCTTGCGGAAGCACGTCAGCGCGTGGCGGTACAGGTCCAGACCCACCTGCCGCAGCTGCGGCTCGGGCGCGTCAGCCAGCGCCATGCCCGCCAGGCCGATGCCGCACTCGTTGACGATCAGGTGGTTCTGCAGCCAGCAGTCCGCCCACCAGACCGCCCCGATCTCGGCCGCACGGGCGACCTGCGCCGCCTCGGCCGCCATCCAGCGGCGCACGGCGGCGGCGGTGCCTTCGGGCAGGTCGTCGCCGATCCAGTCTAGGCTCAGGGCGACCGTCGCGAGCACCTCCCCGCTGGCCAGGCTCTCGCGGTGGTCGGCGATGGGGCTTGACGCGATCGCCTCAAGCCAGGCGGTCGCCTCCTGCAGCGCCCGCTCGTCGCGCAACAGGGCCCACCGCATGGCCCGCCACGACAGGATGTACGCATGGCCGCGGTCGGGCTGACGCATTTCCTCCGGTGAGCCGGGGTGGTTTTCCAGGTGGGCCTGCCAGATCCTTTCCCAGACGCCGTGCAGGAAACCCGCTTCGATGTCGCGGCGGGTCGCCTCGATCCGCTCGGGCGTCAGCGCCAGGCGCGGCCGGGGTGGCAGCTGCTCCGGCCAGTCCGGCAGCGGTGCGAACACGGGAAACCGCTCCAGCTCGCATTCCCGCCCCGGCGGCGGCAACCGAAACGCCGTGGGTACGTCACATGCGAAAAGATCCGTCGCAGGCTTGTGGAACCTGTCCTTGCGCCCCATCCGATCACTCCTGTTCGCGGCCCGATACCTGAAGCGTCCATCGGGGTCTGACCCCCTGTAGCACGCTTGCATCCGGGTCCACCGCTCCGATCCCCTTGGAGGCACCAATACATGAACGATCCACCGGGGTCTGACCCCTTGGGCAAAACGCCCCGGCCTCCGCACCACGGGGTCAGACCCCAGTGACGTGCACAGCCATCCAGGCCACCATGAGCTTCCGGCGTTGATTCGGCTCCAGGCGCGCGACCCGGGGTCAGACCCCTGGGAAACGCCACGCCGCACTTCACTGGCCACCAAATGCACCTTCGCTGCCGATGCGATTATGCTGCCTGTTGCGAACATCCGCCACCCCGGCCACAATGGCAGCGCCGCGCGCAAGTGGATCTACGGAAGTCCGATTGTCGCAGCAAGTTCGGGAGGCAGTGCGTCATGGACCAGCAGCAGTCGGGTTTTCACGTCTACTCCTCGCAGCAGGAGCTCCAGCGGCGGGGGCAGTTCGTCCAGGACTTCAAGGCCTCGCCCGTGCCGGACCGCGAGGCGCTGGCCAACCTCGGACTGTTCCTCAACCGCCAGACCCTCTCGCGGATCCTGTACATGCACGACCTGTACAGGCGAATCGTCGACGTACCAGGGGTGATCTTCGAGTTCGGCGTGCGGTGGGGGCAGAACATGGCCCTGATGTCCAACTTCCGCGGCATGTACGAGCCGTACAACTTCAACCGCAGAATCGTCGGCTTCGATACCTTCCGCGGGTTTCCGTCGGTCGCCGCCGAGGACGGCGAGTCGAACCTGGCTGCCCCGGGGGCCTACGGTGTGACCGAGGACTACGAGCAGTACCTCCGCCGGGTGCTCGACTACCACCAGGCCGAAAGCCCCCTGCCCCACATCCCCAAGTACGAGCTGTGCGTCGGCGACGCCTGCGAAACATTGCCGAAGTACCTGGCCGATCACCCCGAGACGGTCGTCTCGCTGGCGTATTTCGACTTCGATCTGTACGAGCCGACGAAGGTGTGCCTCGAGGCCATCCGCGACCGCCTCGTCCGCGGCAGCGTGTTGGCGTTCGACGAACTCAACTGCCCCGATTTCCCTGGCGAGACCCGCGCCGTGATGGAAGTCCTGGGCCTTGGCCGCTACCGCTTCCAGCGCAGCCCCCATGTGCCGACCGGAGCGTTTGTAGTGGTGGACTGACCGCTCAGATCAGCACCGCCGTCGCCCACACGCTCGGGTCGACCCACCAGTACAGCGCATCGCCGACGGTGAGGTACTGCTGCCCGCGCTCGCGGTCTTCCAGCATGTAGTACAAGCCGATCCGCCGGCCGGGGACCGGCTCGAAGCCCGCAAGCGCTTCGGCCGGGATGTGACCTTCCAGGTCATACCCGTCGCGGTAGCGCTTCACCGCGACCTGCAAGAGCCCCTCAGCCGGCAGCGGCGCATCCTGCCGGGCGCGGTGGATCTTGGCGGCACCGGCGGCCGGTTCGTCCTCGCCGTCGCCCCCGCCGGCTGCCATGAAGTAGAACTGCTGGCAGAACCGCGTCGCCCGGTGCGTATCTTTCGTGTCACGGGTGTCGGTCATGATCCGCAGGTTGTCGCTCTTCCAGAACCACCGCGGCTTGCACTCGGGCGGGCGGCGCTTGCCCCGCACCCGGCAGGCGACGTACAGCCCGCTCTCGTGCCAGGCGATCCAGACCGGCCCGACGTCCGGCCGCTCGTCCAGCTCGTACGTCGCCGGCATCAGGTACCGGTCCGACCACTTGCGCAGGTCGCCGTCGATGGGCAGGGCCTTGTCCAGCCGCTGCAGCGGCACCTCCAGCCGCACCAGCATGGCGAACGGGACCAGGGGATCGTCATCCATATACGGCATCGTCCATGCTCTCCGTCTCGACCTCTTCGAACACGTCGTCCAGCACGTCGTGATCTGCCGCGTAATCATCCGGCGGGTCCATTGCCCGGCTGACCCGAATCCGCGGCCGCCCCTTGCGGTTTCGCGAGCCCTTGACCGCCTCCGCCCAACGCCCGATAACCTCGGCCGTCCCCTCGTGCAGGTCCCCTTCGCCGATCACGTTGAAACGGACCTCCAGCGCACCGTCGGCATCCTTGTGGATCCAGCCGCCTGCCCCCGCGCCCGCCACGTCGTCCTCGCGGAAGGCCGCCTGCGGCGCGAACAGCCAGGCGATGATCGCATCGGACTTGTTGGTGACCAGCCGCCCCACTCGCCGGCCGCGCTTGTCGCGCATCGTCGCGCCGGTCTTGTGCCCCCAGTCCAGCCGGATCCCCGGCACGTGCTTGATCAGCAGCCCGCACAGCGCCACCAGCGCCGTGCGCGACCAGGCGGGCTTGCCATTGCCGGCGACCGCCTTGCCCGCAAAGTGCCACGCCTGGGTGTTCTTGATCAGCGGTGGACCAGCCGCAGCCGCTGCCTCCGGCGCGTCATCGATCGCGTCGTCATCGACCTCGTCGAACCCCATCCCCATCGGCGGATACCCCGACCGTCCGAAGGCGGTCTTGCGCCGCCGGCCCGCGCCGCCGGCCCGACCCTTGCCGCCGCAAGCCGCCTTGCCGTTGGTCCCGTTCTTCGAATCCGACCGCTTACCGGCGCCCTTGAGCGCCTTTCGTGCAGCCGCCTTCGGGTCGAACACCTCCCTCTCGCGGTGCGGCCCCGCCTCGAGCACCGGCCGCAGCACCTTGCCGGTCAGCGACCGGCCGCACGCCGCCACCTCTTCCGGCGTCGCCGCGACAACCACCTCGCCGCCCCGCTCGGCCGGCCCGGGTCCCAGGTCGATCACCCAATCGGCCTGTTTGATCAGGTCGAGGTTGTGCTCGATGCAGATCACCGTGTTGCCCTGATCGACCAGCCGGTGGAGCACGGCCAGCAGCTTGCGGACGTCGTCGAAATGCAGCCCTGTCGTCGGCTCGTCGAGGATGTAGAGCGTCCGCCCCGTCTGCGGCCGCGCAAGCTCGGCGGCCAGCTTGATCCGCTGCGCCTCGCCGCCCGAAAGCGTCGTGCCGGACTGGCCGAGCGGCAGGTAGTTCAGCCCCACGTCCAGCAGTGTCTGGAGGATCCGCCGCAGTTTCGGCACGTCATCAAACAGCAGCGCCGCCTCGGCCACCGACATCTCCAGCACGTCGGCGATGTTCTTGCCGTGGAACGCCACCTCCAGCGTCGCCGCGTTGAACCGTTTGCCGCCGCACGTCTCACAGGTCACCCACACGTCGGGCAGAAAGTGCATCTGCACGCACTTTGAGCCCATCCCCTCGCAATCCTCGCACCGGCCGCCGGGCCGGTTGAAACTGAACCGCCCGGGCGCGAAACCATGCATCTTGGCCGCGGGCATTCGCGCGAAGAGCTTGCGGATCTCGTCGAACAGGCCCGTGTAGGTCGCCGCGTTGCTGGCGGGGGTCTGGCCGATCGGCGACTGATCGACGCTGATGACCTTGTCGACCAGTCTCAGCCCGTCGATCGCCTCGTGCCCGCCCGGCGTCGCCTTGGCCCCCTGCAGCCGCCGCGCCAGCGCCGGCCAGAGCGTCTCGGTAATCAGCGAGCTCTTGCCCGAGCCCGATACCCCGGTCACCGCCGTAAACCGCCCCAGCGGCAGCGCCACGTCGATGTGCTTGAGGTTGTTGTGCCGCGCCCCCCGCACGATCAGCCACCCGCTGTCCTCAACCGCATCCGGCGGCCACACCACCCCCCGCCGATTCACCGGCACCTCGATCGCCTCGACATTGGCCAGATACCGCGCCGTAAGCGACCCCGCCGCACGCCCGTCCCCGCCGCTGTCGATGTCGTCGCTGTTGTTGTGGCTGTTGTTGCTGTTGCTATCGCCGTTGTTGCCGCTGCCGTTGCTCTTGCTGTCCCCTGTAACCTGTCCCCGCCGTTGCTGTTGCTGTTGTCTTGCTGCCCCCTGACCCCTGCCCGCCACGGCGTAGCCGTCGTGTGGCGAAGCCGGGACCCCTGACCCCTGCCGTTTTCCACTGGCAACTGGCAACTGGCAACTGGCAACTTCCCCCGGCGTCCCCGTCGCCATCAGCCATCCGCCGGCCGCCCCCGCCCCCGGCCCGAAGTCGATGATGTTGTCCGCCGCCTGGATCACCTCGCGGTCGTGCTCGACCAGCAGCAGCGTATTGCCCAGGTCCCGCAGGTTCCGCAGTGCCGCCAGCAACCGCTCGTTGTCGATCGGGTGCAGGCCGATCGTCGGCTCGTCCAGCACGTAAAGCACGCCGGTCAGCCCGCTGCCGAGCTGACACGCCAAGCGGATCCGCTGGGCCTCGCCGCCCGAGAGCGTCGGCCCCGAGCGGTCCAGCGTCAGGTAATCCAGCCCCACGTCCAGCAGGAACCGCAGCCGGTTGTTCACCTCGCGGAGCAGCTCGCCGGCGATCCGCTTTTGCCCACGCGGCAGCGACATCTTCTTGAAGAACGTCGCCGCCGACGCCAGGTCCATCCGGCACACCTCGCCGATCGTCCGGTCCGCCAGGCGCACCGCCCCGGCATCCGCCCGCAGCCGGCTGGCGTGGCAGTCGCGGCACGGCACCTGCTGGGTCATATCCTCGAGCCGCTTGCGGTAGTGCCAGCTGATCCGGCTGGCCTCCTCGATCGCCGGCGAGATCCCCTTCCACTCGAACCGCACGCCCGGCCCGATCGCCGCCCCATCGATCCACTGCCCGGGCAAGCCGTACAGCACCGCATTCTGGTGCTCGCGGTCGAGCTGCTCCCACGGCGTCTCCACGTCGAAGCCGATTGCCGACGCCACCGCCTTGATCATCCGGCCGCGCACGGTGCTGCGCCCGATCCGCCCCCAGCCGGCCACCGCCCCGTCCAGCAGCCCCCGGTCCGGCCGCACGATGATCACATCCGCCTCGACGCCCTGCTGCACGCCGAGCCCCTCGCACGTCGGGCACCAGCCCAGCGGGCTGTTGTAGCTGAAGTTGTGCGGCGAGAGTTCCTCGAAGGCCCGCCCGCACGAGCGGCACGTCCGATCGATGCTGTAGCGCAGCGACGGCTCGCCGCCGTCGGCCTCGGCGATGACCACGCCCTCGCTCAGCCCGATCGCCTGCTCGATGCTGTCGATCAGCCGGCTCCGCTTGACATGTCCCATGTCCAGCCGGTCGATCGCCACCTCGACCACGTGGTGGCGCCCCTCGGCCGGGGCGGGCATCTCCTCGATCCGCCCGAGCTGCCCGTCGACCCGTGCCCGCGCGAAGCCCGCCCCGCGCAGCCGGTCCCACAGGTCCGCCCAGCGCTGCGTCTCCTTCGGGGCCACCGGTGCGTACAGGACAACCGCCTTGTCCACCAGCCGCTTGATAATGTCCGTAGTGATCTCGTCGACGGTCATCCGCTGGATCGGCACCTGGCAGTCGGGGCAGTACGGCACACCCAGCCGGGCCCACAGCAGCCGCATGTAGTCGTAGATCTCGGTGATTGTTGCGACGGTCGAACGCGGCGAGCGGGCGGTGCCCTTCTGCTCGATCGCCACGGCCGGCGAGAGCCCCTCGATCCGTTCGACCTTCGGCTTGGCCAGCCGCCCGACGAACTGCCGCGCGTAGGTCGACATCGACTCGACATACCGCCGCTGGCCTTCGGTGTAGATCGTTTCAAGGGCGAAGCTGCTCTTGCCCGAGCCGGACACGCCCGTGCACACGCTCATCTGGTGCCGCGGCACGTCGACGGTCACGTCCTTGAGGTTGTTCTGCCGCGCGCCGACCACGCGAATGAACCCATCCGTCTTGACCTCGTCGGCCGCCGCCCGCAACCGGTGGTTCCAGTCGATCGGCGGGGGGAAGTTGCCGTCGCCGTCCGGCAGCACCTCGCGCAGGGCCTCGCCGGTGTGACTCCGCTTGCTCTTGGCGACCTTCTCGGGCGAGCCGGTCGCGACAACCCGCCCGCCGGCCTCGCCGCCTTCGGGGCCCAGGTCGATCAGCCAGTCGGCCGTCTTGATCACGTCCATGTTGTGCTCGACGACCAGCACGGTGTTTCCCGCATCGACGAACCCGTGCAGGATCTCCAGCAGCTTGCGGACGTCCTCGAAGTGCAGGCCCGTCGTCGGCTCATCGAGGATGTAGAACGTCTGGCCGGTCGACCGCTTGACCAGCTCCCTCGCCAGCTTGATCCGCTGCGCCTCGCCGCCGGACAGCGTCGTGCTCGACTGGCCGAGCTCCATGTACCCCAGCCCCACGTGCAGCAAACAGTCGAGCATCGCCTTGATCTTGGGGATGTTGGCGAAGTGGCGGGCCGCCTCCTCGACGGTCATCTTCAGCACGTCGCTGATCGTATTGGTCTTATAGAATATCTGCAGCGTTTCGCTGGAGAAGCGTTTGCCCTCGCAGACGGGGCAGGTGATCCACATGTCGGCCAGAAAGTCCATTTCCAGCTTCTTCGCCCCGTGCCCCTGGCACGCCTCGCACCGGCCGCCGCCGTCTTCGGCCGGCACGTTGAAGCTGAACCGCCCCGGCTTGTAGCCGCGGACCTTGCTGTCGGGCAGCTGCGCGTACAGGTCGCGGATCAGGTCGAAGACCTTGATGTAGGTGGCCGGGTTCGACCGCGGGGTCCGCCCGATCGGGCTCTGGTCGATCACCAGGACCTTGTCGACCTTTTTCGCCCCATCCAGGCCCTTGTGTTTGCCCGGCTGCTTGAGGTCCAGTTCGTTGACCGCGTTGTGCAGGGCGATCGCCAGGGTGTCGTTGACCAGGCTGCTCTTGCCCGAGCCCGACACCCCGGTGACCACCACGAACGCCCCCAGCGGGATCTTGACGTTGACAGTCCTGAGGTTGTTGTGCGATGCCCCTTGCAGATCCAGGCAGTGATCCCGGCGGAAGGGGCGCCGCGTGGCGGGGATCTCGATCCGCCGCTTGCCGGCCAGGTACTGTCCCGTCAGGGAGGCCGGAGTCTTCAGCAGCGCCTCGACGTCGCCCTCGGCGGTGATCTTCCCGCCGTGCGAGCCCGCGCCCGGCCCGAAATCGACCACGTAATCGGCCGCCCGGATCGTCGCCTCGTCGTGCTCGACCACGATCACCGTGTTGCCCATGTCGCGCAGCCGCGCCAGCGTCTTGAGCAGCTGCACGTTGTCCCGCGCGTGCAGCCCGATTGACGGCTCGTCCAGCACGTACATCGCCCCGACCAGCCCGCCGCCGATCTGACCCGCCAGCCGGACCCGCTGCGCCTCGCCGCCCGAGAGCGTCGGCGCCCGCCGCGCCAGCGTCAGGTACCCCAGCCCCACGTCCAGCAGGAACGTCAGCCGCGACTGCAGCTCCTTGACCAGGTCCTCGGCCACCAGCGCCGCCGAACCGGTCAGTTTCAGCCCGCCCAGCCACGCCTCCAGCCCCGCCAGCGACTGGTCGCACAGGTCGGCGATGTTCCGGCCACCGACCCGCACCGCCAGGGCCTGCTCGTTGAGCCGGGCGCCATGGCAGTCGCTGCAGCCGCTGTGCCGCATGAACTTCTCGTAGAACCGCCGGGCGATGCCGCTGTTGGTCGTCTTGTACTTCTCGCGGAACTCGGGGATGATCCCCTCGAACGACTCGCTGTGGCGCCACGTGCCGTGGAAGCCCTGCCACTCCATCTCGACCTCGGCCCCGCCGGCCCCGTACAGCAGGATCCGCTTCGCCTTGGCCGGAAGGCTCTTCCACGGCTTGCCCAGGTCGAACCCGAAGCGCTTGGCCACGCCCCGGTAGATGTGCCGACGCCACCGCCCGATCGGCGGACGGAGCACCGGGATCGCCCCCTTGAACAGCGTCAGGCCCGGCTCGGCCACCAGCAGGTCCGGGTCGAAGTCGTGCCGCTCGCCCAGCCCGTCGCAGGTCATGCACATCCCCTGCGGCGAGTTGAAACTGAACAGCTGCGGCGACAGCGCCGGCAGGCCGATCCCGCAGTCGGCGCAGGCGTTGAGCGTGCTGAGGATCCGGTCGCGCCGCCGGTCGGTCTCGCTGGAGCCCGGCTCCATCGGCGTGACGATCAGCTGCCCCTGTCCCAGTTTCAGCGCCTGCTCGACCGCCTCGGCGATCCGGCCGCGTCCCGCCCCGGCGCTCAGCCGGTCGATGACGACCTCGATGTCGTGCCGGCGGTTGCGTTCCAGGCTCGGCGCCGGGTCGGTCGCCAGGATGTGGCCGTCGACCCGCGCCCGCATGTACCCGTCGCGACGCAGCTGCTCGAACAGGTCCTGATAGTGCCCCCGCTGCCCCTTGATCACCGGCGCCAGCACCGCCAGGGCCTTCTCGCTTGCCATCTGCCCGATGGCGGCGACGATCTGGTCCTGGCTCTGGCTGGTGATCTTCTGTCCGCACTTGGGACAGAACGGCTCGCCCGCCCGCGCGAACAGCACCCGCAGGAGGTCGTAGATGCCGGTGATGGTGCCGACGGTGCTGCGGGGGTTCCAGCCGGTGGTCTGCTGACCGATCGCGATGGCCGGCGAGAGCCCATCGATGCTGTCGACCTCAGGGCGGGGCATCTGGTTGAAGAACTGCCGGGCGTGGACGGAGAGCGACTCCATGTAGCGTCGCTGCCCCTCGGCATAGAGGGTGTCGAAGGCGAGGCTCGACTTGCCCGAACCGCTCACGCCGGTCATGCAGATCAGCCGGTTTCGCGGCAACCGCACCCCAACGCTATGGAGGTTATGGACTTTCGCCCCTTTGACAATGATTTCGTCGCGCTGCATATATAGTGGCCGCCGAGGGTAAAACCGGCAGGGGATCCGACGCTGGAAATCCTGCTACTGTGGACCGCAAAAGGCATACCTACCTTTTGCCTAACACGCCAGTTTGCAATTATAGCCCGGGTTTGGCAAGCTGCGCGTCAGGAGTCTGTCAGGAGTCCCGCCTCGCGCCCGCCGGAGTCTGCCAGGAGTCCCGGCTTCAAGCCGCCCCCGGCACGGGCAGCACCGCGGCCGGCGCCGCCCTCGCGGCCTGGCGCAGCGCAGGGCGTCGTCTCCGCCGTTCTTATCGGCCAGTCCGCCCATCACCCCCCGCCTCCGCCGGGCCCCGCGTCGATGGCGCCGGAAGGTCCGTGGATGGCAACGGAACGTCCGTGGACGGCAACGGAACGTCCGTGGACAGCAACGGAAGGTCCGTGGACAGCAACGGAAGGTCCGTGGACAGCAACGGAAGGTCCGTGGCCGGCAACGGAAGGCCCGTGGATGGCAACGGAACGTCCGTGGACAGCAACGGAAGGTCCGTGGACAGCAACGGAACGTCCGTGGATGGCCACCAACCGTTCGCCGACGCCCGCGAGAGGCTCGCGGACGGCGGGGAGCCGCTCCCGGAGGCCGGGGAATCACTCGCGGAGGCCGGGGAATCGCTCACGGAGGGCGGGGAGCCGCTCGCGGACGGCGGGGAGTCACTCGCGGGGGGCGGGGAGTCGCTCCCGGAAAGCGGGGACGATGCGCAGTCGAACGACTCCCTCGCTTACGCTTCGGGCTCCTTCCCATGCGCTTGTGAGCACATCCCCGGCCGAGGGATTGGCACGGCCCTGCTGCGCAGGACCGTGGCACCCAATGCCCTACTTCCCCGGGGCATTCAAGGCCCGCTCCAGCTCTTCCAGGTACGCCAGCGTCCGGTCGAGCTCGTTCTGCAGATGCCGTAGCCGCAGCAGCGTGCTGACCCGGCTGACCAGCTCCACCCGCTTGATCGGCTTGACCAGGAAATCGTCCGAGCCGACCTCCACCCCCCGCTCGATGTCGGCCAACTCGTCCAGTGCCGTCACCATGATCACCGGGATCTGTCTGGTCGCCGCGTCCGACTTCATCCGCCGGCACACCTCGTAGCCGCTCATCCGCGGCATCATGATGTCCAACAGCACCAGGTCGGGCATCTCGGCCGCAACCTTCTCCAGCGCCTCCTCGCCGTTGCCAGCCGTCAGCACCGTGACCTGCGGCAGGTCTTCGAGGTACGCCTCGAGCAGCTCGACCATCTGCGGGTTGTCGTCCACCACCAGCACCTTGCTCGGCGGGATCGGTTTGTCCTGCGATTCCGGCATCTCAAAAGCCCTCAACCGTCATTCCATTCCCAGACCTGTCGGTTCCCACGGTCCTGCACTAACGAGCCGCGACCGTGAGGGAGCGGTAATCCTCCGGACGAAGGTTACGCCGGCATCGCGGACCATGTCCATACGGAACGTCCCGGTGGGCAAAGCCCACCCTGCATGCTGGCGTCTCGCCCCCGGTCGGCGGCCCCTTCCCCGCTGGCCCCGACCGCCCGTATCCGCATAATACACGCAGACGGACCGCGTACCAACCGCAAGCCCAATCGCAAGCGGGTGTCCGTGCCCGCAGCCGCGACGGCGCGTTCCCGCCGCACGAAGCTGCGAATATTTCTGACGCACAGGCAAGCGAATACCTTCGCGGCAGACCGATCGGCACCCGCCAGCGCGGCTGACCGCTCGCGATGTGGCGAGGCCATCCCTTGGGCTGGGTCCACGGCACGGGACACATCGCCGCCGTCTGCAAACGCGACAAGATCGCTCGCCTGGCGGTGGTGGCGTGAGCTGGAAATCTCTGCACGCCATGCTATAGTGCCCAATCTTTGGACTGTCCGGTGAGCAGGACATGGTTCGTATTCGTAAGGAGACAGGCAGTGAGAACCCGTAGATCCGCGTTCATGTTCAGATGGCAAGGGCTCGCTACGATCGCGCTGGCCGCGATCGTGCTGGCGGTGGCCATCCCGTCCGTGTTCGGCCAGGAAGGCGCCCCGCCTGCCTCCGAAGGCGTGGCAGCACCCGCCCCGGCGGTCGAACCGACCCCGCAACAGCCGGTGCTGACCGCGCCGGAAAACGCCGCCTTGACCCCGCCCGCCGAGCGCGCGGCCGATGGCATGGTCGAGCCTATCGAGCATGCGATCATCATTCCCATCGTCTGGTACCTCGCGCCGATCGGTGCGATCATTGCCTTGATTTTCGCCTGGCGATTTTACAAGGAAGTCAGAGCAGCCGATGAGGGCGATGAGGATATGAAGGAGATCGCCGGCTACGTCACCGAGGGGGCCTATGCCTACCTGCGGCGGCAGTACAAGGTGGTCGCCATCTTCTTCGCCGTGGTCTGCGCAATCCTGTACTGGATGGGACAGGTAGGCTTGCAGCACGAGATCGTCTTTATCGCCTTCCTGACGGGTGGTTTCTTCAGCGGCTTGTGCGGCTTTTTGGGCATGAAGACCGCGACGATGGCGTCGAACCGCACCGCGGCCGGTGCACGCGCCAGCCTGAACCAGGGCCTGACCGTGGCGTTTCGTGCCGGTGCGGTCATGGGCATGGTCGTGGTCGGCTTCGGCCTGCTCGATATCGCCCTGTGGTTCATCATCCTCGCGAAGATCGCGCCGATGTGGGGCGTGGAGATGAGCCTCTTTGAGATCACCGTGATCATGCTGACCTTCGGCATGGGTGCCAGCGCCCAGGCCCTGTTCGCTCGCGTCGGTGGCGGCATCTACACCAAGGCGGCTGACGTCGGCGCCGACCTGGTCGGCAAGGTCGAGGCCGGCATCCCCGAGGACGACCCCCGCAACCCCGCAACGATCGCCGACAACGTCGGCGACAACGTCGGCGACGTGGCCGGCATGGGCGCCGACCTGTACGAGAGCTATTGCGGCTCGATCCTGGCGACCGCGGCCCTTGGCGTTTCGGCGGCTCTGGCCCTGGGCATCGAGGACCTGAATGTGCAGATCCGCCTGCTGGCCACCCCGATGGTGCTCGCCGGCGTGGGCATCATACTGAGCATTGTGGGCATCTACATGGTCCGCACGCAGGAAGATGCCACCATGAAGCAGCTCATGAGCGCCCTGAACCGCGGCATCTACGGCTCGAGCGCACTGATCATCGTCGCGGCCTTGGGCGTCTGCTGGTGGCTTCTTGGCGATATCCCGGGCATCTCCTGGCTGGGTATCTGGGGAGCCATCCTCAGCGGCCTGGTGGCGGGTGTCCTCATCGGGTGGAGCACCGAATACTACACGAGCTATGACTACAGCCCGACCAAGGTCGTGGCCGAACAAGCCGAAACCGGCGCTGCGACCGTCATCATCGCTGGCATCGCCAGCGGCATGAAGAGCACCTGGGCCTCGCTGTCGATCATCATGGTCGCGATCCTGCTGGCCTACGGGTTCGCCGGCGGCTTCACCGAGATGTCGGTCGGCCTGTACGGTGTGGGCATCGCCGCGGTCGGCATGCTGGCGACGCTGGGCCTGACCCTTGCGACCGATGCCTACGGCCCGATCGCCGACAACGCCGGCGGCAATGCCGAGATGACCCACCAGGAGCCCGAGGTCCGCAAGCGCACCGACGCCCTGGACAGCCTGGGCAACACCACCGCGGCGACCGGCAAGGGCTTTGCCATCGGTTCGGCCGCACTGACCGCCCTGGCCCTGCTCGCGGCCTACGTGGAAGAGGTCCGTATCGGCCTGAACCGTGAGGCGGGTGTAAACGTTGTGGCCGCCTATGAGGACAAAAGCCAGAGCGCCGAACAGAATGCGATTGCGGGTCTCGACCAGTGGGTGTACACCGGCCATGGCAAGTTTGCGATCAAAGAGACCCCCGGCACCTCAGAAAGCAGCTACCGCTCCTATCTGGCGACCAATATGCCGCCAGCAGTAGCCCGGACGCTCTCCCCGAACCAGAAGATGGGTACCCTGGCCGTCACGCCAGACCCGGAGCGCCCCGAGATCGCCCACACCATTTCCTTGCTCGACGACCAAGGCCAGCCCCACCTGGTGAACCTGGTCTGGGCGCGCCGGGCAAGCCTGAGCGACTACATGGACTTCTATGAAGTCACACTGATAAACCCCAAGGTGCTCTGCGGCATGTTCGCCGGCGTACTCCTGGTCTTCCTGTTCAGCGCAATGACGATGGAGGCGGTCGGCCGCGCTGCCAAGGCGATGGTGCTGGAGGTTCGCCGGCAGTTCAAGGAGAAGCCCGGCATCATGGAAGGCACGGAAAAGCCCGACTATGCCCGCTGCGTGGCAATCTCGACCGCCGGTGCCCAGCGTGAGATGATCATCCCGTCACTGCTGGCCCTGGCAATGCCGGTAGCGGTCGGTCTGCTGCTGGACGTCTCCGGCGTGCTCGGCTTGCTGGCCGGCGGCCTGACCTGCGGCTTTGCGATGGCGATCTTCATGGCCAACGCGGGCGGCTCGTGGGACAACGCCAAGAAATACATCGAAACGGGCGAGCACGGCGGCAAGGGCGGCTCCTCTCACAAGGCAGCCGTCGTCGGCGACACCGTGGGTGACCCGTTCAAGGACACCTCCGGCCCGAGCCTGAACATCCTGATCAAGCTGATGAGCATGGTCTCGGTCGTGTTCGCCGGCGTGATCGTCGTCTACGCCCCGCGGATCGCCGCCTGGTTCAGCAGCTTCACCCAGTAAGCCGACCCGCAAGAGAACACGGTAGGTGGCGAGCCAAAGCAACCCGCCGCCAGAGAAACACGACCCGGCCCGGCCGAGCATCCCTCGGCCGGGCCGGTTTCATTCTGCCGCCACCGCACCACTCACGTTATCACGTCGTCACGTTGTCACGTCGTCACCCGCCCCCACCCTTGCTCATCCGCCCCCCTGCCGCTAGCATCTTCCGGAGCTATGTTTACGGGAATTGTCGAACATCTTGGCACCGTCCTGACCATGCGGCCGACCCAGGCTGGCAGCCGACTCCGCATCGATCTGGGCCCCTTGCGCCCCGACGCCATCCACGGGGCCAGTTTCGCCGTTGACGGGACCTGCCTGACTGTCGCCGCCGGCGGCGATACCTGGGCCGAATTCGATGTCATCGGCGAGACCCTCTCCCGGACCACCCTGGGCGGTCTCCGCCCCGGCGATCCGGTCAACCTCGAACGGGCCCTGGCCGCCAATGGCCGGCTCGACGGCCACTTCGTCCAGGGCCACGTCGATGCCACCGCGACCGTCACCGAGGTCACCCGCACCCCCAGCGAGGTCCGGCTGGCGTTCACCCTCGACGACCCCGGCCAGATCGCCTGCGTCGTGCCCAAGGGCTCAATCGCCGTCAGCGGGGTCTCGCTGACCGTCGTGGACGTCCAGGACGCCACCTTCAGCATTGCCCTGATCCCCACCACCCTCGCTAAGACGACCCTGGCCGTCCGCAAAGTCGGGGACAAAGTGAACGTCGAGACCGATATGCTCGCCAAGGTTGTGATAAACTATCTGATGAGGACGGGTCAGTCGTCACCGGCTGCAGCCGGGGGCCTGACCTTCGATCAGTTGCGTGAGTCTGGTTGGCTGTGAAATACGTGAAGCATGGACCATAGAGGCAATAACAACCGCGAGATATCGGTCCCGAACGGCGTCAAGCCGGTCGTGGCGATCACTATGGGCGACCCCGGCGGGATCGGCCCGGAGGTGATCGTCAAGGCCCTGGCCGACCCCGCCGTCCGCGGGCTCGGGCGGTTCATCATCTACGGCTTCGAGGAGCTGCTCACCTACGCCGCCGACCGCGCCGAGATCAACCCGTTCTGGTGGCGGGTCCCGCACGACCAGGTCGGCCGGATCGAGAGCGGCGTGATCGTCGCCGACTTCGACGACTTCGACTGCCCGCTGCACGTCCACCAGGCGACCGCCTCCGGCGGCGAGGCCTCGGTCCAGTTCCTGCAGGAGGCGATTGCCGGGGTCAATGCCGGCACGATCCACGCCATCGTCACCGCACCGATCTGCAAACACTCCTGGCGCCAGGCCGGCCACCGCTTCCCCGGCCACACCGAGTTCCTGCAGAAGGCCTTTAACGCCCGGCGGGTCACGATGATGTTCGCGGGCGGGCCGTTCAAGGTCGCCCTGGCGACCACGCACGAGCCACTGTTCGCCGTCGAGCATATCTTCAGCATTGGCCGGGTCTTCCAGCCGATCGATCTGATGGACCGCGCCCTGCGCGACTGGTGGGGCCTCGAGAGTCCGCGGATCGCCGTGTGCGGGCTGAACCCCCACGCCGGCGAGCAGGGCCAGTTCGGCGACGAGGAAGACCGCATCATCAAACCCGCCATGCTCATGGCC